>DATJFI010000056.1:0-2901 GCA_035495715.1 Casimicrobiaceae bacterium
CCTTCGATCTCCACCGGAATGTCGAACGGCAGCTCCGCCATGCCGACGGCGCTGCGCGCATGCGCACCTGTCGCCTCGCCGAAAACCTCGACGATCAGATCCGTAAAGCCGTTGATCACCGTGGGCTGCCGATTGAATCCCGGCGCCGAGTTCACCATGCCGAACACGCGCGTCCATGTTGCAATCCGATCGAGGTCGCCGAGCTCGCGCGCGAGACTCCCGAGAATCGCAAGTCCCGTCAAGCGCGCCGCTGCGTAACCTTGCTCGACCGTGACGTCGCGGCCGACCTTGCCGAGCGGCTTCGCGAGCGCGCCGTCCGCATCGGTCGGTCCATGTCCCGAAAAGATCGCGCGCGTCCCGACGACGCGCGCCCAGGGAAACGGCAGGACGATACCCGGAGGCAGTGAAAGTGGGGCCGGCAGCGCGAGTCCCAGGTCGGCGAGCCGGCGTTCGATCACGCCCACGCGTTTGCCCTCATTACGGCGACTTGAGATCGATGTCGCTGAACTCGAACGACGCGTCAGGCATCACGTATACGCCGGTCAGGCTCTTCGTGTGCGCGGACAGGAGCTTCTCGGTAACGAGCGGTGCCCACGGTGCATCGTGCCAGATCGTCTCCTGCGCGTCGCGATAGAACTTCGCCTTCTGCGCCTTGTCGCTGGTCGCGAGCGCCCCCTTGATGTCGTTGTCGACCTTGTCGTTCTTGTAGTAAGCGGTGTTGAAGAGCTTCGGCGGCCAGGAATCGCCGAAGAGGAGTGGCCGCAGCGCCCAATCCGCCTCGCCGGTCGACGCCGACCAGCCGACATAGTAGAGGCGTACGGGAGCCGTCTTCGGATCGGGCCAGCTCTCGACCTTCTCGACGCGCTGTCCCGCCTCGAGCAGCGTGATCTTCGCCTTGATGCCGATCTGCGCGAGCTGCTGCTGGAGGAATTGCGACACCTTCTGCGCCGTGCTGTGGTTGTACGCGGACCACAGCTCGGTCTCGAAGCCGTTCGGATAGCCGGCCTCCTTCATCAACTGCTTCGCCTTCGCGAGATCGTACGGCCACGGGCCGAGCTTGACGCTGTATTCGACCGCATCGGGCACGACGCCGTCGGCTGGCACCGCGTAACCCGCGAACGCGACCTTGGCGAGCGCCTCCTTGTTGATCGCGTAGGCGATCGCCTGGCGCACCGTCGGGTTGTCGAACGGCTTCTGCTGCACGTTCATCGACAGGTAGCGCAGCACGATCGACGGCGCGGCGACGAGCTCCAGGTTCGGTTTCGACTTGAGGACGTCGGCGAGCTCGTAGGGCACCGGGAAGGTGAAGTGCGCCTCGCCGGTCTGCATCAGCGCGGCGCGCGAATTGTTGTCGACGACCGGCTTCCACGTGATCGAGTCGACCTTCGGATAGCCCTTGCGCCAGTAGCTCTCGTTCTTCGCGACCTTGAGGTAGTCGGGCTGCTTCCACTCGACGAACTTATACGGTCCGGTGCCGACCGGGTGGAACGCGATGTCCTTGCTGCCGTATTTCTGCAGAGCAGCCGGCGAGATCATCACGCCCGACGGATGCGCGAGATCGTTGATGAACGCGGAGAAGGGTTCCTTCAGCGTGATGCGCGCGGTATAGGGATCGACGACCTCGGTTTTCGCGATGATCGAATACAGACCGTAGCGCTTGAGCTTGTTGTCCGGATTGGTGACGCGGTCGAAGTTCGCTTTCACCGCGTCCGCGTTGAACTCGGTGCCGTCGTGGAACTTGATGCCGTGCTTCAGCTTCACCGTGTAGACGAGGCCGTCCTTGCTGACGTCGTAGCTTTCGGCGAGCACCGGAATCAGCTTCATGTTGCGGTCGAAGCCGAACAGCCCCTCGTAGAACGACTTCGCCATCGCCTGCGACAGCGTGTCGTTCGCGTCGTAGGGGTCCGTCGTCGTGAACGTCGACGCGACGGCGAACACGACGTCCTTCGCGGCATAAGCGGGCGCCGCGAGCGCCAGCACGGCGAGCGCGGCGGCGAGCATGCGGGTGAGCGATTTCATCGGAGGCTCCTGTCAGGAACGACGTCAGTAGGGTCCGCCGACGCGATGCGCGGCGACGAAATGCCCGGGCTCGACCTCGACGAGCGGAGGTACCGTCGGCTCGTCGCCGACGGCGCGGATCGGGCTCGGAATCTCCTCCGATGATAGCGCCCTTTCGCGACGGCGCCGCGCGGGATCCGCGACGGGCACCGCCGCCATCAGCTTGCGTGTGTACGGATGCTGCGGATTGCCGAACACAAGCCGCCGCGGCCCGATCTCGACGATCTGCCCGAGGTACATGACGGCGACGCGATGGCTCACGCGTTCGACGATCGCCATGTCGTGCGAGATGAACAGGTACGACACGCCGAACTCCGCCTGGAGGTCGAGCAGCAGGTTCACGATCTGCGCCTGGATCGAGACGGCGAGCGCGGATACCGCTTCGTCGGCGACGATGATCCGCGGGCTGAGCGCGAGCGCGCGGGCGATCGCGATCCGTTGCCGCTGGCCGCCCGAGAATTCGTGCGGATAACGCCGCGCGTGATCCGGTACGAGGCCCACGTGCTCGAGCAACCATGCGACGCGCTCCTCGGCTTCGCGACCGTCGGCAACGCCGTGAACGTACAGTGGCTCGGCGACCGAGAAGCCGACGGTGAGCCGCGGATCGAGCGACGCGAACGGGTCCTGGAAGATCATCTGGATGTCGCGGCGCACCGGACGCAGCGCATCGTCGTGAAGCTTCGCGATGTCGCGTCCTTCGTACTCGACGCTGCCGCCCGCGATGTCGACGAGGCGCAGAAGCGAGCGTCCGGTCGTCGACTTGCCGCAGCCCGATTCGCCGACGAGCGCGAGCGTTTCGCCCGCTTCGAGGTCGAAGCTGACCTGTTCGACGGCGTGCACGCG
>DATJFI010000057.1:0-36180 GCA_035495715.1 Casimicrobiaceae bacterium
GCCGCGCGGAACGACCCGAGGCTCGCCGCGTTCATCGACGAATGCAAACGCGGCTCGGTCGCGGAGGCCGATCTCGCGACGATGGAAAAGAAGGGGATGCCGACCGGGCTCGCCGTCACGCATCCGCTGACCGGCGGGAACATCGACGTCTGGGTCGGCAATTACGTGCTGATGGGCTATGGTGACGGTGCGGTGATGGGCGTGCCCGGACACGACGAGCGCGACTTCGAGTTCGCGAAAAAGTATGGTCTGCCGATCCGGCAGGTGATCGCGCCCGCGGACCCCGCTGCATTCCCGCCGTTCACCACGGAACGCTGGCAGCCGTGGTACGCCGACAAGACGATCGGCGTTTGCGTGAACTCCGGCGCGTACGACGGGCTCGCATACCAGGCCGCCGTCGACACGATTGCGGGCGATCTCGCCGCGAAGGGCCTCGGCGAGAAGCGCACGACGTACCGGCTGCGCGACTGGGGCATCTCGCGCCAGCGCTACTGGGGCACGCCGATCCCGATCGTCCACTGCGAGCATTGCGGTGAAGTGCCGGTGCCCGAGGTCGATCTTCCGGTCGTGCTGCCCGAGGATTGCGTGCCCGACGGCAGCGGCAATCCGCTGAACCGCCGCGACGATTTCCTGAACGTCCCCTGCCCGCGCTGCAAGGCGCCGGCGCGACGCGAGACGGACACGATGGACACGTTCGTCGACTCGTCGTGGTACTTCATGCGCTACACGTGCCCGGACGCCGCGACGATGATCGACGCGCGCGACGCGTACTGGATGCCGATGGACCAGTACATCGGCGGCATCACGCACGCGATCCTGCACCTGCTCTATGCGCGGTTCTGGACGAAGGTGATGCGCGACTTCGGCATGGTCGGCTACAACGAGCCGTTCACGCGTCTGCTTACGCAGGGCATGGTGCTCGCGCACGCGTTCTTCCGCCGCACCGAGAAGGGCGGCATCGACTACGTTCCGCCGTCCGACGTCGAGATCGCGCGCGACGCGAGCGGTGCCATTACCGGCGGCCGCTCGAAGCTCGACGGGCAGCCGGTCGAGTACGACGGCCTCGGCACGATGTCGAAGTCGAAGCTGAATGGCGTCGATCCGCAGGAAATGATCGATCGCTATGGCGCCGACGCCGCGCGGCTCTTCGTGATGTTCGCGAGCCCGCCCGAGCATACGATCGAATGGTCGGACACCGGCGTCGAGGGCGCGCACCGCTTCCTTAAGCGGTTGTGGAACCACGCGCAGGCCCAGCGCGACGTGATCGCGTCGACGCACGGCGATTTCGACTGGCGCGACGCGGCCGACGCCGTGAAGTCTGCCCGCCGCGACATTCACGCCGCGCTTTCGCAGGCCGATTACGATTACGAGCGCATCCAGTACAACACGGTCGTCTCCGCCGGCATGAAAATGCTGAACACGCTCGAGGGCGTGCCGGCCGACGCCGCGGGCGCGGCCGCGCTCGCGTGTGAAGGCTTGTCGATCCTGTTGCGCGTGCTCTACCCGGTCGTCCCGCACACGACGTGGGCGCTCTGGCGCGACCTCGCCTTCGCCGACGAGCACGGCGACCTGATCGACGCGCCGTGGCCCGCCGTCGACGACAAGGCGCTCGCGCGCGACGAGGTCGAGCTCGTGCTGCAGGTGAACGGCAAGCTGCGCGGCAAGCTCGTCGTGCCGGCGACGGCCGATCGCGCCACGATCGAGACGGCGGCGCGCGGCGCCCCCGAGGTCGAGCGCTACGGTAACGGCAATCCCGTGCGCAAGGTGGTCGTGGTGCCGGGCAGGCTCGTCAACGTGGTCGTCTAGCAGGAACCGCGAAACGTGCTCAACGCGATGTCGGTCATGCGGTTCGCGCGCTCGCTCGTCGCGGCGATCATTGTCGTATGTGCGCTTGCCGCGTGCGGCTTTCACCTCCGCGGCGAAGCGACGTACGCGTTCTCGTCGATCTACGTCAACGCGCCGGGTGCGCCGCTGCTCGCAGCCGAGATGAAGCGCGCGCTCAACGCGACCGGCAGCGCGAAGACCGTCGACGATCCGAAGCAGGCGCAGGTCGTCCTCGACATTCCGCTCGTCGCCGACGACAAGGAGGTGCTGTCGATCTCGGGCGCCGGCGCCGTCGAGGAATACGCGCTGATCAAGCGCGTGAGCTTCCGGCTGCACGATCCGCTCGGCAACGACTGGCTGCCGGCCGGCGAGATCCAGCTTCGCCGCAGCTACACGTTCAGCGAAAGCCAGGTGCTCGCGCGCGGCACGCAGGAGGAGCGGCTGCTGAAGGAAATGCAAACCGACGCGGTCCAGCAGCTCATCCGAAGGCTGCAGGCGGCGAAAATGCCCGCGTAGCCGCCATGCAATTGCGCGCGCACGAGCTCGACGCGCATCTCGCGCAGACGCTGAAGCCGCTTTATGTCGTCCACGGCGACGAGCCGCTCGCCGCGATCGAAGCGGCCGACGCGATCCGGGCCGCGGCGCGGCGCGCGGGCTGCGACGAGCGCGATGTGTTCATCGTCGAGCAGCATTTCCGCTGGGACGCGTTCGTCGCCGCGAATGCGAACCTCGGCCTCTTCGCATCGCGCAAGCTGATCGACGTGCGGATTCCGTCCGGCAAGCCGGGAATCGAAGGCGCCGCGGCGCTCGAGCGGCACGCGCGAAAGCTGCCGCCCGACAACATCACGCTGATCTCGCTGCCGCGCGTCGACCGCACGACGCAGACGTCGGCGTGGTTCACCGCGCTCGCCGAATCCGGCGTCCTCGTGGCCGTCGCGCCCATCGAGCGCGGCGCGCTGCCGCAATGGATCGCCGGGCGCCTGGCGCGAAACGCGCAGCGCGCGTCGGCCGACACGCTCGCGTTCCTCGCCGAGCGTTGCGAAGGCAACCTGCTCGCCGCGCGGCAGGAGATCGAGAAGCTCGCGCTGTTGCTTCCTTCGGGACCACTCGCGCACGAAGACGTCGAGCGCGCCGTCGCGAACGTCGCGCGCTACGACGTCCAGGAGCTGTCGGAGGCATGGCTGCGCGGCGACGCGTCACGGGCACTGCGCGTCGTCGACGGGCTTCGCAGCGAAGGCGAGCCGATCACGCTCGTCGCCTGGCAACTGGGCGAGGACCTGCACGCGCTGTCCGCCGTTCACGAAGCGATGCGCAACGGCGTGTCGGCCGGCAACGCGGTCCGTAACGCCCGCGTCTGGGGCAAGCGGCAGGCGGCGCTCGAGCGCGCCGTGCGGCGCATCGATCCACCGCGCGTGCTGCAGCTCCTCGCATCGCTTGCGAGGCTCGACGCGCTCGCGAAGGGACTGGGCCCTGGCGAGCCTTGGGATGCGCTCGTCGCGATCGCGCTCGAACTCTGCGATCGACGCGCGCCGGTCGAGCTCTGAACGCGTCCGCGGAAGCCGAGCCGTCGCGCGCGCTCGTCGTGACGACGATGCTGCTCGGCGCGGTCTCGACGATCCTGTCGGCGACGATCGTCAACGTCGCGTTCCCGGCGCTGATCGACGAATTCCACGTCGGCCACGACGAGCTCCAGTGGATCGCGGCCGGCTACCTGGCGGCGATGACGGCGACGATGCTCGCCACCGCGTGGCTCGTGCAGACGCTTGGCGAGCGCGCGGCCTTCGTCGGCATGCTCGCGCTGTTCCTCGGCGCATCGTTGCTCGCCGCGGCGAGCTGGAGCACGCATGCGCTGATCGTCGCGCGCGTGATCCAGGGCGGCGCGGCCGGCGTTCTGCAGCCGCTCGCGATGATCGTGCTGTTCCGCGTGTTTCCAATCGAGGAGCGCGGCCACGCGATGGCGCTGTACGGATTCGGCATCGTGCTCGCACCGGCGATCGGGCCGGCGATCGGCGGCATGCTGCTCGACGCATTCGGGTGGCGCTCGATCTTCCTGCTCACCATACCCTCGAGCATCGCGGGCATCGTGCTCGGGATCCGGACGCTGCCGGGCGCGACGCGCGCGGCGTCGCTGCGCTTCGACGCCGTCGGCTGGCTGCTGCTGGCCGCATCGCTGGTCGCGCTTCTGAACGTTCCGGTCGTCGGACATCGCCAGGGGTTCGCATCGGCGGACGTGCTGGGGCTGATCGTCGCGAGCGTCGCGCTCGCCACGGCCTTCATCGGATGGGAGCGGCGAACGCGATCGCCGCTTCTGCCGATCGCGCTGTTCCGGCACCGGCCTTTCGTCGGCGCGTCGATCGTCGCGTTCGCCTACGGCATCGGGCTCTTCGGCAGCACATATCTGGTGCCGGTGTTCGCGCAGCAGATCGCGCACTACGACGCGACCGACGCCGGCTGGCTGCTGATGCCGCCCGGTGTTGCGCTCGCGATCGCGATCGTCGCCGGCGGCCGCCTGTCGGATCGGATGCATCCTGCGCCGATCATCATCGCCGGTCTCGCGCTTTTCGCATTGTCGAGCCTGCTGCTTGCGTTCGCGGGTGCGGCGACCGGCTTCGTGCTGCTCGCGCTGTGGCTCGTGATCGGACGCGTCGGACTCGGGATGCTGATCCCGGCGCTGAACGTCGCCGCGGTGCAGTCGCTTTCCGGCGCCGAGCTCGCCTATGCGTCGGCGGCGGTCAACTTCGTCCGTCAGCTGGGCGGCGCGATCGGCGTCAACCTGCTCGCCGTCGTGCTCGAGTGGCGCCTCGGCCCCACGGCCGCGAACCCGGCGCGGGCCTTCCACGAATGCTTCGCGATTGTTACGCTCGCGTTTGCCCTCGCGATCGTCCCCGCGTGGTTCATCAGGACGCGAGCCGAAGATACGTGAAAAGTGCGGCCGGGGAGGCCCGAACGAAGGAGGAACGAGCGATGTATCGGAAGATCCTGGTCGCATTCGACGGCTCGCCCGAAAGCCGCCTCGCCGTCGAGGAGTGCTCGCATCTGATGCAGGTTTCCGGCCGGGAGATCCACCTGGTCTGCGTGCTGCACGATCCGTCGCCCTACCTGCTCGCCGGCGAATTCGTGCCCGAGCCGGCGCTCGCGATCGACCGCTCGCGGATGCAGGCCGACCTCGACGAGGCGGCCGCGCAGCTCACGGGCCGCGGCTTTGGCGTGACGACGCACCTCGAGGATGGCGAGCCCGTCGACGTCATCGCGCGGATGGTCGAATCGCTCGGGATCGACCTCGTCATCGTCGGGCATCGCCGCACCAAGAAGTTCGCGCTTCGCTGGTGGCGCGGCTCGGTCGATTCGATGCTGGTCGAGCGCGTGCATTGCAGCATCCTCGTCGCCGGCGACCGCGCGGCACCGCCGCAGTAGCCCGGCGCGTTCACTGCGCGTCGCCGGCAATCGCGTCGAGCGTCGCGAGCGCTGCGATCGCCGCCGTTTCGGCGCGAAGCACACGGCGTCCGAGGTGCACGGCGAGCGCGCCACGTGCGGTCGCGCGGTGCACTTCCTCGGGTGCGAATCCGCCCTCCGGTCCGACCGCGATCGCGCGCGGCGCGTCGATGCGCGACGAAGCCGCGAGCGAGCGCGACGCATCCGCATCGAGGATGGCGGTGTGCGCGTCCGCGTGCGCGTCGAGCCATGCCGAAAGCTCCATGATGCCCGCCACATCGGGTATGCGGTTGCGCCCACATTGCTCGCACGCGGCGATCGCGATCTTTCGCCAATGCGCGACGCGGCGCTCGGCGCGCTCGCTCGCGATGCTTTGGCTTCGCGCCGCACGGGCGACGACGATCGCCGTCGCACCGAGCTCGACCGCCTTGCGCACGACCAGGTCCATCATGTCGGCTGCGATCAGCGACTGCACGAGGACGACCGGGTGCGGACTTTCGCGCTCGATCGCGTCGTGGCGCGCGACGCGGATGACGATGTCGCGGCGATCGGCGCGCACGATCGTCGACACGTACTCGCCGCCGTTGCCGGTGAAGAGCGTCAACGCATCGCCGCTGCGCATCCGCAGCGCCTGTGCGATGTGCCGCGCGGCCGGCGGCGGCAGCGGGTAGTCGTCGCCTGCTGCGAGCGACGGGACGTCGTCGCCGACGTAGATGCGGGGCGTCATCGCGCGAGGTGCATGGCAGGGTGCTACGATTGTTGCACGCTTGCGACAACGCGACGTCGCCGAAGGAAATCGACATGGCACAACGACCGGCATCGCCGGTAACGCTCGGCTGGCCCGCCGCCTGGTTCGATCTGCCGGGCATCGACGGCCGCCGGCACACGCCGGACTCCGCGCGCGGCGAGCGCGGACTCGTCGTGATGTTCCTCGCGAACCACTGCCCGTACGTGCGGGCAGTCGCCGCGAAAATCGCGCGCGACACCGACGCGCTCGCCGCCGTCGGGATCGGCAGCATCGCGATCATGAGCAACGACGCCGCGACGTACCCGGAGGACTCGTTCGACAACATGAAGCGCTTCGCAGCCGAGCATCGCTTCGGCTTTCCGTACGTGATCGACGAATCGCAGGAAGTCGCGCGCGCGTACGATGCGGTCTGCACGCCGGAGTTCTTCGGGTTCGACGCGGACCTGACGCTCGCCTATCGCGGCCGCCTCGACGCGTCGGGACGCTCGCCCGATCCCGATGCCCGGCGCGAACTCTACGAGGCGATGGTTCAGGTCGCGCGGACGGGTCGCGCGCCGGTCGAGCAGGTGCCCGCGATCGGGTGCTCGATCAAGTGGCGGGGCTGACGGCCAGGAACTTCCGCAACGCGTCCAGCACCTCGTCCGGCCGCTCGGTCATCATCGAGTGGCCGGTGTCCGGCAACGTCACCGTCCGTACGTCGGCCAGCGCGTCGATCAGTGCCTTCGCATTGCGCGGCGGCGCCATGACGTCGCGCGCAGCGAGGATGACGAGCGTCGTGCAGGAAACCCGTTTCGCGGCTTCGACGCCGTTCGCATACGCGTTGCACGCGGCGAGGTCCGTCGCGAGCACGCCGTCCGGCGTGCGTTCCATCAGCCGCATCGCGTTGCCGAGCATCCAGACGCCGGGAAGGCGATTGCCGCCGGATAGCTGGCTCGCCGGCGCGAACGACCAGCCGTTGATGAGCTCGTAGGCGACGTGGTCGTTCGCCGCGGCCGCCGCGAGCAGGTCCGCGCTGACCGGCATCGGCACGGACGGTCCGAGCAGTGCGAGCCGCGCGATCTGCTCCGGATGGCGCGATGCGCATTCGAGCGCCGCCAAAGCACCGAGCGAATGCCCGACGAGGCTCGTCTCGCGCACGCCGAGCGCGTCGATCACGTCGTGCAGCCAGTCGGCGAGCGCCTCGACACTCGCCGGCGGATCGCCCGCCGAGCGGCCGTGACCCGGAAGGTCCAGCGCGACGGCGTTCATGCCGTGCCACGCGAAATAACGCGATTGGAGCGCGAACACGCCGTGATCGTTGGCGGCGCCGTGCACGAAGAGAACGGTCGGCCGCTGCCGGTCGAACGGCCGCGTGCCGGTGTACGCGTAGACCGCGCGACCCCCGACGTCGAACTGCATCAGCCCTTGCTCGCGGCCGCGAGCGCGCGCGACAGGTCGTCGATCAGGTCGGCGCGATCCTCGAGCCCAATCGAAAGCCGGATCGTTCCCTCGGTGATGCCCGCGCGCCGCAGATCGTCGTCGGACATTCGGAAGTGCGTCGTCGAGGCGGGATGGATCACGAGCGATTTCGCATCGCCGACATTCGCGAGATGCGAGAAAAGCCGCAACGCCTCGATGAAGCGGCGTCCCTGCTCGCGAGTGCCGCGCAGGTTGAAGCTGAAGACCGCGCCGGAGCCGCGCGGCAGCAGTCGCGACGCGAGCGCGTTGTCCGGATGCGTCGGCAACTCGGGATAGCCGACGTCGGAGACGAACGGATGCTCGCGCAGGAAGCCGGCGATCGCGCGCGTGTTCTCGACGTGGCGGGCCATGCGTACCGGCAGCGTTTCGATGCCCTGCAGGATGTGGAACGCCGTCATCGGCGCCATGCAGGCGCCGAAATCGCGTATCCCTTCGCGGCGTGCGCGCAGGAGGAAACCCGCGGTGCTCGATTCCTCGGCGAACACCATGTCGTGGAAACCCGCGTAAGGCTCGGTCAGCGTCGGAAACTTTTCGCGCACGCCGTCGGCGTTCCAGTCGAACCTCCCGGAATCGACGAGCAGGCCGCCGATGACCGTCCCGTGGCCCGACAGGAACTTGGTCGCCGAGTGCATGACGAGGTCGGCGCCGTGCTCGAACGGCCGCATCAGCCACGGTGTCGTGAACGTCGAGTCGACGAGCAGCGGCAGCCCGTGCGCGTGCGCGAGATCGGCGACGCGCGGAACGTCGAGCACCTCGAGCCCCGGATTGCCGAGCGTCTCGCCGAACAGGAGCCGGGTCTGCGGACCGATCGCTCGCGCCCACGCGTCGAGATCGCGTGGATCGACGAACGTCGTCGCAATGCCGAAGCGCGGCAGCGTGTAATCGAGCAGGTTGTGCGAGCCGCCGTAGAGCGAGCGCGAAGCGACGATGTGCGAGCCCGCCGACATCAGCGTCACGATCGCGAGATGCAGCGCGGCCTGGCCGCTCGCCGTCGCGATGGCGCCGATGCCGCCTTCGAGCGCGGCGATCCGTTCCTCGAGCACCGCGCAGGTCGGATTCGACAGCCGCGAATAGACGTGACCCGCGCGCTCCATGTTGAAGAGCGCCGCCGCGTGATCGGTGTCCGGAAACACGAACGACGTCGTCTGGTAGATGGGCGTCGCACGCGCGCCGGTCGCCGGATCGGGCCGCGACCCGGCGTGCAGCGACAGCGTGTCGAAGCGATGCGCTTTGGGACGGGTCGTCACTTCGCGGCGGGCGCGATCGCGAGCGACTGGTGCGGGGTCCGCGACGCCGGAGGAAAGCGCTCCGGCCGGTGATCGGGAATGAAGCCGTCGCGGTTGGGCATCACGACCTTCGGCAGCGTGTCCGCGCTCATGATCGCGTCTTCCGAGACGATGTTCGCCTGCGACAGGATGTACGCGGTGAGCGCGTAGACCTGGTCGTCGGTGAGACTCCCGGGCGCGCTCATCGGCATCGCGCGCTTGATGTAGTCGAACAGCGTCGTCGCGTAGGGCCAATAGCTTTCGACCGTCTTCACCGGCGCCTTCTTCGGATCGTCGTTGACGAGCGAGCCGCGGCCGCCGATCAACCGATCGCCGATGCCGCCCGTGAGCTTCTCGCCGTGACACGACGCGCATTGCTGCTGGTAGACCGACTTGCCTTCGAGGACGGAGCCCGAGCCCTGCGGCAGTCCGCGCCCGTCGGGAAGCGGCGAGACGAAATGGCCGAGCTCGGCCTCCGACGGCCGCGTGCCGAATCCGTACGTCGGCTCGCGCGCGTCGGTGGCAAGCGCGCTCGTCGCAAGCATCGACAGTGCGAGCGCGACGACGGTCTCAGTAATGGTGAACATTGGTCACCTTGCCGTCGGCGGCGACGTGCCAGCTCTGGATCGCATTCAGGTGATAGATCGAACCGAGCGGGCCGTTCAGGCCGCGCACGGCGATCAATTGCCCGAGCGTCGGCTGCACGTAGCCGGTCTCGTCGACGCAGCGGCTTTGCAGGATCGCCTCGCCGCCATCCCATTTCCACGGCAAGCGGAAGCGCGTGTGACAGATCGGCAGGACCGGCGATTGCAGCTTCGCGGCGCGCCAAGTGCGGCCGCCGTCGGTCGAAACATCGACGCGCTGGATCGCGCCGCGCCCGGACCATGCGAGCCCGGTGATCTCGTAGAAGCCGGGGCCGTCGAGCGTCATCTCGCCCGACGGCGACGTGATCACCGACTTCGCTTCCATCACGAGCGAGAACTGCACGGCCTTGCCGTCGGGAAGGAGGTCGGTGTACTTCGACGTCTCCTCGCGCGTCATGAACGGCGTGTCGGATACCTCGATCCTGCGCAACCACTTGATGTTGATGTTGCCTTCGCAGCCCGGCACCATCAGTCGCAGCGGATGGCCCTGCTCGGGGCGGATCGCCTCGCCGTTCTGCCCATAGGCGAGAAAACAGTCCTTCATCGCCTTGTCGATCGGGATGCTGCGCGTCATCGCCGCCGCATCGCCGCCCTCGGCGAGGAGCCACTTCGCGCCGTGCGCGAGGCCCGCCTCGTTCAGGATCGTCGACAGCGGAACGCCGGTCCACTCGGAGGTCGACGTGAGGCCGTGCGTGAACTGCACCGTGCGCATGGTCGGCTTCGACCACTCGGTCAGGCCGTTGCCCGAGCACTCGATGAACATCATGCGCGAGATCGACGGGAATCGCCGCAGATCGTGCATCGAGTACTTGCGCGGCTCCTGAACCATCCCGTGCACGTACAGCGAATGCCTGGCGGGATCGATCACCGCGGTCCCGCCGTGGCTGCGCTCGAAATGCAGTCCCGACGGCGTCACGATGCCGACGCCCGCTTCGAGCGGCGTCATCGTCCACGACGAGAGCGGCGTCGGGGTCTTGAAGCGGCGCCGCACTTCGGTCTCGAACTGCGATCGCGTGCCGTAGCTTTCGTCCGCCAACGGATAGCCGGGCGTCTTCGTCGCATCGGGCGGGACGTCGTGCGCTGCCGCGCCGGGCGGAGCCTGCGCCGGTGCAGCGCGCGCAAGCGCGATGCCGCTAACGGCCGCCGCCGAGCGCAGCACGAAGCGGCGTCGATCGCCACGGAAGAACGGTGACGCCGGATCGCGGCGCTTCACGGCGAGATCGTGTGCTTCACGATCGAGACGCGCGCGCAGTTCGTCGTCCTGCCCCTTCATCGATCGCCTCAAGCGGCCGTGCCGGCCGGTGTCGCATTTTCCGCCGATCGTGCTCGGCCAGGCAAGGCGTCTGGATAGAGTGTTCCGAGCACGTCGAGCGCGATCGCGGCGAGCGCTTCCTTCACCGCGTGCGCGATCGCCTCCACGTCGCACGGCTCGACGCCGCGCGCAGCGAGGATCGGGTCGAGGCGTGGTGCGCGGTTTGCCGCGGCGGCGACCGCCTCGCGCCAGAACGACGGGTACTCGCTCGCCGCAAAGTCGCCGCGTCCGCGACCATAGTGCGCGACGGCGAGATAGCGAAGAACGGCGCCGGGGATCAGCGAGCGGAGGAATGCGTCGCTCCAGCCGACGATCGACGCGCGCTTGCCGCGCACGAGGTTGAAGCCGCGCGCGAGCCCTGCCCCGCCGACCGCGCCGACGACGCCGCCGGCGAGAAGTCCCGCGCCGAACGTGAGACCCCCGGACGCGAGGTCCGCCGCGAGTCCCGTCAGGGCGCCCGACACGAACCCGCCGATCACCGCCGCTTTGCGCTCGTCGAGCGGCGCGTCGGTCTTGAGGTGCTCCGCGAGCCGAACGGTCACTTCGTCGGCCGCATGGCCGCCGAGGCGATGAATCTCGATCAGCCGCTCGGTACTCTGCTGGATGTCGTCGTCGAGAAGCATCGCGAGGTCGCGCATCGCCGTTTGCTTCGTGCGGTCGATGCGCCGGCGCGAAAGGCCGATCGCTCTGCCGACGTCACCCAGCGTGGCGCCGACGGCCGTGTTGGGTAGCGTCACGCGCGCGCAAGCCGCACGGGCGATCGGCTGCGCCAGCGCCGCCATCGCCGCATCGAACTGCGCGTCGCGCTCCGTCCGCCACGCGGCGGCGAGCCGCGCGAATGCGGCTCGCTTGCCTGGCGGCAGCGTGCGCGCGACCGCACGCAGCAGCACGCCTTCCTGCACCCAGCACCGCGCGAACGCGTCGAGCGACAGCACGTCGTCGACGTACGGATGCTCGCCGATCGCATTGCGCCAGCGCGCGACGTCGGCCGCTTCCTCGCTCGCGGGGCGCGGGCGGCCGGTCTGATTCAGCAGCACGATCACCGGCTTGCCGATCCATTCGAGGATCGCGAGCTCGGGCGCGACGTAGCCCGCGTCGGCCGGCGACTCCGACGCGTTGACGAGGTAGAGCACGACGTCGGCCTCGTCGCGGACGTTGCGCACCGCCTGCTGGCTCGACCACAGCGCGCGGTCGCGCCAGCGATCCCAGGTCATCGCCAACAACCGTGGGATCGGCTGATCGTCCCCGGCGAGCCGGCGCGCGAGCCGGGCGCTATCGCCGAATCCCGGCGTGTCCCACAGCGCGAGCACGTCGCCGCGCGGGCTCTCGATCATCGTGTAGCGCTCGGCGCTGCCCGTCACGTGCGGCGCATCGCGCACGTCGCCGATGTCGCGGCCGAGCAGCGTCCGCGCGAGCGTCGTCTTGCCGACGTTCGTATGCGCGATCAGCGACAGCGCGACGGTCTCGGGCGCGTCGCTTCCCGGCGCGACCGTTGCGCTCGTGCCGGTCATGCGACCGCGCGCTCGAGCCGCGTCGCGAGCGCGGCTCCCGCTTCCCGCAAATCCGGCTCGACGAGCCGGACGAACAGCGGCTCGACGCCGTGTGCTTCGAGCATCTGCCGCCACGCGGCCTCGCGCTCGGCAATGCGGCGCGGATCGCCGCTCATGCGATCGACGAAATCGCTCGTGTCGACGATCGCGACCGGCCGCGCATGGGCCACCCCGTGGCGTTGCAGCGCATCGACGAATGCGCCGTGGTTCTCGGGCTCCGGCGTCGCGGCGAGATTGAAGAGCGCGACGATGCTCGCGCTCCCGGGCGTCGGGAGGTCAGGCAGCGCATCGGAGCCGTACGGCGTCGATGCGCGCCAGCCGACGTCGACGTTCGCGTCGAACACGCGCGCGATCAGCCTGGCAAGCCCTTCGCGGACAGCCGGCGACGCGTCGAAGCTGTATGGCAGCACCGCCACTTTGGCGGCGCCCTCGTGCCAGATGTGCAACAGGCGCTGGAAATAAGCATGCGAAAGCGGCAGCGGAAAGCGACGCCCGAGGCGCCGCTCGCCGATCCACGCAACCGCAGCAAGCAAAAGCCGCGGCACGATCACGACGGCAGCGAGCGTGGCCGCATAGAGATGAATCCAGCGCGCGGCATTCTCGCCCGCGCTGTCCGCGCCGATCGTCGCGAGATGTGCGGCATCGGGCACCGCGATGCCGGTCAGCCACGCGCCGGGCGCGAGGACGATCTTCAACAGCCGCGCGACCGCCTGCGCGTCGAGAAACGTGCTTTGCCAGCTGGCGCGATATTCGAGCGCGATCCCCCGCACGTAGAGGCCCGCGATCGCGCCGAGCGCGAGCATCGCGGCACCGAAATGCAGCAGCCGCGCGACACGCCGCAGCCAGAGCGGCACCGCGAGCGCCGGCCATTCGGTCGCGAAGCGGCGGAACGCGGCGACAATCGGCCGCGGCGCAACCGACTTGCGGATGCGCGGCGTCATCTCGCCGAGCCAGGCGACGATGCTTCGGCGAAGCGGTCCCGGCGGCACAGCGCCACGGCGCGGCATCGTGGCCGACGCGAGAAGTGCGACGTAAATGCCGACATTCCACGCGAGAAGCGCGAGCACCGGCGGCGCAAGCAGGTTGATGCGCTGCGTCGGCGAGAGATCGGCGCCGACCGCACCGACGACGAATGCGAGCAGTGCCAGCAGCGGCGCGAGCCAGCTTCGCGCGGACGGTAGCCGCGACAGCGCACGAATGCGCGGATGGCGCTCGGCGAGCCGCTCGAGGACGAGATCGGCGCGCCGGGCGATGAACGCGTCGTCGCGCGCGTGCTCGCCGACGACCTCGGCGCTCGCGCGCGTCGCCCATGCGCGGTCGGCATCGCTCCAGATTTCGCGCGCGCCGTCCGCCGTTTCGATCGCGCGCACGAGCACCGCTTCACGCGCGCTTCGTTCGTCCATTCGTTGCCGCCCTCGTTGCTCGATGGCGATTATCGACTGTGCTGTACACGACGACCCGGGTACCGTATATTTAACCGGTATCGACACGCCGAGCGTTCTCGCACTCACGACCGATGAGCACCCAGGAACCGCCGTCGCCGGTCAAGGGACGCGGCGCGACGTTCAACCCGGGGAACCGCTTCCTTCACGATTCGCGCGAGGCGTGCGACGACGGCTGGCAGCAGGCGCTCGGCGAAGACGCGGACGCGCCAGCGCCGCTGAAGACGATCGTGACGATCCAGCGCGCGCGCTCGATCGTCTCGCACAACGATTCGCCCGACATTCCGTTTACGCAGTCGGTGAATCCCTATCAGGGCTGCGAGCACGGCTGCATCTACTGCTATGCGCGGCCGACGCACGCATACCTCGATCTTTCGCCCGGCATCGATTTCGAGACGAAGCTTTATGCGAAGCCGGATGCTGCCGATCTGCTGCGTGCCGAGCTCGCGAAGCCCGGCTACCGCTGCGACCCGATCGCGCTCGGCACGAACACCGACCCGTATCAGCCGATCGAGCGCGAATGGAGGATCACGCGCTCGTTGCTCGAATTGCTGGCCGCGCACGAACATCCGTTCACGATCGTCACGAAGTCGGCGCTTGTCGAGCGCGACATCGACCTCATCGCGCCGATGGCGGCGAAGCGGATGGCGCGCGTCTTCCTGTCGATCACGACGCTCGACCGCGAGCTCGCGCGCCGGATGGAGCCGCGTGCAGCCGCGCCGCACCGGCGACTCCAGGCGGTGAAGACGCTATCCGACGCGGGCATTCCGGTCGGCGTCATGGTTGCGCCGATCATTCCGCAGCTCAACGACCGCGACCTCGAGGCGATTCTCGAGGCGGCGGCTTCGAGCGGCGCGCAAAGCGCGGGCTGGGTGCTGCTGCGGCTGCCGCTCGAGGTCGCGCCGCTCTTTCGCGAATGGCTCGACGTGCACTACCCGCTTCGCGCCGGACACATCATGAGCCTCGTGCGGCAGATGCGCGGCGGACGCGACTACGACTCGACGTTCGGCACACGGATGCGCGGCAGCGGCGAGTTCGCCGAGCTCATCGCGCGGCGTTTCGCAATTGCGTGCCGGCGCTTCAGCCTCAATGTCACACGACGCGAGCACGACGGGCTCGACGTGTCGCGCTTCCGGCCGCCGAAGTCGGACGATGCTGCGCGGCAAGGCGATCTATTCGCGTGATGCCGCGCATCTTCTGGGCATCGATGCCAGCCGTCTCCTTGCTTGGCAGCGGTCGGGTACCGAACTCCATTTGATTAGCAGCGGTCGGGTACCGAACTCCGCCCGGAGTCCGTAAACGCCGGCCTACGGGTACCCGGCGCGAACGGTCGGTCGGCAAACATGCCTCCCTCCCTCGCGCCACCCATTACGGCCGGCACTCCCACTCGCGCCGTTCGGTACCCGACCGCTGCTTCGCGGCAGCGTGCCGATTCGCGGCAAAGTCGGGGCGTGCGCGTGCATGCGCAACGGTTCAACCCACGTTTCGCACGCTGCCGCGCATCACGCCGATCCGCGCACGCGGCGTGGGCAGCAAGTGCGACGGGAAGTGACGGCCGTCACGGGTGGCGGCGACGAGCGCGACATGTTTGTCGCGCGAAGGAGCCGCCGGGACCCGTAGGCCGGCGTTTACGGACGTGGAGCACGCGTTGCCCAGCTCCGCCGCGTGCGCTCGCACCTGCCGCGCTGCGTTCGCACCATGGAAAAAATTGATGCGCTACCTGAACTTGTACGTCACGCTCGCATAAACGAATCGGCCCCGCGGATCGTAGTACGACGGATCGAAGCCGGCGAGGAACGACGTGAGCTGATTCGAGGCGGGAGGATCGCGGTCGAACAGGTTCTTCACGCCGAGCGCCAGCTTCCAGTTCCGAAAGCCGGTGTACGAGCCCTGCAGGTCCCAGAGGCTGAGCGAGCCAACCGTGCGCGGATTGCCTTCGAGATCGCGATTCTGATCGGTGTACGACGTCTGGTACGTCTGCGCGAGCGTCGCCGACCATGGGCCCAGATCCCACGTGAGCGACGCATAGTGCTTCCATCGCGGGATGACGCCGGTCGTCGCCGTGCCGAGCGCCGTCCCGACGATGCCGCGATACGAGCGGTCCGGGTTCTGCACGTCGTACTTGAGGTAGTACGTGCCCGACAGGTTGAACGTGAGCCGGCCCCACGCCTGCGCAGGTGCGCGGTAATGCCCTTCGACGTCGAGGCCCTGCAGACGCATCGCGCCGATGTTGATGAACGTCTGGTCGATCTGCGTGATGCGCCCCGGCAGGCCGGGGTTGTTCGGATCCGGCGGCGCGCGCGTCACGAGATTGCCGAACTGGTCGAGGTCGGCAAGGATCGCGGCCGGCGAAATGCCGTTGACGATCGTTTCGCTGAGATTGATCTTGAACCAGTCGAGCGAGAACGTCGCGCCCGGAATCGGCTCCAGCACGATGCCGACGCTCGTCTGTTCCGATTCCTCCGGCTTGAGACTCGCGTTGCCGCCGAACAGCACGCCGAACTGCGCGTCGCAATCGACGCCGACCGCGCCCGTCACGGGACAACGTAGCGGATCGCTCGTCGGCTGCGTGACGCCGGTGAACTTCGGCGCGAATAGCTGATAGAGGCTCGGTGCGAGGAAGCCGGTGCCGTACGACGCCCGCATCAGCACCGTTTTCGACGGCTGCCAGCGCAGGCTGAACTTGGGATTCGTCGTGCCGCCGAAATCGCTGTAGTGGTCGTAGCGGATCGCGACGTCGCCCTCGAGCGTCTTGACGATCGGCACGTTGATCTCGGCGAACGTCGCCCACTGGTTGCGGGCCTTGCCGCCGGTGGACTTGAGGGCGCCCGGATAGCCGGTGATGTTGCCGCTCTCGAGCGCGGGGTCGACGGTCTGCTCGAATTCCTCCTTGCGCGCCTCGATGCCGACGGCAGCCGCCAGCGTACCGGCCGGCAGTTCGTAGATGTCGCCCGACGCCTTCACCTGCCCGCCGTAGTTCTTCGACGTGGCCTTGAACGCGTCGCCGACGAAATTCGCCGAACGCTCGAGCGCGATCACGTCGGGTGTGTTCGGCCCGAAGAAGTTGACGACGCCGCTGTTCAGGATCGGCAGCAGTCGCGTGTAGTCCTGGAAGCCGCCGTTCACGTGCTGCGTCGTGTTGCCCTGCGCATAGAACAGCGACCCGTCCCAGTCGAAGCCGTGCCACGTTCCCTTGAGGCCGCCGACGATCTGCCAGTTCTCGTTCGTGTCGGTCGTGTCGCGAAAGCCGTTGTCGAAGGTCCGATACCAGATGTCGAGCGGCTCGCCGTCGATGCCGGCGTCCTGCGCGATGGCGTGCGGATAGAACGGGCTCGACGGCATCAGCGTGATTGCGGCGGGGATGTTGCTCTCGGGACCATAGCTGAAGAGGCTCGACACGGGTCCCGGCTGGATCACGAGACGCGTTTCGTCGTGGGAATACAGCCCGGTGACGTACGCCTGCAGATCGGCGTTGATCCGGTAGTTCGCGC
Organism: Casimicrobiaceae bacterium; assembly: GCA_035495715.1. GTDB lineage: Bacteria > Pseudomonadota > Gammaproteobacteria > Burkholderiales > Casimicrobiaceae > VBCG01. The sequence goes on from DATJFI010000057.1 coordinate 17,167, forward strand.
TGCCGAACAGATTCCATGTCTTCTCGTGCGGAATCATGTTGACGCCGGGAATGACGGCCGGATCGAACGCGCAATCCGTGCCGATGATGTCGTCGCTGATGAATCGGTTCGGCGCACACAGCGCAGGACTGTTGGCGATCACCGGAGTGCCGCTCGCGTTGTTCACCGTGGCGAAGAGGTTCGAACCCACGGCGTGACCGGGATTGGTGTTCGGTGAAATCCCGATGAGACCGATGTCGGGGCGATACGACGAGTTGGAGAAATTGCGACTCACCTGGTCCAGTGACTTCTGCTCGCTGTATTGCGCCGACAGGAACGCGTTCCAGCCATCCTTCTCGAGGCTGCCGCCGCCAAGCGTCGCGCTCGCCTGCCACTGGTCGCCGCCGCCGCCTCGCGTCGGCGTCCCGTAAAAGGCGGTCGCTTCGGCGCCGCTGTAGTCGTTGCGGGTGATGAAATTGATGACGCCGGCAATCGCGTCCGAGCCGTACACCGCCGAGGCGCCGTCCTTCAGGATCTCGACGCGGTCGATCGCCTGCAACGGAATCGTCGCGAGGTTGACGCCCTGCACGCCGGGCAGTTCGCCCGCGAACGTGTCGAGGCGATGGCCGTTGATGAGCACGAGCGTGCGCCCGCCGCCCAGGCCCCGCAGCGACGCGGTCTGCGCCGAAAACGTCACGGCGCCGACGGAATCGCCGAGCGAAACCGCGTTCAGGCTGTTGTTCGCCGAGACGTACTGCAGCAACTCCACCGCCGTCGTCGCACCCGAGCGCTCGATATCGCGGCGCGTGATCGTCGTGACCGGCAGCGCGGCCTCGTTCTCGACCCGCTTGATGTTCGAGCCGGTGACCTCGATCCGGATGTCCGGCTGTGCCGCTGGTGTCGTTGCGTCGGCAGGCGGCGCCTGGCCGAACGCGGCGGCGGAAGCGAAGATGGAGCCGAGCGCGGGCACCGCCAGCACCCGCTGTTTGCGCGTGAATCGCATCGATCCTCCCCCCGGATACCGCGATTGCGCCGGTGTGCGGCGCCCGACGGGCACCGCGATTCCGCACCACGGCGAACGGAAGCGATGCTAACGCATCCGGGACGCTTTTGCGTGAAGATCGGCAAATGCCCGTGGGCGCCCCGCCAGAAATGGAGGAGGTGCGGCTCGCCCTCGCGGCGAGCGGTTCCCCGGCCGGCAGCGGAACCGCTCGCCGGCACGGCGAGCGGTGCTCCGGTTTAGGCGGGGCTACTTGAACCGATACGTCACGCTGCCGTAGACGAAACGCGCGCGCGCATCGCAGTACGTCGGACCGAAGCCCAGGATGAACGTGCTTTGCTGGTTGGAGCGCGGCGGGTCGCGATCGAACAGATTCTTCACGCCGAGCGCGAACTTCCCGTTCTTGAGGCCCGTGTACGTTCCCTGCAGGTCCCCCAGCGACAGCGATCCCACACGGCGCAGGTTGCCGTTCAGATCGGTCTGCTGATCGATGTACGACGTCTGGTACGTGTTCGCGAGCGTCACCGCCCGCGGACGCTGGTCCCACGTCGCCGACACGTAGTGCTTCCAGCGCGGGATGACGCCGGTGACCACCGTCGCGTACGTATTCGCGACGGGACGCCGCGAACCGCGCAATGCGCGGGCCACACGAAGCGGCCCGTGATGCGCAATCGGGCCGCGGCCTATGGTCAAATACGCCCTTCGCTCACGCGACGGAGACGCGCCGTGACCATTGGTAGACATCTGGCGGTCTGGATCGCGGCGATCGTGTTTTTCGTGCTCGGCGCGATCTGGTACAGCGTGATGGCGGCGCCCTGGGTCGCCGCGATCGGCAAGACGATGGACGAGCTGTCGCGCGAGCACGCCGGTTCGCCGCTGCCGTACGTCGTCGGCTTCGTCGCGATCCTCGTCATGTGCTACACGCTCGCGTGGCTGATGCAGCGGCTGCAAATGGCGACGCTCGTCGCCGGCCTGCGCCTCGGGGCGACGGTTGCGATCGGCTTCATCGCGGCGACGCTGGCGCTGAACTACGGCTTCGAGGCCCGCTCGCCGATGCTGTGGCTCATCAACTCCGTTTACGTCGTCGTGGGCCTCGCGCTCGCCGGCGCGATCATCGGCGGCTGGAAACGCGCGTCGTGAGCGAAGAATTCCGCTCGACGGACGATGCGCTGACCGCGCGGCTTCGCGCCTGTTATTCGGGCGCCGTGCACGACGTGCTGCGCGCGATGGGCTTCGAGCGCGTCGTGCTTCCGCCGTCGCTCAAGCCGATCGATCCCGGGACGCGCCTTGCGGGCCCCGTCTGGACCGTCGCCGGCCACGTCGACCGCACGAAATCGCGGGACGAGACGCTGCTCGCCTGGTGCACACTGTTGTCGAAAGCGCCTCGCGGACATGTCGTCGTCTGCCAGCCGCACAATCACGAGATCGCGTTGATGGGCGAGCTCTCCGCGCAGACGCTCATGGCGCGCGGCGTTCTCGGCTACGTCGTCGACGGCGGCTCGCGCGACACCGACCTCGTACTCGAGCAGGGTTTCCCCGTCTTCTGCGTATTGCTGACACCCGCCGACATCGTTCAGCGCTGGGTCCCCGATCGCTTCGGCGAGCCGATCACGATCGGCGAGGTGACGATCACAACCGGCGATTTCCTGCTCGGCGACCGCGACGGCGTCGTCGTGATTCCGCGTCGCGTCGTCCCGGACGTGATTGCGCGCACCGAGGACGTCGTCGCGACCGAGAGCGAGATGCGCCGTGCGCTGATCGGCGGGATGGATCCGGTCGAGGCGTATCGCCGCTACGGCAAGTTCTGAGCGCCGTCGCGTGACGACCGCCGGAGCCGACACGCGTCAGGCGACGATCCGCGCGCGCAGCGTTCGCGGCGTAAAGCCGGTCACGAGCGCCGTCCCGACGACGACGATCGCCGAGCCGGCGAGCGTATGGATGCCGATCGGCTCGCCGAGGAAGAGCCGCCCCCAGAGTACGCCGAACACCGGGATCAGGAACGTCACCGTCAGCGCGGACGCGGGACCGAGATCCGCGATGAGCCGGAAGAACAGCAGGTAGGCGACGCCGCTGCAGAGCACGCCGAGCGCGACGACGGCCATCATGACACTCGCGCTGGCCGGCGCGTGCGGCGGAAAGAACGGCGCGGCCGGCGCGACCAGAAGCGTCGCCGCGCACATGGTGCCGAGCGCGTTCGCAAACGGATCGACGCCGGGCGCCGACTTCGCGTAGCTCGATGCGATGCCGTACGAAAGCGACGCACCGAGTGCCGCGAGCAGCGCGGCGACGGCGCCGCTGCGAAGCATCACCGCATCGAAGCTCGCGAGGACGGTGACGCCGACAACGCCGAGGATCAGGCCGAGCGCGACCTTCGGTGACGGCAGCGTACGTCCGGCGATTCCCGCGATGGCCGCCGCGAAGATCGGCGCGGTCGCGTTCAGAATCGACAGCAGCGATGCGGATAGCGTCTGCGCGGCAAACGCGAACAGCAGGAACGGCACCGCCGAGTTGCACGCGCCGAGGATCAGGTAATGCCGCCAGTGCGTGCGCACGCGGATGGCGCGCTTCGAGAGCGCCGCGATCGCGAGCAGGAAGATCGCGGCGAGCGCGACGCGCCAGGCGATCAGAACGGTCGGCCCGAGGATCGGCGCGGCGACGCGCATGAACAGGAACGAGCTGCCCCAGATCGCGGCGAGCAGCAGCAGCCGAACGAGACTGGCGGCGTCCATGCGCACGAGTATCGCCCATCGCGCGCAACCGGCAATCCGTTCCTTGCGCGTGAAACGCCGACTTTAGACGCCGAGATAGCGCTGCAGAAGCTCCGGCCGGGCCTTGAGCTCGTCGGCGGGGCCCTCGTGCGCGATGTGGCCGTTGCTGATGATGTAGACGCGCTGCGCGAGCGCGAGCGTCGCGGCGAGGTTCTGCTCGACGAGCACGATTGTCTGCCCGGCCGCCGCGAGCTCGCGGCACGCGGCGACGAGCGCGAGGACGATCACCGGCGCCAGTCCCTCGAACGGCTCGTCGAGCAGGATGATCTTCGGGTCGCGTATGAGCGCGCGCGCGATCGCGAGCATCTGCTGCTCGCCACCCGACAGATCGGTACCGCGGCTGCCGCGCCGCTCCTTCAAGCGCGGGAACATCTCGTAGATCCGGTCGAGCGGCCATTTCGACGTCGCGGTGAGACCGGCGAGGATCAGGTTCTCCTCGACGTCGAGGCTGCCGAAGATCCGCCGGTCCTCGTGCACGAGCTGCATGCCGGCCTTTGCAATCGCATGGCTCTTCCTTCCCGCGATCTCGATGCCGTCGAGCATGACCGAGCCCGCACGCGGCGTGACGACGCCCATCAAACTCTTGAGCGTCGTGCTCTTGCCCGCGCCATTGCGGCCGAGCAGCGCGACGACCTCGTTGCGCCGCACGCGCAGCGCGACGTCGAACAGGATGTGCGAGTCGCCGTAGTAGCTGTTGAGGCCGCTGACCTCGAGCAGGCTGCGCTCGCCTTCGCTGCCGTTGCCGTTGCCGTTCATGCCCGGTCCGCCGCCTCGCATCACACGACCGCCGCCGGCGCGTCGATGACGCCGTGCACGCCGCCCAGATACGCCTCCTGCACCTTCGCGTTGCCCTTGATCTCTTCCGGCGTCCCTTCGACGAGCACGCGGCCCTCCTGCAGCACGGTGATTCGCTCGGCGAGCTCGAACAGCGCATCCATGTCGTGATCGATGACGATCATCGTGCGACCCTGCGCGATCGACTTCAGGAGCTTCACCGTCTCGACGCGCTCGGCGGGGCTCATGCCGGCGAGCGGCTCGTCGAGCAGCAAAAGCCGCGGCGACGACGCGAGCGCCAGGCCCACCTCGAGCCGACGCTTCTCGCCGTACGCGAGCTCGGACACCGGCGTGTCGCGGCGCTTGCTCAGGTTCACGAGGTCGAGCGTGTGCTCGACCTGCTCGTGCAGCCCCGGAATCTTCGCGAGGCTGCGCATCATGTCGAGCCTGAACTTGCCGCGCAGCGCCGCGAGCGCGGCGATCGTGACGTTCTCGCGCACGGTGAGCCGGTTGAAGAGCTGGTTCACCTGGTAGCTTTTGGTCAAACTCAACTGGCAGACGTCGGTGACGCTCATGCCGGTGATGTCGCGACCCTCGAAGACGATCGTGCCCGACGTCGGCGGCACTTCGCACGTCAGCATCTTGAAGAACGTGCTCTTGCCGGCGCCGTTCGGTCCGATGATGCCGCGCAGCTCGCCGCGATCGACGCTGAAGTCGATGTCGGCGTTGGCGATCACGCCGCCGTAGTGCTTGGTGAGGCCGGTCGCCTTCAGGATCGGGCCCGCGTATTGCGGCGCGTCGCGGTTCGGCAGCGTCACCGGCTGCGTCGTTGCGCCCTCGTCGACTTCTGCGGAGCCATCGGTGCCGACATCCGCCGGCATTTCGTCGACGTCGGCCGCGCCGCGACGCCCTCGCCGCAGCCAGCGATACAGATCGACGATGCCGCCGATGATGCCGTGGCGCAGGAAGACGACGAGCACGACGAACACGAGGCCGAGCACGAGCTTCCATGCGGCGCCGAGCTTGAGCGTCGCCTGCAGGAAATCCTGCAGGAACAGCCAGACGGCCGCGCCGAGCAGCGGGCCGAACAGCGTGCCGCGGCCGCCGATCGCCGTCTGGATCACGAGCTGGCCGGACGTGTCGAACGTGAACGCTTCGGGCGGCATGAACGCCTGCAGCACGCCAAGCAGGCCGCCGGCGATGCCCGCATACGCGGCCGCGATCACGAACGCGGTGAGCTTGTAGCCATGAACGTTGTGCCCGACGGCGGCGGCGCGCAGCGGATTCTCGCGGATCGCGCGGAAGATCGTGCCGACCGGCGAGCGCACGATGCGCAGCGCAACGACAATGCCGATGAAATAGCAGAACGCGAGGAACGGGTACAGCGACCAGCCGGTCGTGAAATGCAAGGTCGTGAAGCCGAGCGGGATGCTGGGCGTCGGCACGCCGGGCAGGCCGTTCTCGCCGCCGGTGTACTCCGCGAGCGGATTGAACTCGACGAAATAGAACACCTCGGCGATCGCGACGGTGATCATCGCGAAATAGATCCCGGTGCGGCGCAGCGCAACCAGCCCCACGAGGTAGCCGACGATGGCCGCGACGACCATGCCGATGATCAGCGCCGGAATCACGTACGGGAATCCTGCGCGCGTCAACAGGTATGCGGTAACGAAGCCGCCGGTGCCGTACAGCGCCGACTGTCCGAACGAGAGCAGGCCCGTGTAGCCGAACAGGATGTCGAAGCCGATCCCGAACAGGCCCCAGACGAGGATCCGGTTCACGGTGTTCGGCGCCGATCCCAGGTACGGCAGGATCAGCGGCACCGCGATCAACGCGATGCCGGTCATGATCTCGACGAGCCCGAACTGATGCGAGCGCATGACGGAACTCGTCATCATGCCGGCCTGCTTCCCCCGCATGCGTTTGCCGGTCATTCCCTTCCCTTGGTCCCGAGCAGACCCTGCGGGCGCACCATGAGCACGATCGTCATCGCCGCGAACAGCATCACGTACGCATAACCGGGGTTGAACATCGACGTGATGCTGATGATCTCGCCGGCGATCAAGCCCCCGAGGATCGCGCCGGTGAACGAGCCGACGCCGCCGATCACGATGACGACGAACGTCTGCACGAGGATCGCTTCACCGACGTCGGGTGTCAGCGAGACGACCGGCGCGTTGACGATGCCGGCGAACCCGGCGGCCATCGCGCCGATGCCGAAGACGACCATGAAGACGCGATCCACGTTGATGCCGAGCGAGTCGACCATCAGCGAGTCCTCGATGCCCGCGCGCACGATCATGCCGAGGCGCGTCCGATAGAGGACAATGAAGAGCGCAGCGAGCGCGACGGCGACGATGCCGACGACCGCGAGGCGATACGTCGGGTACACCATGAAGCCGAGCGACGTGATGCCGGTCAAGAGCTTCGGGGGCTGCACCGTCTGCGACTGGCTCGAGAAGAAGAAGCGCACCGCCTCGACGTAGACGATGCTGAGGCCGAACGTGACGAGGAGCTGATCCTCGTGCGGGCGGCTGTAGAAATGGCGGATGATGACCCGCTCCATCACCACGCCAACGACGCCGAGGAACAGCGTGCCGGCGATGACCGCGATGGCGAACGAGCCCGTCGCCTGGTACGCGACGAATCCGGCGTAACCGCCCAGCATGAACATCGCGCCGTGCGCGAGGTTCAGCACGCCGAGCGTTCCGTAGATGATCGTGAGCCCGGAGCTGATCAGCGCGAGCAGCGCGCCGAGCGCGAGGCCGTTGAACAGTTGCGAGACGAAATTGGACCAGCTGATCATCGCGGAGGGCGGCAGTCTCTGACGATTGCGGGGGCGCGGCGCCGCGCCCCATGCATGTTACCCGGACGCACGCGAACCCGCAGGCGGCGCCTTGCCGCCTGCGGGGTGGATCACCCTGACGCAGCGGTCAGGTATACGAGCCGAGATTGCAGCCGAACGCGTCGGGCTTCTGCATCACGCTCGCGCCCGGCACGATCTCGGTCACCTCCCAGAAATCTTCCTTGTTGCGCATGTCGCCCGGCTTCTTGCCGCGGACGATGATCACCGGACGGATGAGCTGGTGATCGGCGGCGCGCCACTCGACCTCGCCGACGACCGAATTGATCTTGCGCGGCGACTCGTAGGCCTTGATCACGTCGGGCGGATAGAACGAGCCCGCGTGCTCGACCGAGTCGGCCCACAGCGCGAACGACATGTACGCGTTCTCGGCGCCCCACTCGGGGCTGTAGTTGTACTTCTTCCGGAACTCGTCGACGAACTGCTTCGCAAGCGGGAACTTGTCCTCGAGCGTCCACCAGAAGTCGGTTGCCGCGTAGACACCTTCGGTCGTTTCGGCGCCGACTTCCGGCGCCAGGAACGGGATCTGGTACGGAATCACGAGCTTCATCTTCGGCAGGATGCCGAACTGCTTCGCTTGCTGCGTCGACAGCACCGCGTCGTGACCCCAGTTCACGTTGATCAGGAACTCGGCGCCCGAGTTCGCGATGTTGGTGAGGTACGAGCTGTAGTCGGGCGCGCCGAGCGGCGAGACCTGGTTCGTGACCATCGTCCAGCCGCCGTTCTTCGTCAGGTAGTCGTTCATCGACTTCGTGACGGTGTGCCCGTACGTGTAGTCGGGCGTCATGAACGCCGCCTTCTTGTTTTTGCCGAACACCTTCAGCAGCACGGGGCCGAGCGCGTTGGCAGCCGTCTCGCCGTAGAAGTTCTGGCGGAAGCCGTAGCGCACGCAGTCCTTGCCGGTCGTGTCGTTCGACCCCGAGATGCCGGTCACGTAGAGCACCTTCTCGCGCTGCGCGAGCTTGTTCAGCGCCACCGCCACCGCGCTCGACGTCGATCCCGTCATCAGAATCGCCTTGTTCTCGGTGATGAAACGCTGCTGCGCCTGCACGGCGTCGTTCGGCTTCGCAGCGGAGTCGGCGACGCCGTACTTCACCTGTTTGCCGAGGACGCCCTTCTTCGTCTTGGGCGAGATCGCCTTGATCAGCGGATGGCCCTCGTTGATGTGCTGGACCGCGAGCTCGTAGCCCTTGAGCTCGTCCTCGCCCTGCACTGCGTACGTGCCGGTGCGCGGCACGGCGATGCCGATGAATACGGAATCGCCCTGCGAGCCCGCGGGCCACGTTCCGATAGGCGCCTTGTCCTGACCGAACGCTTCCCTCACGAAGCCCGCCGGCAGCGCGAGGCCGCCGGCGATGCCCAGGCCGAGGCGCACGAAATCGCGCCGGCTCTCCCTGTACGACGTTGGTTTGCGATTCCGCATCTCGTTCTCCTCCTGTGGATCGTCCCTTCGATGGGTCCCTTCGATGTGTCGCCGGCCGATATTGCAGGGAGCGCGCCACCGCGATGATGCGTACGCGGAGCCCGCGCCGGCCCGGGCCGGGGGTATGGAAGCGCAGTGTATCGGAGTACGATATGTTGTCAACCCGAACGGGATCGTGGCGACATTGAAGCGATCGGCCATGCTACTTAGGTCGAATGAAAGGCACCCGGGCGCGGCATGGACGAGTCGGGACGGGGCGCGCCGGCCGCTGGCGCCGGCCGAGTACGAGGCGCTCGCGGCGTTCCGCTATGCGCTGCGCCATTTCCTGTCGTTCAGCGAGACCGCGGCGGCCGAGGTCGGTCTCGCTTCGCAGCAGTACCAGGCGCTGCTCGCGATCAGGGGCGCGTCCGGACGCGACAGCGTGACGATCAACGAGCTCGCGAAGCTTTTGCTCATCAAGCACAACAGCGCGGTGGGGTTGGTCGACAGGCTGGAGTCGGAAGGACTCGTCCGGCGCAGCGTCGCGCCCGAGGACCGGCGCAAGGTCAACGTGCGCCTGACACGCAAAGGCGTTCGCGTATTCGAGCGGCTCGCGACCGCGCATCGCGACGAGCTGCGGCGCATCGGACCGGAGCTCGCCGAGTTCTTCGTCTACTTTTCGCAGCAGGCGCCGTCCGCGAAGCAGCACGACCGCTGAGCGTCACGGGCGGCCGGCAAACAGATGCGTCAGGCGTGCGCGAGTTCGGCTTACTTGCGGACGATCACCGAGCAGTCGCCGTCGCGCTGCAGGACGTTCACCCCGACGTCGTCGCCGTGCCGTGTGAACGCCAGCTTCAGCGTTGCGTCCGCCACCGCGAGCCGGTCGATCTGCATGTCGGCGACCGCGCCGGGAAGCAACGGATCGCTGAACGTCACGGTTTTGCGCGGGCCGTCGATCGAGAGCCCGAGGCAGGCGGCGAGCAGCAGGAAGACGGCGCCCGACGACCACGTCTGCGGCGAGCACGACACCGGATAGAGCGTCGGGCTCTCGCCGCTTCGCCGCGGAAAGCCGCAGAAGAGCTCCGGCAGCCGATGCAGGTCGAAGTAGCGGCTCGCGTCGAACAGCGCGGAGAGAACGGTCGTCGCGTCGCGGCGCAACCCGTAGCGCGCGAAGCCGGCGGCGATGATCGCGTTGTCGTGCGGCCATACCGAGCCGTTGTGATACGACATCGGGTTGTAGCGCGCCTCGGTCGTCGCGACGGTACGGATACCCCAGCCCGAGAACGACGTCCTCTCGAGCAGCGTTCGCGCGACGCGGCGCGCATGCTCGTCGCTCGCGATGCCGGTGAACAGGCACTGTCCGGCGTTCGACGCGATCACGCGGCACGGCTTCTTGCCGCCGTCGAGCGCGAGCGCGTACGTGCCGATGTCGTCGCACCAGAACGCTGCCTCGAACCGGTCGCGCAGCGTCGTCGCCTCGCGCGCAAGCGCGTCGGCGCGCGCGTCGTCGCCTAGCGCGCTCGCGAGCATCGACGCGGCGAGTTTCGCCGCATAGACGTAACCCTGCACCTCGCACAGCGCGATCGGCGGGTCGGCGAGATCGCCGTTGCGATGGAACACCGAGTCGTACGAATCCTTCCAGCCCTGGTGAACGAGCCCGTTGCGCGACGTGCGCGCGTATTCGACGAAGCCGTCCCCGTCGGCGTCGCCGTAGCGGTCGATCCACGCGAGCGCGCGCTCGACGTTGGGCCAGATCGTGCGGATGAAGTCGAGATCGGCGGTGCGCGCGTAGTAAGCGCCCGCCAGCATCAGGAACAGCGGCGTCGAATCGACCGAGCCGTAATAGCGCCCGAACGGCACTTCGCCGAGGATTGCCATCTCGCCCGAGCGCATTTCGTGCAGGATCTTTCCCGGCTGCGCATCGCGTTCCTCGTCGACGCTGTCGGCTTGCGTCGCGGCGAGGTATTCGAGCACGCCACGGGCGACCGACGGCTGATACCACAGGTACTCGAGACCGGTGATGATCCCGTCGCGGCCGAAGACCGTGCTGAACCATGGCACGCCCGCATACGGATAGCAGCCGTGCGGCGTGTCGGTCTCCATCATGTGAAGGTCGGAACCCGACCTGCCGACCCATTCGTTGAACGGGATGCTCGACGTCGCGATCGCCGGCGCCTTCGCGCGCGCGTGCGCGAGCGCGCTCGTCGACACCTGCACGACGTCCTCGTAGCGCGACACCTTCGACGGCGCCCGGACGAGGATCGCGTGACGCGTGCCGGCCTCGCGCGGCAATCCCTCGAGACAAGAGAGCTCGACATGCACGCTCGCCTCGCCGCGCGGCTCGAGACGCAGCACGTAACGCGCCCGCGACGCCGACAGCTCGGTAGGCCTCGGCTCGAACACGAGCTGCGTGCCGCGGACGCACCGGTCGAGCCCGTCGTAGGCGAGCAGCACGGCGTCGGCCGTGATCTCCGTCGGCAGCCGCTGCCCTCGTTTCTCGCGATGCGTGCCGCGCACCTCGAAGATGTCGCGGTAGTCGGCGTCGAAATCGATCGTCAGCGCGATCTCGACAGTCGACAGGCCGTAGTTGTGGATGCGCAGCCGCTCGTGGCATGCGACGTCCCACAGCACCTTCGAGCGGAACACGTGCACGCTGCCGCGCGCAATCGTCACGTCGCTCGCGTGCGGGATGTCGGGATTCATGAGATCGACGGCGAGGACCGCGTTGTCCTCCTTGATCGTCGACGACAGGAACAGCGGCCGCTCGTCGGCGAGCTTCAGCGCGAGCTTCGACAGGAAGCGCGTGTCATGGTGATAGATCCCCAGCGCGCCGCTGCCCAGCGACTCGATGTCGCCGAAGCGGTCGAAGATCGCGAAGACGTCGCCCTGCTTGAGCACGCAGGTGCGGTCGTCCACGCGGCTCGAAGTGGACAGAATGTAGAAACCGTCCTCGATCCTGACGACGTCTTCCGGCATCCGTCCCGGTTGCTCCTCGTTGTCGTTACGCGACGCGCAGCTCCGTCTCGGCGATGAGCTGCGCATAGACGTCGAGATAATCGTGCGCCATCCGCTGCGCGGTGAACCGTTCCTCGAACACTTCGCGGCAACGGGCGCGGCTCAGGTAACGCACGCGCCGCACGGCCTCGATCGCGTCGTCGAGCTCACGCACGACGAAACCCGTGCGTCCCTGCTCCATCACTTCGGGGACCGACCCGCTGCGGTACGCGATCACCGGCGTGCCGCACGCCATCGCTTCGATCATGACGATGCCGAACGGTTCGGGCCAGTCGATCGGGAACAGCAGCGCCTGCGCGTTGCCGAGGAACTGCTGCTTGCCGTCGTCGCCGATTTCGCCGATGTAGTCGACGAGAGGGTCGTCGAGCAGCGGCTCGATGACCTGGTCGAAGTATTCCTGGTCCGCCTTGTCGACCTTCGCCGCAATCCGCAGCGGAATGCCGACGCTCTTCGCGATCGCGATCGCGCGGTCGATGCCCTTCTCCGGCGAAATGCGCCCGAGGCAGGCGAGATAGTCGCCGGGACCGCTTTCGTAACGATAGAGGTCGCGCGGAAGGCCGTGGTACACCGTCGCTTGCCAGTTCGCCGCCGGCAACGGCTCCCGTTGCGCGTCGGAAATCGACACGACCGGCATTTCCGAAAACTCGCGATAGACCGGAACGAGATCGGGAAGATCGAGGCGGCCGTGCAGCGTCGTGACGTGCCGCGTTCGCATCCTTCGCGACAGCGGAAAGTGCAGGTAGTCCACGTGGAAGTGAACGACGTCGAATTCGTCCGACTGCTGCATCACTCGCTCGAGCATCACGACGTGATGCGCGAACTGGTCGATGCAGCCGGAATCGAGGCGAAGCGAACGCGGGCACACGGGAACGAGCCTCGCGGCGGTCCGCGAGTCGCCGCTCGCGAACAGCGTGACGTCGTGACCCTGCGCGACGAGTTCCTCCGTGAGGTAGGAGACGATGCGTTCGGTGCCGCCGTAGTACCTTGGGGGAACGCTTTCGTAAAGTGGGGCGACCTGCGCGATGCGCAGCGGTTTTACTGCGGAAACTGTTTTCATCGACCGAGTATGACATCGCCGAGCCCGCTAAATTCGACGCTCGCGGCGTGCGTTCTTGAACGCGCGGACAAAACAGGCACGCCGCCGCTTCAATCCGTTTCGGGAACGCCTTCGGTCATCACGAGGCTCGACACCGACGCGCGCTGGCGCAGCGCAAGCGCGGGCGCGTACTCGGGCGAGTCGTACCACGACCTCAACCGCTCCATCGAGGGGAATTCGACGATGACGAGCCGCTTCGGCATCCAGTTGCCTTCGAGCGAGACCGTCGCGCCGCCGCGCGCGAGGAACCGTCCACCGAACGCCGCGATCGACGCGCCGACGGTGCGCCGATATTCGGCATACGCGTCGGGATCGGTCACCTCGATGTCCGCGATCAGATAGCCCGCCATCGTTCCCTCCTCACAGAAATCAGCCGAGCGCCGCCAACGCGGCCGTGTGCACGGCGTCGACTTCGTGCTGCGCGGTGACCGTGACGCCGAGGTCGCGCAGCAGCCCGTCGTGCAAGCCGTAGACCCAGCCGTGTACGGATAGCTCCTGTCGCCGATCCCAGGCGTCGCGAACGATCGTCGTCTCGCAGACGTGCCGCACCTGCTCGATCACGTTGAGCTCGCACAGCCTTTCGGCGCGCGCGGCATCGGACAGTTGCGACAGGTGCGCCCGATGCTTGTCGCGCACGTCCTGGATGTGGCGCAGCCAGTTGTCGGAGAGGCCCAGGCGATCGCCGCGAAGCGCCGCCTGCACGCCGCTGCAGCCATAATGGCCGCACACGATCACGTGCCGCACCTTCAGCATGTCGATCGCGAACTGCATGACGGAGAGGCAATTCAGGTCGGTATGCACGACGACGTTGGCGACGTTCCGGTGCACGAAGAGCTCGCCCGGCAGCAGATCGACGATCTCGTTCGCGGGCACCCGGCTGTCGGAGCAGCCGATCCAGAGATAGTCCGGCCGCTGCTGGCGAGTGAGCTTCGCGAAGAACTGCGGGTCCTGCGCGCGCATCCGCGACGACCACGTGCGGTTGTTGGCGAAGAGATGGCCGAGCGTTCTCATGCGGGCGTGCCGAGGGCCCGATCCACGAACCGGACGTCGGGAATCCAGTTGCGCGCGCGGCGCGCCAGCCGCGCGTCGACGTCCTCGCCGTCGAAGCTCGTGCTCGCGCGCCGGATCCGCGACGCGTCGATGCCTTCGAGCGCATTCACGTTGACGACGCCATAGCGGCGACCGCGGATGTCGCTCGTGACGACGGGGACCGTGCCGCATCGCGCGCAGACGTGGAACGTCGCGGTGCGCGTGCCGAACGCGTAGCGGGACACCGCTGCCCCGTCGGCGACGGCAACTTCGAGTCGCGCATGCGGATTCGACGTCCATACGCCGCCGTGCTTGACGCAGAACGTGCAGCCGCACGCGCGCGCCGGAATCTCCGCGACCGCATCGTCCCATGCGAGGACGAACGCGATGTTGCCGCAATGGCATCGTCCGTTGATCAGCATCGAGAAGCAAGCGCTCGAAATCGATAGCGGAAAGGGTTACGGGAGGCCGACGTGCCTGCCCGACGACGTCCATTGTAGCGGCGACGGCTGCTGCTCAGGTCGCGACGGCGTAGAGCTCCAGCGATTCGCCATGAAAGTCGACATTGCGCTCGAATCGGAAGCCGAGCTTTCCGAGCAGCCGCGTCGACGCCTCGTTGCCCGGTGAAACGATCGCGACGACGCGCCGCACGCCGAAGCGCTCGCTGCCGTCTGCAATCACCGCGGACGACGCCTCGAACGCGTAGCCGGCGCCGCGAAAGCGCGGCAGGAACGCGAAGCCCAGGTCGACGCCGTCGAGTCCGTCGCGCTTGATCAGTCCGCAGATGCCGGCGCATTCGCCGCTCGCCTTCAATTCGACGGCGAAAAGCCCGAAGCCGACGCGCGCATACATCGCAATCGGGCCGTTCTCGAGATAGCGGCGCGCATCGTCGAGCGTGTGCACGTTCTTGTTGCCGATGTTGCGCATCCAGTCCGGATCGTTGACGAGCTCGCGGATGAAGCCCGCGTCGCCCATCTCGAGGTGCCGGATGCGAAGCCGCGCCGTTTCGGCGATCGGCAACGCGCTATTCGCGCTCACGCCCCGGCAACCGCTCTCCGTGGACTTCATCGTCGGCCGGCAACGCGGTGCGTCAATGGCTTTCCCGCGCCACCGGAGCGCCGGAACCGCCGACGAGAAAGTCGAGATCGACGCCCTTGTCCGCCTGCTGCACGGTGTCGCAGTAAAGCTTCACCCAGCCGCGCTTCGCGTGCGGCGCCGGCGGCCGCCAGCACGCGCGCCGGCGCGCAAGCTCGTCGTCCGGCACGTCGAGATGCAGGCGGCGCGCATCGACGTCCAGCTCGATCATGTCGCCGTTTTCGACGAACGCGAGCGGACCGCCCGCGGCGGCCTCGGGCGCCGTGTGCAGCACGACGGTACCGTACGCGGTCCCCGACATCCGCGCATCGGAAATGCGGACCATGTCGGTGACGCCTTGCTTCAGGATCTTCGCGGGCAGCGCGAAATTGCCGACCTCGGGAAAACCGGGATAACCCTTCGGCCCGCAGTTCTTCAGCACGAGCACGTCGTCGGGCTTTACGTCGAGCGCGGGATCGTCGATGCGGCGATGCAGGTCGTCGACGTCCTCGAAGACGACGGCGCGGCCGCGATGCTTCATCAGCGCCGGCGTCGCCGCCGACGGCTTCAATACGGCGCCATCGGGCGCGAGATTGCCGCGCAGCACGGCGATGCCGCCCTGATGCTTGAACGGCGCCGATTTCGGCGTGATGACGCTCGCGTTGTAGTTGACCGCGTCCTTGACGTTCTCCCAGATCGTGCGGCCGTTCACCGTCAGCGCATCCCTGTGGATCCGCTCGCCGATCTCGCGAATGACGACCGGCAGGCCACCGGCGTAGTAGAAGTCCTCCATCAGGTAGCGCCCCGACGGCATCAGGTTCACGAGGCAGGGCATCGCGCGGCCGAGCCGGTCCCAGTCGTCGAGCGACAGCGCAACGCCGAGACGGCCGGCGACGGCGAGCAGATGCACGACGGCGTTCGTCGAGCCGCCGATCGCGCCGTTCACCATGATCGCGTTCTCGAACGCCTCGCGCGTCGCGATCTTCGACATCCGCAAGTCTTCGTCGACCATCGCCACGATCCGCCGTCCGGCCATCCGCGCGAGCACCTTGCGGCGCGAATCGACGGCCGGGATCGCGGCATTCGTCGGCAGGCCGAGACCGAGCGCCTCGACCATCGACGCCATCGTCGACGCCGTGCCCATCGTCATGCAATGCCCGGCCGAGCGCGACATGCACGACTCGGCCTCGATCATGTCGGCCTCGGTCATCGCACCCGTCTTGAGCATCTCGGTGAATTTCCAGACGTGCGTGCCGGAGCCGATGTCCTCGCCGCGAAACTTGCCGTTCAGCATCGGCCCGCCCGACACGCCGATCGTCGGCAGGTCGCACGACGCGGCGCCCATCAGCAGTGCGGGCGTCGTCTTGTCGCAGCCCATCAGCAGCACGACGCCGTCGAACGGGTTCGCGCGTATCGACTCCTCGACGTCCATCGCGCACTGGTTGCGAAACAGCATCGTCGTCGGGCGCATCAGCGTCTCGCCGAGGCTCATCACCGGGAACTCGATCGGAAAGCCGCCCGCGTCGAGCACGCCGCGGCGGACGTGCTCGGCGAGATCGCGGAAGTGCGCGTTGCACGGCGTCGCTTCCGACCAGGTGTTGCAGATGCCGATCACCGGCCGGCCGTCGAACTGGTCGTGCGGGATCCCCTGGTTCTTCATCCACGACCGGTGCACGAGCGCGTCGCGGTCGTGCCGGCCGAACCACTGCGCCGAGCGCAACGTGCGCCCCGGCTTCGCGCTGTCGTCGCTCATCGAGCGTTTACGCGGTGAGGCGCTGTCCCGACTTCTGATCGAACAGGTGCACGTTCGCGGGATTCACGGCAAACGTCACCTTGTCGCCCGGCTGCACCGTCGCGCGTCCGTGCGCTTCGACCACGAGCTGCGCGGCACCGATCTTCACGACGAGCTCGGTTTCCGATCCCGTCGGCTCGACGACGACGATCTCACCCGGCACGCCGCGTTCGCCGCTCGCGGTGAGCTCCAGATGGTCGGGCCGCACGCCGTACGTCACCGGCTGTCCGTCGGCGGCGCCGCTGTTCGCGACGGGCCATTGAACGCCGTCGGGCGTGAGCACGTGCGCGATCCCGTTCGTGCGCCGCAACGTTCCCTGCACGACGTTCATCGCCGGCGAGCCGATGAATTGCGCGACGAACAGGTTGTCCGGATGGTCGTAGAGCTCGAGCGGCGTGCCGATCTGCTCGATGACGCCGTCGTGCATGACGACGATGCGGTCGGCCATCGTCATCGCCTCGATCTGGTCGTGCGTCACGTAGACGGTGGTCGTGCGCAGCCGCTGGTGCAGCGCCTTGATCTCGGAGCGCATCTGCACGCGGAGCTTGGCGTCGAGGTTCGACAGCGGCTCGTCGAAGAGAAACACCTTGGGATCGCGGACGATCGCGCGGCCCATCGCGACCCGCTGCCGCTGACCGCCCGACAGCTCGCGCGGATAGCGGTCGAGATAGGGCTCGAGGTTCAGGATCTGCGCCGCCCGCGCGACCCGCGTCTCGATCTCGCGCTTGTCGGCGCGGCGCAGCCGCAGGCTGAAGCCCATGTTGTCGCGCACGCTCATGTGGGGGTAGAGCGCGTAGCTCTGGAATACCATCGCGATGTCGCGATCCTTCGAGTCGAAGTCGTTGACGATCCGCCCGTCGATCGCGATCGTCCCCGACGTGATCTCCTCGAGGCCGGCGAGCATCCGCAGCAGCGTCGACTTGCCGCAGCCCGACGGGCCTACGAGCACCATGAACTCGCCGTCGCGGATGTCGAACGAAATGCCGTGGATCACCTTCGTGTCGCCGAAGGCTTTCTCGACGCCGTTGAACGATACCGATGCCATCGGTCACCTCGTCACGATTTGACGGCGCCGCTCGTAAGGCCGGCGACCATGTAGCGCTTGAACGCGTAATAGATCGCCGCCGGCGGCAGCGCATAGATCAACCCCGTCGTCATCAGAAGCTCCCACGGCGAATCGTCCGCCGACAGGAAGTGCCCGAGCGCGACCGGCAGCGTGATGTCCTCGTCGCGCGAGAGCAGCAGGAACGCGTACAGGTATTCGTTCCACGCGAGCAGCAGCGCATACGTGCCGACCGCGACGAGCGACGGCGCCATCAGTGGCAGGTAGACGAGACGGAAAAGCTGCAGCGGCGACGCGCCGTCGATGCGCGCCGCCTCGTCCAGCTCGAACGGCAGCTTGTCCGACGCCTGCTTCAGCACCCAGATCGCGTACGGGGCGGCGATCGTGACCATGGCGAGGATCAGGGCCCATTGCGTGTTGAGCAGCCCGTACCCGCCCATCGCCTTGTACATCGGCACGGCGAGGAACGCCGCGGGAATGAAATACGTGAACAGCGCGCAGTTCAGCACGAAGCGCCCGCCCCGCGCGCGCAGCCTGCTGATCGCGAACGCCGCGAACGCCGCGATCGCGAGCGTGAGCACGCCGACCGCGCACGCGATCACCAGCGAATTGCCGAACTGCCGCCAGAAATGGTTCAGAAAATAGTGCTGCTCGTGAAACACGATGCTGAAATTGCGCAACGTCGGATGGTCGGGCCACAGCTTGCCGGCGAACGCCTCCTCCTTGCTCGAGATCGAGAACAGGAACAGGTGATAGATCGGCAACAGCGTCCAGATCGTCACGGGAATGCCGATCAGCAGCAGCTTCGCCTCCGCCAGCACGTGTCGCCGCGTTGCCATCGATCATCAGCCTCTCGAAAAGCGTAGCGAGCAGGCCCGGATGCAAGGCGGCCCGCAGCGAGGTGCGAGACAGTACTTGAAGGTACGGCGAGCGCCGAGCGAGGACACAACGCAGCAGACGGGACGCGCAGTAGCTTTGCGAGAGGCTGTCATCGCGACAGCCGCTTCATCATGAAGTACACGAGCGGCAGCACGGCCGGCAGCGCGACGACGATCGTCGCCATCGCGAGGTCGACCTGGTCGAGGCGCAGGTAGCGGATGCCGAGCGTCGCCAGAACGTGCGTCAAGTCGGCGGGACCGCCGCCGGTCAGCAGGTAGAC
>DATJFI010000058.1:0-39110 GCA_035495715.1 Casimicrobiaceae bacterium
CTTGATACCTTCTTCCATGGCCGGTCTCCGTTCAGGTTGCTGATGACTCGTTCTCAGCATGTAGCTCGGCGCGGCTCGCCGCGCAACCTACGTCGCTGGAGACCGGCCGCCGCAACTCCTCGACGCGACCATATTGTCTAGTTGGTCTTCGCGTCGCCGCTTTTCCTGTTCCTGTTCCTGCCGGCGACGATCGTCGCGTATTTCGCGCTGCCTGCGCGCTGGCGCAACGTCGTGCTGCTCGCAGCGAGCCTCGCGTTCTACGCGTGGGGCGAGGCCCGCTACGTGCCGCTCATCGTCGGCTCGGTCGCCTTCAACTGGGTGATGGGGCTCTTGATCGCGGCGTCGGCAACGCCGGCGTCGCGCGCGCGCCGCCTGGCGCTTGCGGTCACCGGCAATCTCGCCGTGCTCGCCGTCTTCAAGTACGCGAACTTCGCCGTCGCGAACATCGACGCGCTGGCGCCGGTTCTCGGGATGACGCCGATCGCGCTCGCCGCGATCCCGCTGCCGCTCGGCATCTCGTTCTTCACCTTCCATGCGATCTCGTACGTCGTCGACGTCTACAAGGGCACGGCGAACGCGCAGCGCAGCGTCCGCGAATTCGCGCTCTACATCCTGCTCTTTCCGCAGCTCATCGCGGGACCGATCATCCGCTACCGTGACATCGCCGCGCAGCTCGTCGCACGCGATGCGAACGTCTCCGAGTTCGCCTACGGCGTGCGCCGCTTCGTGCTGGGCCTCGGCAAGAAGCTGCTGATCGCCAATACGCTCGGCGCAACCGCCGACGCGATCTTCGCGTTGCCGACGGATCAGTTGACGACGCCGGTCGCGTGGCTCGGCATCGTCTGCTACACGCTGCAGATCTACTTCGATTTCTCCGGCTACTCGGACATGGCGATCGGGCTCATGCGGATGTTCGGCTTCCGCATCCTCGAGAACTTCAACTATCCGTACGTCGCGACGAGCATTCGCGAGTTCTGGCGGCGCTGGCACATTTCGTTGTCGAACTGGTTCCGTGACTACCTGTACGTGCCGCTCGGCGGCAACCGCGCCGGCGCGCGGCGCGCGTACGCGAACCTGATTGTCGTCTTCCTGCTCTGCGGCCTGTGGCATGGTGCAAGCTGGCCGTTCGTGCTGTGGGGCGCGTGGCACGGCGCGTTCCTGATCGGCGAGCGCGCGGGCCTTGCGCGAGCGCTCGCGCGGCATCGCGTCGTCGCGCACGTCTACACGCTCGCGGCCGTCATGGGCGGGTGGGTGCTGTTCCGCTGCGATACGCTGGCGCACGCGGCCGGTTACTATCGCGCGCTTGCCGGCTTTTCCGCCGCGGATCCGCTCTGGCACCCGCTCGGCGAATACGTCAACGCGTTGCTCGTCGCGACGCTCGCGGTGGCCGTCGCGTTCTCGATCCCGCTCGCGGCGCGGATAACGGCATGGCGGGAACAGGTTGCCGAGCCGCGCGTGCGGACGATCGCGATCGCCGGCGACAGCGCGTGGATCGGCGCCGTCTTCGTCGCCGCGTCGGCAATGCTGGCGGCAGGCACGTACAACCCGTTCATCTACTTCCGGTTCTGATGAGCGCCGAAGAGCCGTCTCGAGGCGCGAATTGCGCCCCCTTGGGGGGCAGCGAAGCGGCGAAGCCGCGAGCGTGGGGGGCTTATGCGGGCGACGGGACGAGCGATCCGCTCGCGCTGCCGCGCGTTCCGGATCCTGCGCCGCGCCTGCACAGGAAGCGGGACGTCGTCGCGTGCGCGCTGTTCGTGGTCGCGACGGCCACGATGGGAATCGGTGCATTTCGACCCCATCCGCCGGCAACGCTCGGGACGGAAAACCGTGCGATCGCGCCGTGGCCGCCGCTTGCGGCGACGCGCGAATTCGCGGCGGCCTTCGAGCGCGCGTTCTCGGATCGCTTCGGCGCGCGCGACGCGCTGTTGCGGTTGCACAACCGCACGCTCGTGCGCGTCTTCGGCGTCTCGCCGGCGCCCAACGTCCTGATCGCGCGCGACGGCTGGCTCTTCTTCAAGGGCGAAGACGGACACGCGCTCGACCGCTTCTATCGCGGCACGCTCGCGGTCGACGACCACCAGCTTCGCGACGTCGTCGACGAGCTTCGGCGCCGCGCGCGCTACCTCGCGTCGCAGGGCATTGCGTACGTCGTGACGATTGCGCCCGACAAGGCGACGGTCTACCCCGAGATGCTGCCGGCGTGGGTCAGGCCGGTGACGCCGCGCTCGCCGCTCGATCGTCTCGTCGCGATGATCGAACGCGACCGATTCGTCCGCTACGTCGACCTGCGTCCGGCGCTCCGCGCGGCGAAGACGCGCGAGCACGTCTACTACGCGACCGACTCGCACTGGAATTCACTCGGGGCACCGGTCGCGTACGAGGCGATCATGCGCGCGATCGGCGACGCGCTGGCGCCACGAAAGATCGCGATCGCGCCCGTTACGCTGCCGCCGTACGTTCCCGGCGTCGACGTCTACCACGGCGACCTCGCCCGGATGACCGGCGACACGGACCATTTTCCGGAGCCCGACTACGCGCCGTTGTGGAAGATCCTCGCCGCAGGCGATTCGCGTTGCGCGAAGCGGCAGGATTCCGGCAAGGATCCCGGGCTCGCATGGTACGCATGCGACCGGCCCGGCCTTCCGCGCGCGGTCATGTATCGGGACTCGATGGCGATCCCGCTGATCCCGCTGCTGTCGGAAAACTTCGCGCACGTCGTGTACGTCGAGAGTCATCGGTTCGATCCGGCGTTCATCGGGCGCGAGAAGCCGGACGTCGTCATCGAGGAGATGGTCGAGCGCGCGATGTTCGCCCCGGCTGCAACGCCGATGGCGATGCCGAACGGGCGTTAGCGCTTCGCGGCGCTCTTGCGAAGCTCGGCTTCGAGGCCGAGCTCCTGGATCTTCCGCGTGAGCGTGTTGCGGCCCCACCCAAGACGCGCGGCCGCGTCCATCCGGTGGCCGCCGGTGAAAGCCAGCGAGCGGCGGATCAGCGCGCGCTCGAACTCGTCTTGCAACCGGTCGCCGACGGCGGGTTCGCCATCGGCGAGCGCACGCGCGAGCTCGCGGTCCAGCGCGCCGATCCAGCCGCGATCGGATGCCGTTTGCGCGTCGCTCGCGACGCCGGCGCGGATTTCGGGCGGCAGATCGGCGGTTTCGATGCGCTGGCCCGGTGCCATCACCGTGAGCCAATGGCAGACGTTCTCGAGTTGGCGCACGTTACCGGGAAACGGGAATGCGACGACCGCCTGCATCGCGGCGTCGGCAAGGGCCTTCGGCTCGACCGCGAGATCGCGCGCGCTCTTGCGCAGGAAGTGGCGCACGAGCGCCGCAATGTCGCCGGGACGCTCGCGCAGCGCGGGAAGACGCAGGCGCACGACGTTCAGCCGATGCCAGAGATCCTCGCGAAACGTGCCTTGCCGCACGCGCTCCTCGAGGTCACGGTGCGTCGCCGCGATGATGCGCACGGTCGCGCGCTGCACGGCGTGGCCGCCGACGCGGTAATACTCGCCGTCGGCCAGCACGCGCAGAAGGCGCACCTGCAGGTCGAGTGGCATGTCGCCGATCTCGTCGAGGAACAGCGTGCCGCCTTCCGCCTGCTCGAAGCGGCCGCGGCGCACCGTCTGCGCACCGGTGAACGCGCCGCGCTCGTGACCGAAGAGCTCCGATTCGAGGAGATCCTTCGGAATCGCGGCGGTATTGATCGCGACGAACGGTCCCGCGGCACGCGGGCTGTGACGGTGCAGCGCGCGCGCGACGAGCTCCTTGCCGGTGCCGGATTCGCCGGTGATCAGCACCGTCGCCGTCGATTGCGACAGGCGTCCGATCGCACGAAACCCTTCCTGCATCGCCGGCGCCTGTCCGAGGATTTCCGGCGCGTCGGCGGCAAGGGGCGTCGCCGCCGGCGCATGACCGGCCTCGCTCGCCGCACGGCGAATCAGCGTCAACGCGAAATCGACGTCGAACGGCTTCGGCAGATATTCGAATGCGCCACCCTGGAACGCGGCGACCGCGCTGTCCAGGTCCGAGTACGCGGTCATGATGATGATCGGGATCTGCGGATGCCGCTCCTTGAGATCGGCGAGGAGCGCAAGTCCGGATTCGCCCGGCATCCGGATGTCGCATATCAGGACCTTCGGCTCGGCGACCGAGAGCGCCTGGCGCACCTCGTATGCCGACGAGAACGTCTGGTGCGCGATGCCTTCGCGCGCAAGCGCCTTCTCGAGCACCCAGCGGATCGAGCGATCGTCGTCGACGATCCACACGCCGTCCGGATCGCCGGGTGCTTTCGCCTGTCGGAACGATTGCGCATCGACGTTCATGCCGCGCCTCCCTTCGAACCGCCAAGCGACAGCGGCAACAGCGCGCGAAACACGGTCTTCCCCGGCGCACTCGTGCACTCGATCGTGCCGCCATGCTGCGCGATCAGCGTCTGCGCGATCGTGAGACCGAGACCGCTGCCGCCCTCGCGTCCCGATACGAGCGGAAAGAAGATGCGGTCGCGGATTGCGTCCGGGACGCCGGGACCGTTGTCCTCGATCGCGATCGCGACGGCGAGCCGATGCAGGCGCTTCGCGAGCGTGACGCTGCGCGCGACGCGCGTGACGATCCTGATCGCCGGCGCCGGCATCGTGCTGGCCGCGAGTGCCTGCGCAGCGTTGCGTACGATGTTGAGCGACGCCTGCATGAGCTGCTCGTAGTCCGCGTCGAATTCGGGAAGGCTGCTGTCGAAGTCGCAAACGATCGGAATTGCGGGGAACTCGGCCTGGACCACGCCCTTCGCGCGCACCAGTACCTCGTGGATGTTGATGCGCCGGAACGCCGGTGCCCGATGCGGACCGAGGAGCCGGTTCACGAGCGAGCGCAGCCGATCGGCTTCGGCGATGATCACCTGCGTGTACTCGACGAGCGCGGGACGGTCGAGCTCGCCTTCGAGGAGCTGCGCGGCGCCGCGAATGCCGCCAAGTGGATTCTTGATTTCGTGCGCCAGATTGCGGATCAGCTCGCGGTTCGCCTGCTGCTGCTCGGCGAGCCGCTCCTCGCGCGCGACTCGCAGCTCCTGGTCGATGTGGCGGAATTCGAGCAGCAGCGCGACGCTCGGCGCATCGACCGGCGACGCCGTGCACGCGAGGTGCAGCGGCGTGCGCGCCGGCACCGTCAGCGTCGCTTCCTGCTCGGTATACGACGCGCCGGTCGCAATCGCCCGCTCGATCGCCGCCTCGAGCGCGGGACACGCGCCGAACAGTTCGGCAAGCGTGCGTCCGGCGAACGTGCGGCGCGAAAGCTCGAACAGGTTCTCGGCCGCGCCGTTCGCGTAGACGATGCGCCGCTCGCGATCCTGCAGCAGCACCGCGGTGGCGAGCCACTCCAGCGCGCGCTCGCCGGCCGGCGGTGCAAGCGCGGGCTTGGGCAGCAGACGCAAGTTCACGCGCGGAGGCATCGCACCGCTCTAGCTGCCGGGACCCATTCGCCCCGAAGGGCCGCCCCGAGGCGCGAGTTGCACCCCCTCGCGGGGCAGCGCAGGGGCGAAGCCACAAGCGTGGGGGCACTAATGAACGGTCGCGATCTCCTTGCGCAGCGCCTCGACGTTGCGCTCGTGAAGCTGCACGGTCTGGCGCAGCCGCGCGATCCGTTGACGGTATTTCTCGGCGTCGCTCTTCTCGCTCGGAAGCGGCGGCGGCGCACCGTTGTCGTAGGCCTCGCGCGCTTCGTCGAGCAGCTTCTGCTCGCTCGCAAGCTCGTCGTCGAGCACCTTGCGGCGCTTTTCGTCACGGCTCTTCTGCGTGTCGGCGTCGACGCGGGGAAAGCTCGACGGCGTCGTCGACACCCGAGCGCTCGTGTTGCTGCTTGCCCGGCGCGGCGTGTCGTCGGCGATCTCGCAGGACAGCTTGCGCGCGCCCTTGGGCGGCGCGACGTTCGAGTAGATGACGTTGCCGTCGGCGTCGAGATACTTGCAGATCGTCGCGTCGGCAGCGGGCATCGCGACGGCGAATGCAGCCGCGATGCCCGTGACCGTCGCGATGCGGCGCGCGCGGAATGCGAGCGATGAGTCACGTCGTGTCATCCGCCGGAAGTGTAACCCGGCGCGAATCGAGGTGCGGTTCGTCGGGTCAGAGGCTGTAGTACATCTCGTACTCGACCGGATGCGTCGTCATCCGGAATCGCGTCACCTCCTCCATCTTGAGCTCGATGTACGCGTCGAGCATGTCGTCGGTGAAGACGCCGCCGCGCGTCAGGAACTCACGGTCGCGATCCAGGTTCGACAGCGCCTCGTCGAGCGATGCGCACGGATGCGGGACCTTCGCAGCCTCCTCGGGTGCCAGATCGTAGAGGTTCTTGTCCATCGGGTCGCCCGGATGCGTCCGGTTCTGCACGCCGTCAAGGCCCGCCATCAACATCGCCGAGAACGCGAGATACGGATTGCACGTCGGGTCGGGGAATCGCACTTCGACACGGCGGCCCTTCGGACTGCTCACGTACGGGATCCGGCATGCGGCCGACCGATTGCGCGCCGAGTACGCGAGGTTGATCGGCGCCTCGAATCCCGGCACGAGCCGCTTGTACGAATTGGTGCCCGGGTTCGTGATCGCGTTCAGCGCCTTGGCGTGCTTGATGATGCCGCCGATGTAGTGCAGCGCGAAGTCCGAGAGTCCCGCGTAACCGTCGCCGGCGAACAGGTTCTTGCCTTCCTTCCACACCGACTGGTGCACGTGCATGCCCGACCCGTTGTCGCCGACGATCGGCTTCGGCATGAACGTCGCCGTCTTGCCGTACGCGTGCGCGGTGTTGTGGACGCAGTACTTGAGGATCTGCAGCCAGTCGGCGCGCTGCACGAGCGGCGCGAACTTCGTGCCGATCTCGCACTGGCCGGCGGTCGCCACCTCGTGGTGATGCACTTCGACGGTCACGCCCATCTGCTCGAGCGCGAGGCAGATCGCCGAGCGGATGTCCTGGAGCGAGTCGGTCGGCGGCACCGGGAAGTAGCCGCCCTTCACGCCCGGACGATGGCCCAGGTTGCCGCCTTCGAACTTCTCCGCGGACGACCACGAGGCTTCCGACGAGAAGACCTTGCAGTAGCTGCCCGACATGTCGACCGACCACTCGACCGCGTCGAAGATGAAGAACTCGGGCTCGGGACCGAAATACGCGACGTCGCCGAGCCCCGTCGACTTGAGATAGGCCTCAGCGCGCTTCGCGAGGGAGCGCGGGTCGCGCTCGTAGCCCTTGCCGTCGGCGGGCTCGATCACATCGCACGTGAGCAGCAGCGTCGCCTCGTCCATGAACGGATCGAGCTTGGCCGTCGCAGGATCCGGCATCAGCAGCATGTCGGACGCCTGGATGCCCTTCCAGCCCGCGATCGACGAGCCGTCGAACGCGTGACCGTATTCGAACTTGTCGTTGTCGAATGCCTTCGACGGAACGGACACGTGCTGTTCCTTGCCGCGCGTGTCGGTGAAGCGCAGGTCGACGAACTTCACCTCCTTGTCCTTGATCATCGAAAGTACGTCGGCGCCGGTCATGCTCATTCGGATGTCTCCTGGAAACGGGGATGCAAGCGGGGATCGCTGGCGGACCCGGTTCGGTTAGCCGGTTCCATGCCATCGGCGTGTTGCAGCCAAGCGGTTGTTTTTGAAACCCTGGCCAAGCCGGTGCGGCGATTTCGGTGCGAAGGCGAGCCCCAACTTGGGGCATGCAGTTTAGTCTTCGCCCCGATCCGGTGCAACGGTGGTCACGGATAGAAGAGATAGAGCCGATACCCCGATTGCGACGTCGCACTCGCGTCGAGGAATAGCGTGACGACCTCCTCGCCGTTCGGTGGCAGGCCGCGCGCCACGCCGCTCGCGCTGCCCGCATATTCGTCCGGCGGGAAGGCGCGGCGCGCGACGACACGGTCGGACGAGTCGGTCAGCGTGAGCTCGAGATACGGCCACGCGATCGGGTACGACGCGCGATTGCGAATCGTCGCCGACAGCTTGAGGAGTCCGCGATGCGCAGGATCGCCGCGAAGGTCCGATGCGTCGATCGACAGGGCCGCCGCGTCGCGAAGCGGCTCGACGGTGCAACCGAAGGCCGCGCACGCCGACTCGAGCACGGGGCGCATGAACGGCGCACGCGCCGCGATCGCATCGCGATATTCGAACAGCGCCTGCGCAGCGAGCGCCACGAGCAGCAGCACGATCGCCGAGGCGTAAAGCGCCTTCGGCCTCTCGCGCAACGACTTGCGCGGCTTCCATTGGAAGCGCTCCGATCGCAGTCCCCCCTCGTCGATGCGGGTCGGCGATTCGGTCGATTCAATTGCGGCGGTTTCGGTTGCGGTGTTTTCAATTGCGGTGTTTTCAATTGCGGTGGTTTCGGTTGC
This sequence comes from Casimicrobiaceae bacterium, assembly GCA_035495715.1. Lineage (GTDB taxonomy): Bacteria > Pseudomonadota > Gammaproteobacteria > Burkholderiales > Casimicrobiaceae > VBCG01. Next base: position 8,359 of record DATJFI010000058.1, read on the forward strand.
GGCGGTTCCCGCTGCGGCGGTTTGCGTTTCGGCGGCTTCCGTTTCGGCGGTTTCGCCCGGGGACGCTTCGTTTGGTTCCCATTCCGTCGCAACCGTTTCGGTTGCCGGGGCGTGTGCCTCGGTGATGTCGGCTACCGGCGTTTCGGCGTCATCGATCACGACGCTTTCGGCGGCCGGTTCCGGCGCAGTGCCGGCGACTTCGGGTTCCTGCGGTGGCTCCGCGCCGGCGAGCGCGACGCGCTCCCGGTTCGCGTCGAAAACCGCGAGGCAATTGCCGCAGCGCACCTGGCCTTCACGCAGCGCGAGTTGCGCCGCGCTGACGCGGAATACCGTCTGGCATCCCGGGCAGCGCGTGTAATGCGTCGGCGGCGATGTCATCGCGCATCCGCCCGTCGCTCACCGGCGAGCAGAACCCATCCGTCGTGCTCGGCCTCGATCGTCGTCACGAACCACGGCGCGTACGCGGCCGCCACGTCGCCTGCCTGATCGGCGAGAATGCCGGAAAGCGCGATGCGTCCGTCCGGTTGCGTGCGGCGCGCGAGCGCCGGCGCAAGCAGCCGCAACGGATTCGCCAGGATGTTGGCGACGACGATCGTGAATTGCCCGGTCAGCAGCGCATCCGCGTTCACGAACTGCGCGGCCACGCGATTTTCGCGCGCGTTGTCGACGCTCGCGCGAACCGCCTGCGGATCGATGTCGACGCCGACGACGCGGGCCGCGCCGAGTTTGGCAGCGGCGATCGCCAGGATCCCGGAGCCGCAACCGTAATCGAGCACGCTGTCGGTGCAACGGACGGTGTCGGCAAGATAGCGCAGGCACAGGTGCGTCGTCGGGTGCGCACCGGTGCCGAAAGCGAGACCCGGATCGAGCCGGATGTTGACGGCGTCCGGATGCGGCGGCTCGCGCCATGTCGGCACGATCCACAGACCCCCGGTGATTCGAAGCGGCGCGAATTGCGCCTGCGTGGCGCGCACCCAGTCCCGTTCCGCGACCCGGTAGCTTTCGAACGCCGGCAACGGCGAATCAACCGCACCGGCCGCGGCGGCGACGATCGCCTGCGGGTGCGCATCCGCGCCGCAGAGAGCAGTCAGCCGCGTGATGCGCCAATAGCCGGGCATCTGCGACGGCTCGTCGAAGATCGCGTCTTCGTCGGGCGTGCCGGCGCACGGATCGGCCGCGTCGACCGACAGCGCGCCGGCGTCGAGCAGCGCATCGGACCACCGTTCGGCCGCCACGGCCGCGACGTCGAAGCGAAGCGCCCAGTAAGTCCCCACTTCTACGCAGCCTGCTTGCGGCTCGCGAGCCGCTCCTCGAGGTAGTGGATCGACGTACCGCCGCGTAGGAACTTCTCGTCGAGCAGCAATTCCTGATGCAGCGGAATGTTGGTGCGAATTCCGCCGACGACCATCTCCGACAGCGCGACGCGCATCCGCGCGATCGCCTGCTCGCGCGTCTCGCCGTACGCGATCACCTTGCCGATCATCGAATCGTAATTCGGCGGCACGAAGTAGTTCTGGTATGCGTGCGAGTCGACGCGGATGCCGGGACCGCCGGGCGCATGCCAGGCGGTGATGCGGCCGGGCGACGGCACGAACGTCCACGCATCCTCCGCGTTGATCCGGCATTCGATCGCGTGTCCGCGCCGCACGACGTCGCGCTGGCGGAAGCGCAGCTTCTGACCGGCGGCGATGCGGATCTGCTCCTGCACGATGTCGATGCCGGTGATCATCTCGGTGACCGGATGCTCGACCTGCACGCGCGTGTTCATCTCGATGAAGAAGAACTCCTCGTCCTGGTAGAGGAACTCGAAGGTTCCCGCGCCGCGGTAGCCGATCTTGCGGCAGGCGTCGGCCGCGCGCTCGGTGATGCGCGCCAGCGCGCGCACGTTGACGTCCGGCGCGGGCGCCTCCTCGATGATCTTCTGGTGCCGGCGCTGCATCGAGCAGTCGCGGTCGAACAGGCACACAGTGTTCTTGAATTCGTCGGCGAGCACCTGAATCTCGATGTGGCGCGGGTTGCCGAGGAAGCGCTCCATGTAGAGCGATGCGTTTCCGAATGCCGCCTGCGCCTCGGTGCGCGTCAGCGCGACGGCGGGCAGCAGCGCCGCTTCGGTGTGCACGACGCGCATGCCACGGCCGCCGCCGCCGCCGGCCGCCTTCACGATCACTGGATAGCCAATCGACCGCGCGATCCGCAGCACCTCTTTGGAATCGTCGGGCAGGACGCCTTCGGAGCCCGGCACGCACGGCACGCCGGCTTTCGTCATTGCCGCCTTTGCGCTGACCTTGTCGCCCATAAGCCGGATCGTCTCCGGGCGGGGGCCGATGAAGACGAAGCCGGACCGCTCGACCTTTTCGGCGAAGTCGGCGTTTTCGGAGAGAAAGCCGTAACCCGGATGAATCGCCTGGGCGTCGGTGACCTCGGCGGCCGCGATGATCGCCGGAATGTTGAGATAGCTCTGCACCGACGGCGGCGGCCCGATGCACACCGATTCGTCGGCGAGCGCGACGTACTTCGCGTCGCGATCGGCCTCGGAATGCACGACGACCGTCTTGATCCCGAACTCGCGGCATGCGCGCTGGATGCGCAGCGCGATTTCCCCGCGATTGGCGATCAGGACCTTGTCGAACAGCTTGTCGGAACCCCTCAACGCCATGTCAGTCGCGAAGGGCCGTCCCGTGTGACGCCCATGCGAGCGGGGCGAAGCCAGGGCCCGACAGGGGGCGGCCGCGAGCACGGGCGGCGGCCGACACGCAATGCCGATCCATGACAAACCACGCAAGAAGGCCGCAGCGATGCGGCTTCTTCGGGGGCAGCGAGCGTGGGAGTCGTTTCATCCAGCGATGATGAAGAGCGGCTGACCGAATTCGACTGCCTGACCGTTTTCGGCGAGGATCGCCTTGATCGTGCCGCTTGCATCGGCCTCGATTTCGTTCATCAACTTCATCGCCTCGACGATGCAGAGCGTGTCGCCCTGCGCGACGCTATCGCCGACTTCGACGAACGGCGCGCCACCCGGCGACGCCGACCGATAGAACGTGCCGACCATCGGGCTCTTCACCGCGTGCCCTTCGTCCGCGGGCGCCGGCGTTTCGGCAGCGGGGAGCGGCGGCGCAGGCGCGGCGCTCGCGAGCTGCGGCGCCTGGAACATCAGCGGCGCGGGCGCCGGGGCCGAAGCGCGTGTGATCCGGACGCGTTCTTCGCCTTCCTGGATTTCAAGTTCTGCGATTCCGGACGTTTCGACGAGGTCAATCAGCGTCTTCAGTTTGCGCAAGTCCATGGCAGGCCCCGAGCGACCGAAGCCGCGAGTTTGCCGCTGATGGACGAACTTGTCCAGCAATTAGCCGGATTTAGGCGCCGATCATGAACCGGCTGCCGGCGGCTGCGACCCTTGGAGTAGCAGCCTGGCGAGGACCGCGTCGAGCTTCGCTTTCTTGAAGGGCCCAAGTTGCGTGTCGACGACGCGGCCGCGGCGGTCCAAGACGACGGTGAACGGCAGCGCGGCCAGATCGTTGCCGAGGGTTTTCGACAGTTCGATCGCACCATAGCCGCCGATCAGCGTCGGATAATTGAGATTCACCTCGCGCGCGAACGCCTGGACTTTTGCGGGATCGTCCACGGCGATGCCGACGAATTGCAAGCCCTTGGCAGCGTCGCGTGTCTGCATGGCGACGAACTGCGGCATTTCCTCGCGACACGGCGCGCACCATGTCGCCCAGAAGTTGACGACGAGCACCTTGCCTCGCCATTGCGCGAGCGCCTGCTCGTTGCCCTGCGCGTCGGGCAGGACGAGGTTCAGCACGGCGGTGCCGTCGCGAACCGCGTCGTCGCCGCCGCGATGCCAAAGCGCGGTTGCGACGCCAACGGCGAGCGCGGCGATGGCAACCGCGAGCGCGACGGCAATCGTTCGCCGGCGCGATCGGGATTGCGGGACCGGCGCCGCGGCCGGCGTCACTTGAACCATCCCTTCGCGCCCGGCTCGACGAAGCTGCCGGGCTTGCCGCCGGACGCCGGGACGGTCAGCGTCAGTTGCTGCGGATTGGGCGGATAGCAGACGCCGACATCGGCGCAACCCTGCGAGTCGGCGTGCAGCGTGATCTTCTCGCCGGCGGCAGCGTGCACGAGCGGGACGCGCACGACGACTTCGCCGCGATAGGTCTCGACGTCGCCGAAGAACGCGTCGTGCTTCGGCTTGCCGGGCGGCAGCACCACGGGCTTCGATTCGACCGGCTCGGTGCGAAACTGCATCTTGTCGCGGTAAAGGTAATAGCCGTTGGCAACGGCGAAGCGCGCCTCGATCGTTTGCGGATCGAGCGCACGCGCCGACAGGCGGAACGCCTGCTCGGGCGGCAGGAGCTTCGGCGACAGCGACGAAAGGCCTTCGGCGTGCGCTGTCGCGACAATCAGCGGCATCAGGGAAAGGAGAAGCCGCACGGGCTCAGGTCGCGGCCGTCTCGGCCGCCAACCAGTCGAGATAGCGTGCGTCGCCCGCGACGACGGGAATTGCGACGATCTCGGGCGTGTCATAGGGGTGGATTTTCCGGATCACGCCCTCCACGTTCGTATACAACGCCGATCGCGTCTTGATGGCCAGCGGAACCTCGGTAGCCGTTTCGATTCCTCCGCGCCAGTGATAAATTGAGTCGACGGCGGCGCCGATGTTCACGCACGCTGCAAGCCGGCCTTCGAGGAGCGCGTTCGCGAGCGTCGTCGCAACGGTCCGGTCCGGCGCGTGGGTGAGCACGACGAGCGCGCCGTCGCGAGAAGGAGTCGTAATGCGTTTCGTAATGCTGGCCATTGTACTGTTATTCCCGCTGGTCGACCTCGTGGCGACCGCAAGGTTCGCCCGCTGGACGGGCGTGCCGATGTGGGTGTGGCTCACGGGCTCGGCGATTGCGGGATTGTGGGTGCTCGCCAACGAGCGCGTCCAGTTCCGGGCGCGAACGCTCGCCGCGTTTCGCAGCGACTCGCCGTTCCGGGGTCTGCTCGACAGCGGCCGCCGCGTGCTCGCCGGGATCCTGCTGATCGCGCCCGGCATCCTGAGCGACGCGCTCGCGGTGCTGCTGCTGCTCCTGCCGATCAACCAGCGCGGCGGCTTCGGCGGACCGCAGCCGGTGCCGGCGGGGCAGGCGTATCGCGACAACCACGCGCTCGACGGCGACTACCGCCGCCTCGACTGACGGTCCGGTCAACCCTTCATTCGGTCGAGCAGCGTCGGCTGATCCTTACGGGCGCGCCGGTAGGCCCAAAAGATCAGCGCGATGCCGATGACGATCATCGGCATCGACAGCCACTGTCCCATCGTGAAGCCGCCCGCGAGGAAGCCGAGGAAGTTGTCCGGCTCGCGCGCGAACTCGGCGATGAAGCGGAAGGCCCCGTAGCCGATCAGGAACAATCCGGATACGGCGCCGCGCGGGCGCTTGCGCGACGAGTAGATCCACAGGATCACGAACAGCAGCACGCCTTCCAGCCCGAATTCGTAAAGCTGCGACGGATGGCGCGGCACGTTGTCGACTTGCGGAAACACCATCGCCCAAGGCACATCGGTCGGCCTCCCGACGAGCTCGCCGTTGATGAAATTGCCGAGCCTCCCGGCGGCGAGACCCAGCGGACAAAGCGGCGCGACGAAGTCGGTGATGTCGAGCAGCGCCTTGTGGCGCTTGCGTGAGAAGAACCATAGCGCGATCAGCACGCCGAGGAAGCCGCCGTGGAAGCTCATGCCGCCGTGCCACACCTCGAACAGTTCGAGCGGGTGCGCGAAGTAATACTCGGGCTTGTAGAACAGCACGTAGCCGAGGCGCCCGCCGAGGATCACGCCGAAGACGCCGTAGAACAGCATGTCGTCGACGTCGGATGGCCGCCATCCGGTGAGCATCTCCGCACGCGCGCGCCTGCGTCCGAGGATGACGAACAGCATGAAGCCCGCGAGGTACATGAGGCCGTACCAGCGGACGGCGAGCGGACCGACGTGAAAGGCGACGGGATCGAACTGCGGATGAACGAGCATCGCGCCCGATATATCACAAACGGCGCGGCCGGTATCATTGACGGTTTCGCGCACGCCGCTCAAATGGAGGTTCCCTCGTGGGCCAGAATCGCCGCTCCCGCCTGATCACCGAGGGCATCGCGCGCTCGCCGAATCGCGCGATGCTGCGCGCCGTCGGTTTCGGCGACGACGATTTCGAGAAGCCGATCGTCGGCGTCGCGAACGCCCACAGCACGATGAACCCGTGCAATGCGGGCATCCAGCCGCTCGTCGACCGCGCGATGACCGCGCTGCGCGCAGCGGGCGCGATGCCGCAGGTGTTCGGCGTGCCGACGGTCACCGACGGCATCGGCATGGGTACCGAGGGAATGAAGTATTCGCTCGTGTCGCGCGAGGTGATCGCCGACGCGATCGAGACGTCGGTGAACGGCCAATGCATGGACGGCGTGCTCGTCGTCGGCGGCTGCGACAAGAACATGCCGGCGGCGATGATGGCGATGGCGCGCATCGACGTTCCCGGCATCTTCGTTTACGCGGGAACGATCAAGCCGGGGTACTGGAAGGGACAGGCGCTGACGATCGTCTCGCCGTTCGAGGCGGTCGGCGCCTACACGGCGGGCAAGCTCGCGAAGGAGGATTACGACGGCATCGAGCGCAACGCGTGCCCGACCGTCGGCGCGTGCGGCGGCATGTATACGGCGAACACCATGTCGTCGTCGTTCGAGGCGCTCGGCATGAGCCTGCTCGGCAGCTCGCAGCTCGCCTCGCCCGATCCCGCGAAGGCCGACTCGTCGGCGCAGTCGGCGGAGATCCTGGTCCGCGCGATCGCGAACGACCTGAAGCCGCGCGACATCATCACGCGAGCGTCGATCGAGAACGCGATCTCGCTCGTGATGGCGACCGGCGGCTCGACCAACGCCGTGCTCCATTACCTCGCGATCGCGGCCGCCGCGGAGGTGGAGTGGACGATCGACGATTTCGAGCGCATCCGCAGGCGCGTGCCGGTGCTCTGCGACCTGAAGCCGTCCGGCCGCTACGTTGCGGTCGACTTCAACGCCGCCGGCGGAGTTCCGCAGGTGCTGCGAATGCTGCTCGACGCGGGCCTTCTCGACGGCGACTGCATGACGATCACCGGACGCACGATCGGCGAGGAGCTTTCGTCGGTGCCCGCAAAGCCGCGCGCCGATCAACAGGTGATTCGGCCGTTCGACAAGCCGATGTACCCGCACGGACACCTGGCGATCCTGCGCGGCAACCTCGCACCGGAAGGCTGCGTCGCGAAGATCACGGGCTTGAAGAATCTGTCGATCACCGGCCCCGCCCGCGTCTTCGATTCGGAGCCTGCCTGCATGGAGGCGATCCTCGCGCGGAAGATCCGGCCGGGAGACGTCCTCGTCATCCGATACGAAGGTCCGAAGGGCGGACCGGGCATGCAGGAGATGCTCGCGCCGACATCGGCGCTGATCGGCCAGGGACTCGGCGAGTCGGTCGGGCTCGTCACCGACGGCCGCTTCTCCGGCGGCACGTGGGGGATGGTGGTCGGACATGTCGCGCCGGAGGCGTACGTCGGGGGAACGATCGCGCTGGTCTGCGAAGGCGACTCGATCACGATCGACGCGAATCGGCTGCTGATCCAGTTGAACGTCGACGACGAGACGCTTGCGGCACGCCGCGCGCGGTGGCAGGCGCCGCCGCCTCGCTACACGCGGGGCCTGCTCGCGAAGTACATGCGGCTCGTGTCGACGGCGAGCCGCGGCGCGATCACCGACGCGCCGGCCTGAGACGGAACACGCCCGCTCGCGCGGCTGTTAGCAGACGATTAGCGTTCGCCTTCACGTCCATGTCGCTTGGAACCGCCTTTCGCGTCGCCATCATCGCGGTCGCTCTCGCGATCGCCGGGTGCGCGGGCCTGGAATCGGCGGGCGACCTGAGCGGCCCGGTGGCCGCCGCGCCGACCTTCCACGTCGGCGAGCGCTGGGTCTACCGGGCGCGCGAAGGCTTTCGTTCGCCCGCCGTCTGGGAAGAGACGCACGAGGTCATGGCCGTGGGTCCCGAAGGCATCGTCGTTCGCGTGACCGTCAAGGGACCGACGCTCGACGGCGTGCGCTACGAGTCGCTCGCAGCGCCCGGCGTCATGCGCCAGGGCGCGCTGATGGACCTCGAGACGCGGCGATTCGCGACGCCGGTCGACCGCTACCGCTTTCCGCTCGCGAGCGGCGAGACGTGGAACCAGTGGGTGAACAACTTCAACGAGACCACGAAGAAGGAGGGGCAGATCAACCGCTACGTCCGCGTGGGTGGCTGGGAGAAGGTATCGACGCCAGCCGGCGAGTTCGACGCGATCCGGATGCGCGTGATGATGCGCCTCGACGACGAGGAATTCTGGCGCTATCCGACGACGTGCAACTACCTGATCTGGTATGCGCCGGCGGTCGGCGCGACGGTGCGGGAGGAAAAGGAAGCCCAGTACTTCGAGAAGGGCGAGGAGCTGGACGGAAACGGCGCGATCCGCTCGCAGCACACGCTGATCGAGCTCACGTCGTACGTCAAGTAGCGCAAAGTAGGGTCAAAGAGGACTTTCGCGCACGCGAAAATCGTCTTCTCTGACCCTACTTTTGCGTCAATCCCAGCGCGCGCCAGATCGCGACGGTAAGCGGTGACTGGTTGAGCGTATAGAAGTGCAGACCCGGCGCGCCGCGCTCGATCAGCGACGCGCACATCGCCGTCACGACGTCGAGGCCGAACGCGCGAATCGACTCGACGTCGTCGCCCAGGCCTTCCAGCCGCCGGCGTATCCAACGCGGGATCTCCGCACCGCACGCATCCGAGAAGCGCGCGAGCTTCGTGAAGCTTCCGATCGGCATGATGCCGGGCACGATCGGCACGTGCACGCCGCGCGCCGCGCACGCGTCGACGAAATGCCAGTACGCGTCGCCGTTGAAGAAATACTGCGTGATCGCCGAGTTCGCGCCCGCGTCGACTTTGCGCCGGAAGCTCGCGACGTCGTCGTCCGCATTGCGCGATTGCGGGTGATACTCGGGGTACGCGGCGACGTCGATATGGAACCAGTCGCCCGTCTCGTCGCGAATGAAGCGCACGAGCTCGTTCGCATAACGGAAGTCGCCGACGTCGACGCTGCCCGACGGCAGGTCGCCGCGCAGCGCGACGAGATGGCGGATGCCGTGGCTGCGGTATTGCGCCAGCACCTCGCGGATGCCTTCGCGCGTGGCGCCGATGCACGACAGGTGCGGCACGCCCTCCATGCCTTCGTCGCGGATCTCGAGCACCGTCGCGAGCGTCCCCTCGCGCGTGGAGCCGCCAGCGCCGAACGTGACCGAGCAGAATGCGGGCCGCAGCGGCGCCAGCTCGCGCCGCGTGGCGCGAAGCTTCGCGATGCCGTCCGGCGTCTTCGGCGGAAAGAACTCGACGCTGTACAGCGCCTTGCGCGGTTCGGAGGTCGTCATGCGGGGCGCCTCGGGACAAGCGACGCGAGCAGCCACGAGACGATGCTGTAGACGATCGCGCCGAACACGCCGCTCCAGAAGCCGCCGACGACGAAGCCGGGCACGAACGAGCCGACGAACCAGAACAGAAGCCCGTTGATGACGAAGATGAAGAGACCGAGCGTCAGCAACGTGACCGGCAGCGTGAGCAGGACGAGGAGCGGCCTGATCAGCGTGTTGATGAACGCAAGCACCAGCGCCGCGAAAAGCGCGCTGCTCACGCTCGTCACCCGAATCGAGTGCACGACGTAAGGAAGCACGAGCAGCGCGAGCGCGTTCAGCAGCCAGGTGACGATGAGACGAAGCATCGCGGGCACGCGCGGTCAGTGCGCCGGCGCGCCGTCGACGAACGGCTTCAGTCCGGCGTAGATCGTCGCGTTGACCGGCGCCGACAGGCCGGCCTGCGCGGACAGTTCCGCGACGCGGCCGCAAAGCCACGACGCCTCGAGGCGCCGCCCGCCCGCGAGGTCGTTCTGCATCGACGAGCGCATCTCGGCGGGAAGCCGGTCGAGCGCGCGCATCTGCGCCGGCAGAAAATCGTCGGCCAGCGTGACGTTCTGCGCGCGCGCGAGCGCGACGGTTTCGTGCATCGACGCGGCGAACGTCGCGCGGAGATCGGGATCGCTGCGGATGCCGCCGACCGGCTGGCGCGACAGCGCCGTGATGCCGGACAGCGCCGTCAGGAATACGAACTTCTCCCAAAGCGCGGGGCGGATGTCCGGCGCGACCTCGGCGTCGATGCCCGCGGCGGCGCAGGCGTTCACGAATGCGCTCGCGCGCTCGCGAAGCTCGCCCGCATCGTCGAACGCGCCGACGCGAAGCTTCGCCATCGATCCCGTCTGCGCGACGATGCCCGGCTCGGCGATCGTCGCGGCAATGTACGCGACGCCGCCCAGCACGCGATCACTGCCGAGAACGCGCCGCAGGATTTCCGGACTGTCGATGCCGTTCTGGAACCCAACGACGACGCCGCGTTCGCCAAGCAACGGCGCGATCCGGGCGGCCGCCGTCTCGACGTCCCACAGCTTGACGCAGAACATGACGACGTCGACCGGCGCCAGCGACGACGGATCGTCGGTGACGACGACGTCGCGGAGCTCGATGTCGCCGCCCGCGCTGCGGACGCGCAGTCCCTGTCGACGCATCGCGTCGAGGTGCGCGCCGCGCGCGACGAACGCGATGTCGTTGCCGGCCTTCGCGAGCTTCGCGCCGAAGTATCCGCCGACGCCGCCGCTGCCCATTATCGCGACGCGCATGACGACTCCGATCAGTATCGATAACTATCCGACTTGTACGGGCCCGCCGAATCGACGCCGATATAACGCGCCTGCTTGTCGGTGAGTCGCGTCAGCGTCGCGCCGAGCTTCGAGAGCTGCAGCCGCGCGACCTTCTCGTCGAGATGCTTGGGCAGCACGTACACGCCGACGGGGTACTTGCCGCTCCGCTCCCTGGCGTCGGTCCACAGCTCGATCTGCGCCATGACCTGGTTCGCGAACGATGAGCTCATCACGTACGAAGGATGCCCGGTCGCGCAACCGAGGTTCACGAGGCGCCCTTCGGCGAGCAGAATGATTCGCTTGCCGTCCTCGAAGATCACGTGATCGACCTGCGGCTTGATGTTCTCCCACGTGTAGCGGCGCAGCGACGCGACGTCGATCTCGTTGTCGAAGTGGCCGATGTTGCAGACGATCGCGTTGTTCTTCATCCGCCGCATGTGCTCGTGCGTGATGACGTCGACGTTGCCGGTGGCGGTGACGAAGATGTCGGCCTTGTCGCAGGCATCGTCCATGGTCACGACACGATAGCCTTCCATCGCGGCCTGCAGCGCGCAGATCGGATCGATCTCGGCGATCCAGACCCGCGCCGACAATGCGCGAAGCGCCTGCGCCGACCCCTTGCCGACGTCGCCGTAGCCGTTCACCACCGCGATCTTGCCGGCGACCATCACGTCGGTCGCGCGCTTGATGCCGTCGACGAGCGATTCCCGGCAGCCGTACAGGTTGTCGAACTTGCTCTTGGTGACCGAATCGTTGACGTTGATTGCGGGGAAGCAAAGCCGCCCCTCGCGATGCATCTGGTAGAGCCGCTTGACCCCGGTCGTCGTCTCCTCGGTGACACCCCTGATGTTCTTCCTGATCCGTGAATAGAACGTGGGATCCGATTCGAGGCGCTTCGCGACCGCTGCGAAGAGCGCCGTCTCTTCCTCGCTCGCCGGGTGGGAGATCACCGACCGGTCGGCCTCCGCCTGCGCGCCGAGATGCACGAGCAGCGTCGCGTCGCCGCCGTCGTCGAGGATCATGTTCGGCGTGCCGCCGTCGGCCCACTCGAAGATCCGGTGCGTGAATTCCCAATAACGGTCGAGCGTCTCGCCCTTGTACGCGAAGACCGGCGTGCCCCGCGCGGCGATCGCGGCGGCTGCGTGATCCTGCGTCGAGTAGATGTTGCACGACGCCCAGCGCACGTCGGCGCCGAGCGCCTGCAGCGTTTCGATCAGCACCGCGGTCTGGATCGTCATGTGCAGGCTGCCGGCGATGCGCGCGCCGCGAAGCGGCTGCTCCGGTGCGAATTCCTCGCGGATCGCCATGAGGCCGGGCATCTCGGTCTCTGCGATCGCGATTTCCTTGCGACCCCACTCGGCCTGCGACAGGTCTGCGACTTCGCAGTCGGCGAAGCGCTTGGACTCGTTGACAGCGTTCATCGGTCACCCCTTTTGGTCAGGCGACTTCGACGAAGCGCACGGTCCGATTCACGCACCGTTGGCCGCGCGAAGCCGCGGGTCAACGAGCGCCGTTGCAAATGGAAGTCGGGCAGGTACCCTGCCCCGAGCCTGGCCCGGCGTGGCCGGGTTGCAACGCTCCTCGGGGCGTTGCGCGGATTTTACTACACATGCATCCGCGGTCAGGGCAGCGATGTCAGCGTCGCAAGCAGCGCATTCGCGAGCGCCGACTCGCGCTTGTAGAAGCCCTCGGTGTGGAAGGTCTCCTCGAGCGCGAAGAGCTCGTAGTCCAGGTGATGGCACACTTCGTGGCACAGCGTGCGCAGAAAGCTCCTGAACGCGACGACCTGGCGTTTCTGCGCGGTGCGCATCCAGACGGTGATGCGCGCACGTGCGCGTCCCTCGCCAGGCTCGTAGAAGCCGTGCAGTTCGCCGTAGTCGTCGGAGGGTCGCCGCGCCATTACGCGCACGCGGATCGGCGGGACGTGATACCGAGCGGCAAGACGATCGACGATCGCCTGCGAATGCCGCTGCACGAGCGTGCGCGCGTCGCAGGCAAGCGCGGCGCGCACGCCGGACACGTCACTGGTTACGTCGAGTCCCGCCGGGATCGGCAGCGATCCGATCGCGTCGCTTCGGCGATAGATCCGTTTGCGCGCGGGGGAAAGCCGGTCGTAATACGCGAACGGCATCGCAGCGCCGGCGATGCCGTCGTCGTCGAGCGATTACGCCTTCTTGATTTTCTCGAGCATCTTGAAGATTCCCTTCGGTGCGCCGACGAACATGCGCTTGAACGTCTTCGGAAGGCAACGACGCTCGAGCGTGTTGCGACGGGTGCGGGTGCGTTCTGCCATTGGCGATTCTCCCGATCGATGCGTGCGCCGCCATCAAAGGCCGCGCGCGGAAAACCGTTGATTATAGCCGGACGCCGCCGGAGCCCCGAGCCGTCAGCGCTGTCCCATCCGGGCGCCGGCGAAGACGTCGCCCGCGCCTCGCGGCGCGCTGCGGAAATACTGCTTCGGCGCGGTCACCGCCGCGCCGAGCGCGGCCGCCGCATGCCACGCCCACCGGGGATCCCACAGGAACGCCCGCGCCATCGCGATCATGTCGGCGTCGCCGGCGGCGAGAATCGACGCCGCCTGCGCGGGTTCGGTGATGAGTCCCACGGCGATCGTCGTCACGCCGGTCGCACGCCGGATCGCGCCCGCAAAACCCACCTGATACCCCGGTCCAAGCGGAATCTGTTGCGCATGCGAAACGCCTCCGCTCGACGCGTCGATCCAGTCGACGCCGTGCGCGACGAGCCGCCGCGAAAATTCGACCGACTCCTCGAGCGTCCATCCGCCTTCGACCCAGTCGGTGCACGACAGGCGTACGCCGAGCGGCCGCTCCTGCGGCCACACCGCGCGCACGGCGTCGAACACTTCGAGCGGAAAGCGGATCCGCGCCTCGAAATCGCCGCCGTAGCGGTCGGTGCGCCGGTTCGCGATCGGCGACAGGAATTCGTGCAGCAGATAGCCATGCGCCATGTGCAACTCGAGCGCGTCGATGCCAGCGCACTTCGCGCGCTGCGCGCTCGCGGCGAATGCCTCGCGCACGCGCACGAGACCCGCAACGTCGAGCGCCATCGGCGGCGGCTCGTGCTCGCCATGTGGAAGCGCCGAGGGTGCGGCCGGCGTCCAGCCGCCGTGTGCAGCCGCAATCAGCTTGCCGCCGTCCCACGGCGGCTGCGACGAAGCCTTGCGGCCGGCGTGCGCGAGCTGTATCGCCACACCGATCGGCGGGCATAGCGCGCGGGCACGCGCGAGATTGCGCGCGAGCGCCTCCTCGCACGCGTCGTCGTAGAGCCCGAGGTCGCCGGGGCTGATGCGGCCGTCGGGCGTGACGGCAGTCGCCTCGATCGTGAACATCGACGCGCCCGACATCATGAGCTGCGCCCAGTGCACGAGGTGCCAGTCGGTTGCGCAGCCATCGACCGACGAGTACTGGCACATCGGCGATACGACGATGCGGTTCGCGAGCGAGAGCCCGCGCAGCCGGATCGGATCGAAGAGGTTCAATCGGCGGCGAATGCCGGCTCGCGTACGCCGGCCGCGTCGCGCAACGCCTCGACCTTGTCGGTCGCCTCCCACGTGAACTCGGGCTCGTCGCGTCCGAAGTGGCCGTATGCGGCGCTCTTCCGGTAGATCGGGCGCAGAAGATCGAGCATCCGGATGATGCCTTTCGGCCGTAGGTCGAAATGCGCGTTGACGAGCTCGACGATCCGCGCATCCGGCACGCGCCCGGTGCCTTCGGTGTAGACCGTCACGTTGATCGGCTTCGCGACGCCGATCGCGTATGCGACCTGCACCTGGCACTGCCGCGCGAGCCCCGCCGCGACGATGTTCTTCGCGACGTAGCGCGCGGCGTACGCGGCGGACCGATCGACCTTCGACGGGTCCTTGCCGGAGAACGCGCCGCCGCCGTGCGGGGCGGCGCCGCCGTAAGTGTCGACGATGATCTTGCGCCCGGTGACGCCGGCGTCGCCGTGCGGACCACCGATTTCGAAGCGGCCGGTCGGATTCACGAGGTAGCGCGTACCCGCCAGCATGTCCTTCGGAAACACCGGCCGCACGATTTCCTCGATGACGGCTTCGGCGAGCTCCTTCTGCCGCTCGTTCATGCTCGGATCGTGCTGCGTCGACAGTACGACGGTGTCGACGCTCTTCGGCCTGCCGTCGACGTAGCGCACCGTCACCTGCGATTTCGCATCGGGACGCAGCCACGGAAGCCGCCCGTCGCGCCGAACCTCGCTTTGCCGCTGCACGAGGCGATGCGCGTAGTAGATCGGAAACGGCATCAGCGCCGGCGTTTCGTCGCACGCGTAGCCGAACATCATGCCCTGGTCGCCCGCGCCCTGGTTCAGGTAGTCGTCGGATGCGCGATCGACGCCCTGCGCGATGTTCGGCGATTGCCGACCGTAGCACACCATCACCGAGCATCCGTCGGCATCGAAGCGCAATGCCGGATCGTTGTATCCGATGCGGCGAATCGTGTCGCGCGCGACCTTCCCGTAATCGACGCTGGCGCTCGTCGTGATCTCGCCCGCCATGACGACGAGTCCCGTCGACACGAGCGTCTCGGCGGCAACGCGTCCCGTCGGGTCATGCTCTAGAATCGCATCGAGCACCGCGTCCGAAATCTGATCCGCAACCTTGTCCGGATGACCTTCCGACACCGACTCCGACGTGAAAAGGAATTCGCTCATTGCCGCTCCGCTTGACTGATTTTTCGCCTGTCGATTCTAGCAGACGGCCTTCGCGCGTCCTCGAGGCTGACCGATGAGCGTCGTCGAGGCGAACGCGAGCGCAATCGCGCGCGCGGCGCGGCTTCTTCGCGAAGGCGGGATCGTCGCGTTTCCGACCGAAACGGTTTACGGACTCGGCGCCGATGCGCGCAACGCCGACGCGCTGCGCCGCATGTATGCGATGAAAGGCCGGCCGGCCGATCATCCGGTCATCGTGCATGTCGACGGACTCGAGAGCGCGCAAGCGTGGAGTTCGCAAATGCCGGAAGGTGCGTGCGCGCTCGCGCGCGCATTCTGGCCCGGACCGCTGACGTTGATCGTGCCGCGCGCGCACGACGTCCTCGACGCGATCACGGGCGGACAGCCGAGCGTCGGCCTGCGCGCGCCGGCGCATCCTGTCGCGCATGCGCTGCTCGCCGCGTTCGGCGGCGGAATCGCCGCGCCTTCCGCGAATCGCTTCGGCCACGTGTCGCCGACGACGGCGCGCCATGTCGCCGACGATCTCGGCGACGCGGTCGGTCTGATTCTCGACGGCGGCCCGTGCGCCGTCGGCATCGAGAGCACGATCGTCGCGTTCACGACCGACACGCCGATGCTGCTGCGCCCCGGTGGCGTGCCGGTCGAAGCGATCGCGAGCGTGCTCGGACAGGCGCCGATCGCGCGCGCCGCGACCGCACCGCGCGCGTCGGGCACATTGGCATCGCATTACGCGCCGCGAACGCCGGCGTCGCTCGTTGCGCCCGATGCGCTGATCGCCGAGCTCGGGCAGCTCGAAGAGCGCGACGAGCGCGTCGCGGTGCTCGCGGTCACGGCGCGACGGCCCGATTCGTTCGACGGCGTCTGGATCGGCGCGCCGGCCGACGCCACGATGTACGCGCGGCTGCTCTATGCGAATCTGCGCACGCTCGACGCCGCTGACGCCGATGCGATCCTGATCGAGCAGGTGCCGCAGACGAGCGCGTGGCGCGCGGTCGGCGACCGGCTCGCGCGCGCGACGTCGGGCGAGACCGACGACCGCGATTAGCAAACGTCAGATCCCGAGCGCCGCGAGCGTCGCCTCCTGCACGATCCTCGCGCCGCCGAGCGCCGCGAGATGCCGGACCGGCTGTCCGAGCAGCGGGTCGTTCTCGACGAGATCGGCGGCGGCGATCCCGGTCACGCGCGCAACGGTCGACGGTTCCATCGCGATGACGCGCGACGATGCGAGCGCGTAAAGCGTCGGTGCCTGCAGCGCGTTCACGAAGAAGGCGGCGCTGTGTCCGACGCCCGCGAGCAATCCCACGAGCCGCACGCCGCGCGTGCGCAGCAGCGCAAGCACGCACGCGTGCTGCGCAAGGAACTGCGAGACGAGCGCCATCTCCGCCGCGCGCGAGACGGCGTGCCCCGCCGAGTCCTCGACGACGACGACGGTCGCGGGCGTCGACGGCCGATCGCCCATGACATGGCCGAGCAGTGCGGCGTCGAGCGCGTGCACCTCCGCCGGACCGATCGTCGCGCCAGGCGTCGGGCGCGTGAGCCAGCACCGAGGTCCCCGCCACAACCGGCCGGCATCGTCGACGGGCGCCGCAGCGTCGAAACACGGCAACAAATCGAACGGCGGCACGTGGCCGCTGCCGTCGCCTGCTCGGCGCGCGAGGTCGGCATGCGTTGCGAGCACCGACGCTTCGAAGTCGTTGCGCTCGACCGCGGCGCGCGCGACCCACGCGCGGATCGCATCGGCGTCGTCGGCGAGCAGCTCGGCGACGCCCGACGCATTGCGCGCCTTCGCGCCGAACACGAGGTCGACGTCGCGTGCATGCTCGGCGTCGAGCTGCCATTTGCCGTGCACTGATTCGAGCACCTTCGGCCCGGAAAGCCCGAAGCGCGTGCCCGGAAGCAGCGCGAGGCGGTCCGCCGCGCAGGCGAGCACCGATGCGCCGCCGAACACGTGGCCGACCGCGATCGCGACGACCGGAACGCCGGCGATCCGCGTGTCGAGCAGCGAGGCGAGCGCACGCGCCAGCGCCAACTCGGCCGCATTCGCCTCGTGCAGCCGCACCCCGCCCGATCCGAGCAGCAGCACGATCGCATGCGGCCGCTCGCGACGCGCCGTCTCGAACATGGCGCGAAGCGCTTGCGCATGCCGCTCGCCGACGCTTCCGGCGAGGTAGCGCTCGTCCTGCGCGACGACGAATACCGGCGCGCCGGCGAGCGTCGCGCGCGCGCTCACGATGCCGTCGTCTTCGTGCGCCGCGATGCCGAATCGCGCGAGGTGCGGGCTCGCGCCGGCAGCCGGGAATTTGCGCACGCTGTTCGGATCGGCGAGCAGCGCGATGCGCGACGCGGGGTCCGCATCGCGCAGCGCATGAATCGAAGGAGCCGCCACCGGCCGCGTTCGTCGCGTCATCGTATGGAATAATGCCCTGTATGCGATTCGACGCGGGTTCGCGCCGCGCGCAGCACCGGATGAATGCAAACCTCTATGCGTTGATCGAAGCGCATTTTCCGCCGGGACGCGAGCAGCCGTGCCTGCTCGTTCCGGGAGCGCCCGTCGTGCATTATGACGAGCTCGCGCAGGCGTCCGCGCGGATCGCGAATGCGCTCGTCCGCGCCGGATGCGCAAAAGGCGATCGCGTCGCCGTGCAGGCCGACAAGCACTGGCACGTGCTCGCGCTCTACCTCGCGTGCCTTCGCGCGGGTCTCGTCTACCTGCCGCTCAACACCGCATACCGCAAGGGCGAGCTCGAGTATTTCTTTGCGGACGCCGAGCCGCGCGTCATCGTGTGCCGCCCGGAAACGCTCGGCATGATGGAGACGATCGCGAACGGCGCAACGGTGCTCACCGTCGATGCGCGCGGCGGCGAGATCGGCGATCGCGCGCGCGACGAAGCCGCCGAGTTCGCGACCGTCGAGTCGCAGCCGGACGACCTCGCCGCGATCCTTTACACGTCGGGCACGACCGGGCGCTCGAAGGGCGCCTCGCTCACGCATCGCAACCTCGCCTCCAACGCGCTCGCGCTCGTCGAGGCGTGGGGATTCACGCGCGGAGACGTGCTGCTGCATGCGCTGCCGATCTACCACGTCCACGGACTCTTCGTCGCGGTCCATTGCGCGCTCCTGTCCGGCTCGCGGCTCATCTGGCTGCCGAAGTTCGATGCCGGCGAAGTCGCCGAGTTGCTGGGCGGCGCGACGGTGATGATGGGCGTGCCGACGTTCTACGCGCGCCTTCTCGCCGAGTCCGCGTTCACGCGCCAATGCGCGGCGAACGTGCGCCTCTTCGTCTCCGGCTCCGCCCCCCTTTTGCCGGAGACGTTCGCCGCGTTTCGTGAGCGCACCGGCCGGACGATCCTCGAGCGCTACGGGATGACGGAGACCGGGATGATCACGTCGAATCCGCTCGACGGCGTGCGTGCGCCGGGAACGGTCGGCCGTCCGCTGCCGGGCGTCTCCGTACGGATTGCGAGCGACGCGGGCGACGTGTGCGCGCCGGGGACCGTCGGCGGCGTGCAGGTACGCGGACCCAACGTGTTCGCCGGCTATTGGCGGATGCCGGAGAAGACGCGCGACGAGTTCACCGTCGACGGCTGGTTCCGGACCGGCGACGTCGGCGAATGGGTCGCCGACGGCGACGCGAAGGACTATCTGCGCCTCGTCGGCCGCGCGAAGGACATGATCATCAGCGGCGGCCTCAACGTCTATCCGAAGGAAATCGAGGAGCGCATCGACGCGCTGCCCGGCGTCGCCGAGTCGGCGGTGATCGGCGTTCCCGATGCCGATTTCGGCGAAGCCGTCACCGCGGTCGTCGTGCCGCGCGCGGGCGAGACGCTCGACGAGGCGCGAATCCTCGCGGCGCTTCGCGCCGACATCGCGGCGTTCAAGGTGCCGAAGCGCGTGCACGTCGTCGACGAGCTGCCGCGCAACGCCATGGGCAAGGTTCAGAAGAATCTGCTGCGCGAACGCTTTGGTTCCAAGCCGACGTCGGGGTAGCGGCGTTATGCCAACAGCGGTGGGCGCTGATGCGCGCAAAGCCGGCGCCGGCGTCTGTTCCCTGTTACCTGCTACCTGATCAGTCCACCGGCTGTTCCGCCGGTACCTTGGTCGCGCGCGACGGCAGAACGCTGCGCAGCCCCTTCGAGATCAGCGGCCAGAACAGCATGACGAGCGACAGCGTCGTGATGCCGCCGACCAATCCGTTCGAGAACAGGATGCCGAGGCTCCCCTGCGACGCGAGCATCGACTGGCGGAACGCGCTCTCGGCGTTGTTGCCCAGCACGAGCGCGAGCACGAGCGGCGCCATCGGATAGTTGAGCTTCTTGAAGACGTAGCCGATGACGCCGAAGATCAGCATGTACCAGACGTCGTAGATCGAATTGTTGACGGTGTATGCGCCGATCGAGCAGATGACGATGATGACCGGCGCGATGATCGCGAACGGAATGCGCAGGATCGCCGCGAACGCCGGCACGAGCGACAGCACGACGATGAGGCCGACGACGTTGCCGAGGTACATGCTCGCGATCAGACCCCAGACGAAGTCCGGCTTCTCCTGGAACAGCAGCGGGCCGGGTTGCAGGCCCCAGATGAGCAAGCCGCCGAGCAGCACCGCAGCAGTCGGCGAGCCCGGGATGCCGAGCGTGATCATCGGCAGCAGCGCGCTGGTCCCGGCCGCATGCGCCGCCGTCTCCGGCGCGACAAGACCTTCGACGACGCCTGTTCCGAACTTGTCGCCGTCCTTCGAGAACTTCTTGGCGGCACCGTAACTCATGAACGACGCCGGCGTTGCGCCGCCCGGCGTGATCCCCATCCAGCAGCCGATCACGACGCTGCGCAGGAACGTGAGCCAATAGCGCGGCAGCTTCTTCCAGGTCTCCCACACGACCTTCGGATTGATCCGCGCGGTAGCGCCCTTGAAGCTGAGGCCTTCCTCCATCGACAGCAGGATCTCGCCGATGCCGAAGAGGCCGATGACCGCGATCAGGAAGTCGAAGCCCTTCATCAGGCTCGTCATGCCGAACGTGAGGCGCAACTGGCCCGTTACGATGTCGATGCCGATCGCCGACAACGCGAAGCCCAGCATCATCGAGACGATGATCTTCGCCGGCGAGCCTTTGCCCATGCCGACGAAGCTGCAGAACGTCAGCAGGTACACGGAGAAATATTCGGGCGGGCCGAACTGCAACGCGAAGCGCGCAATGATCGGCGCCAGGAACGTGATCATCAGCACGGCGAAGAGAGCGCCGACGAACGACGACGTGAACGACGTCGTCAGCGCCTCTCCCGCGCGCCCCTTCTGTGCGAGCGGATAGCCTTCGAACGTCGTCGCCACCGACCACGGCTCGCCGGGTATGTTGAACAGGATCGACGCGATCGCTCCGCCGAACAGCGCGCCCCAGTAGATGCACGACAGCATGATGATCGCCGACGTCGGCGGCATCGTGAACGTAAGCGGCAGCAGGATCGCGATGCCGTTCGCGGCACCGAGACCGGGCAGCACGCCGATGATGACGCCGAGCACGATGCCGAGCAGCATCAACCCGATGTTGAACGGCGACATCGCGACCGCGAAGCCGTGGAACAGATACGCGAGGTCTTGCACGCGAGCGCTCCTGTGCGGTGTAGACGTTATGGGCGAGGGGTCTCGCTCAGTATCCGGTCCACCCGGTCAGATCCCAGACGCCCTTGTAGAGCGGCACCTGGAACCAGACCTCGAACATGAAAAAGAACGCGACGATGATGATGACGGCGATCAGCACGCTCTTCACCCACGAGTAGTTGCCGAGGAAGCGCATGAAGAGGGCGACGTAGACGGCCGACGCCACGTAAATCCCGATGAGCTGCACGCCTAGCACATACACCGCCGCCGGGATCAGGACCTGCAATACCTTCTTGAGCTGCCCATGCTCGACGAACGCCTCGTCGGAGCGGCCGGCCTTGCCGCGCAGCGCGTTCACGAAGACGACGAGACTGCCGAGGCAGATGATCAGCGATACGTAGAACGGGAAGAAGCCCGACTGCGGACCCTCCGTCGCCCAGCCGAAGCCGAGCCTGTAACTCTGGTAGACGAAGGTCGCGCCGAAGAGGAACAGCAGCGCGGCGACCACCGCCTCCATCGTGCGCGTCGAGACGACGCTGCGGCCGTCGTTGCCGTTTCCGCCTGCTTCATCCACGTGCAAGGTCTCCTGTCCAGGAGTGCGCGGAGTTGCGCGCCCGTCTCGCGCAACGGCCGCCCGGGGAAGGCGGCCGTCGCGTCATCGCTTTCGCACTGTCGTGATTACTTCTTCGCCAAGAACCCGGCCTTCTCCATCAGGCCCTTGTGCATCGCCTCGGCGTCGGTCAGCCACTTCACGTATTCCGGCCCGGTCATGAACGACTGGTTGAACGCCGCCTGCTCGGTGAATTCTTTCCAGTCGGGCGTCTCGCGCACCTTCTTCAAAAGGTCGATGTAGAAATTCACCTGGTCCTGCGTCACGCCGCCGGGCATGAAGATGCCGCGCAGCATCAGGTACTCGACGTCGAGCCCCGACTCCTTGCACGTCGGGATGTCATTCCACGACATCGTCTTCGTGACCTTCGTCTTGTAGTCCATGCGCTTGCTGTCGAACACGCAGAGCGGCCGGAGCTTGTCGGCTCGCCATTGCGCAACGGCCTCGATCGGATTGTTCACCGACGAATCGATGTGATCGCCGACGAGCTGCACGGCGACGTCGCCGCCACCTTTCAGCGGGATATAGATGAACTTGGCGCCGGTCTTCTGCTCGATCTGCGCGGTGATGATCTGGTCTTCCTGCTTGGACCCGGTGCCGCCCATCTTGAACGTGTTGGGCTTCGCCTTGACGGCGTCGATGTACTCGGTCGGCGTCTTGTACGGCTTGTCGGCGTTCACCCACAGCACGAACTCGTCGAGCGCGAGCATCGCCACGGGCGTGAAGTCCTTCCAGTTGAACGGCGCGCCCGTCGCGAGCGGCGTCGTGAACAGGTTCGACAGCGTGATGATGATCGTGTTGGGATCGCCCTTCGCCGCCTTCACGTCGAGGAAGCCCTGCGCACCGGCGCCGCCCGACTCGTTGACGACGATGATGGGCTCCTTCGAGAGCTTGTGCTTGCTGACGACGCCCTGGATGAACCGGGCCATCTGGTCCGCGCCGCCGCCGGTTCCCGCGGGGACGATGAATTGGATCGGCTTCGTCGGTTCCCATGCCGCGGCTGGGCCCGACGATAAGGCGGCAAATGCAAGTACGCCGAGGACAGCGCCTGCGGCGCGACGACGGATATGGCTCATGACTCCTCCGGGTTGAAAATCGACCGCGTCTAATTCTGAGATCGACGATGCGAGGCCGCCTCCTTGCGGCCCGCATTTCCACGGCGGCGCGGCCCGCGCCGCGAGCTCGCGCCACTTAACTGCCCTGCTACTCCACGCTCCTCCTGCCGGGCATCGCGTCACACCGGTCAAAGCAGACCCGCACCGCGCGCCCATTTGTATTTTGCACCCAGCACGGCGACCGGCATCTCCGTCGTGTACGGATAGGCTGGAATGCCGTGCTGGAACAGATGTTCCGCCGCTTCCTCGACCTGCACGTCGCCGGCGAGCGACGCGACGATCGGCTTGACGATCCCCTGCGCCTTCATTTCGTCGACGACCTCGACGACCAGGTTCGCGAAGACCATCGGCGGCGTGATGATCGTGTGCCAGTAGCCGAGGATCAGCGCATGAATGCGCGGATCCGTGAGCCCCAGGCGGATCGTGTTCTTGTAGGTCGTGGGCGGCTCGCCACCGGTGATGTCCACCGGATTGCCGGCCGCGCCGAACGGCGGGATGAACTTGCGGAACGCCGCGTCGAGGTCCTGCGGCATCGCCATCAGGTTGAGCCCGTTGTCGGCGACCGCGTCGGACAGCAGCACGCCCGAGCCGCCCGCGCCGGTGATGATCACGACGTTCTCGCCCGCAGGCGTCGCGAGCAGCGGAATCGCGCGCGCGTACTCGAGCATGTCGCGAAGGCCCGGCGCGCGGATCACGCCCGATTGCCGCAGCACGTCGTCGTAGATCTTGTCGTTGCCGGCGAGTGCCGCCGTGTGCGACGCCGCCGCGCGTGCGCCGAGGCTCGTTCGCCCCGCCTTCAGCACGACGACGGGCTTCTTCTTCGACACGCGCTTCGCGACCTCCGCGAACGAGCGGCCGTCCTTCAGGTCCTCGCAGTGCATCGCGACGACGTTCGTATTGTCGTCCTGCTCGAAGAACGTGAGCAGGTCGTCCTCGTCGAGGTCGGCCTTGTTTCCGAGGCCGACGATCGCCGACACGCCCATCTTCGCCGAGCGCGAGAAGCCGATGATCGCCATGCCGATGCCACCCGACTGCGACGAGAGCGCCGTGTGGCCCTTGAAATCGTACGGCGTGCAGAACGTCGCGCAGAGGTTCTTCCACGTGTAGTAGAAGCCGTAGATGTTCGGGCCCATCAGCCGCACGTTGTACTTGCGCCCGATCTCCTGGATCTCGCGCTGGCCTTCGACGTTGCCGGTCTCGGCGAAACCCGACGGGATCAGCACCGCGCCGGGAATGCCCTTCTCGCCGACTTCGGTCAGCGCCTGCGCGACGAACTTCGCGGGGATCGCGAAGACGGCGACGTCGATGTCGCCCGCAACGTCCTTGACGCTCTTGTACGCCTTGTAGCCCAGGATCTCGTCGGCCTTCGGGTGGATCGGGTAGATCTTCCCCTGGTAGCCGCCGTTGATCAGGTTCTTCATCACCGAGTTGCCGATCTTGCCGGCCTCGGCCGACGCGCCGATCACCGCGACGGAATCGGGCCGCATGATCCGGTTCATCGACTTGACGATCTCGGCCTGCGACGGCCGGTACTTCGCCGGTAAGGGCTCGCCAATCACGATCCGCACGTCGGCGGCGATCGCGCCCTTCGCCGTCGCGAACACCGGGTTCAGGTCGAGCTCGGTGATGTCCGGGAAATCGGCGACGAGATGCGACACCCGCTCGATCAGAAGCGCGAGCGCCTCGCGATTCACCGCTTCCTGTCCGCGCACACCCTTCAGCATCTCGGCGGCCTTGATGCTGTCGAGCATCGCGAGCGCGTCGTCGTGCGATGCGGGCGCGAGACGGAACGTGACGTCCTTCAGCACCTCGACCAGCACCCCGCCGAGTCCAAACGCGACGAGCTTGCCGAACGACGGATCCGTGACGGCGCCGATGATCACTTCCTGACCGCCCGCCAGCATCTGCTGGACCTGTACGCCGACCAGGTTCGCCTTCGCGTTATACCTGCGCGCGTTGTCCATGATCGTCTGGAAGCCCTGCTCGACGGCCTTCGCGTCCTTGACGCCGACGAGGACGCCGCCCGCTTCGGTCTTATGCAGGATCTCGGGCGAGACGATCTTCAACACGACCGGGAAGCCCATCCCGGATGCAAGACGCACCGCTTCCTGCGCGTTCTTCGCGACGCCTTCCTGCGGAACCGGGATGCCGTAAGCGTCGCAGACGAGCTTGCCCTCGGGCGCCGTCAGCGACGTGCGTCCTTCGGCCTTGACCTTGTCGATGATATTGCGGACCGTCGTCTTGTCGTGCGCCATGCGCCTTCCTTGTCTTTGTGGCGCCAAATCGTCGGGCTTTGCCCGCGATCTGGCGGAAGCATCTTCGGCCAGAAGTAGGGGTTTGCTTTTGGCCGTCCTAAATCACTTTCTCGGATCGAAGCGCTTCGATCTGGTCGGCCGTATAGCCGAGCTCCTTCATCACTTCGCTGGTGTGCTCACCCAACAGCGGCGAACGCTTCACCTCGGTGGGGCTGTCGGACAGCTTGATCGGATTGCCGACGGTCAGGTATTTGCCGCGCTTCGGGTGGTCGACCTCGACGACGGTGCCGGTCTTGCGCAGCGACGGCTCTTCCGCGATCTCCTTCATCGACAAAATCGGGCCGCACGGAATGTCGTACTCGTTCAGGATCTCCATCGCCTCGAACTTCGTCTTCGTCATCGTCCACTTCTCGATTTCGTCGAAGATCTCGGTCAAGTGCGGCAGCCGCGCCTTCGGCGTCGCATAGCGCGGATCGGTCAGCCACTCCTCGCGGCCGATCACCTTGCAGATGTCCTTCCAGACCGGCGCCTGCGTGATGAAGTAGATGTACGCGTTCGGGTCGCTCTCCCAGCCCTTGCACTTCAGGATCCAGCCCGGCTGACCGCCGCCCGACGCGTTGCCGGCGCGCGGCACCGCGACGCCGAAGTGGCCGTTCGGGTACTGCGGGTACTCCTCGAGCACGTGCGTGCGGTCGAGCCGTTGCTGGTCGCGGAGCTTCACGCGGCACAGGTTCAGCACGCCGTCCTGCATCGCGGCATCGACCTTCTGCCCGCGGCCCGTCGCCTTGCGCTGATAAAGCGCGCAGACGATGCCGAGCGCGAGATGCAGACCCGTGCCGCTGTCGCCGATCTGCGCGCCGGTGACGAGCGGCGGCCCGTCGTCGAAGCCGGTCGTCGACGCGGCGCCGCCCGCGCACTGCGCGACGTTCTCGTAGACCTTGCAGTCCTGGTACGGCCCCGGCCCGAATCCCTTGATCGACGCGACGATCATCTTCGGGTTGAGCTCCTGGATGCGCTCCCACGTGAAGCCCATCCGGTCGAGCGCGCCGGGCGCGAAGTTCTCGACCAGCACGTCACATTGCCTGACGAGCCGCTCGAGGACCTCCTTGCCTTTCGGGTTCTTCGCGTCGATCGTGATCGAGCGCTTGTTGTGGTTCAGCATCGTGAAGTACAGGCTGTCGACGTCGGGAATGTCGCGCAGTTGCCCGCGCGTGATGTCGCCTTCGCCGGCACGCTCGACCTTGATCACGTCGGCGCCGAACCATGCGAGAAGCTGCGTGCACGTCGGACCCGACTGCACGTGCGTGAAATCGAGAATCCTCACTCCGTCAAGCGCTTTTCCCATTCGCGACCCCTTTTGCCTGCCCACGCCGATCAGGACGCTGTCCGTTGCCCTCGCCTGTTTCGTCGATAACGTATCTGATATGCCACTACTTCTTTTTGGCGGTTGGATTGAGGCCCGTGATGCGTCCGCTTTCCGTACCCGCCTTTTCGTCGATGACCGCGTTGATGAGCGTCGGCCGGCGCGAGCGGATGGCCTCTTCCATCGCCGCCCGCAACGCGTCCGGGGTCGTCACATAGGCCCCGACGCCGCCGAACGCTTCCATCAGCTTCTCGTAGCGTGCGTCCTTCACGAACACCAGCGGGGATGGGTCCTTGCCGCCGGTGGGATTGACCTCGTCGCCGCGGTAGACGCCGTTGTTGTTCATGATCACGACGCAGACCGGAAGGTTGTAGCGGCAGATCGTCTCGACTTCCATGCCCGAGAAGCCGAACGCGCTGTCGCCTTCGATCGCGATCACCTGCTGGCCGCCGACGACGGCGGCGGCCACCGAATAGCCCATGCCGACGCCCATGATCCCCCACGTGCCGACGTCGAGGCGCTTGCGCGGGTTGTACATGTCGACGATGCTGCGCGTGAAGTCGAGCGCGTTGGCGCCCTCGTTGACGAGATACGCGTCGGGGTTCGCCTTGACGATGTCGCGCACGACGCCGAGCGCGCTGTGGAAGTTCATCGGCGACGGATTCTTCGCGAGCGTCTCGGCCATCTTCGCGACGTTTTTGCTCTTGCGCTCGGCGATCGCGGAAAGCCAGTCGGACGGTGGCTTCGGCCAGTTGCTGCCAATGTCGGCGAGCAGCGCCTTCACGCACGAGCCGATATCGCCGACGACCGGCGCGTCGATGCGCACGTTGCTGTCGGCCTCGATCGGCGAGATGTCGACCTGGATGAACTTCTGGCCGCCCCACGCTTTCGCGCTCTTGCCGCCCCACGTCTTGCCCTTTCCATGGGAAAGCAACCAGTTGAGGCGCGCGCCGACCAGCATCACGACATCGGACTCGGGCAGCACGAAGGAGCGCGCCGCCGACGCCGATTGCTCGTGCGTGTCGGGCAACAGGCCCTTCGCCATCGACATCGGCAGATACGGAATGCCGGTCCTTTCGACGAGTGCGCGGATGTCCGCGTCGGCCTGGGCATACGCGGCGCCCTTGCCGAGGATGATCAGGGGCCGCTTCGCACCCTTCAGAAGATCGAGCGCCCGCTGCACCGCGTCATGCGCCGGAATCTGCCTCGGCGCGGGGTCGACGACCTTGATCAGCGACTGCCGGCCGGCCTCCGCTTCCATCGCCTGCGGGAAGAGTTTCGCCGGCAGGTCGAGATAGACGCCGCCCGGACGTCCCGAGACCGCCGCGCGAATCGCCCGCGCCACGCCGACGCCGATGTCCTCGGCGTGCAGCACGCGAAACGCGGCCTTGCAAAGCGGCTTCGCGATCGCGAGCTGATCCATCTCCTCGTAATCGCCCTGCTGCAGGTCGACGACCTCGCGCTCGCTCGAGCCGCTGACCAGGATCATCGGAAAACAGTTCGTGGTTGCGTGCGCGAGCGCGGTAAGACCGTTCAGGAAGCCCGGTGCCGACACGGTCAGGCAGATGCCGGGCTTTTGCGTCATGAAGCCCGTGATCGATGCGGCGTAACCGGCGTTCTGCTCGTGACGAAACGAGATGACGCGCAGCCCCGACGCCTGCGCCTTGCGCGTAAGATCGGTGATCGGAATCCCCGGCAGTCCGAAGATCGTGTCGATGCCGTTCAGCTTCAGCGCATCGATCAGCAAGTGGAAGCCGTCGGTCTCCTGCTGGGAGGCAGCTTCGCCGGCCGTCGTCGCGGGCGCCTCGGTCGCACCCGACGGCGATGCCTTGCGCGCTACGGTCACGGTGTCCATAGGGGTCTCTCCTGGAGCGAGGGGCGCCGAGCGCCCGGGGATCGGTTCGTGCGTCGCGGAGGGAGCCGGGAAACGGCTCCACGAATCACATAAAGTATTTGATATACCACGCGACGTCAATGGCTGGATCTTGAACGCCGGTCCCACGATCGTTTGCTGCGACCGCACATCGGCAGCCGGCACTCGCTTGGACAGAAGAACCTGGTCGTCGTCGCGGTGGATCGACGTCTCTACTCGGCAGATTGTTTTTGGTATATAAGATATGTGGACGGGTGGGCCGCTTCTCGGCGCACCAACGAGCAAGGACAGGACGGGTGGCAAGCATTCCGGCAGGCGCCGGCACGATTCCCCTCACGCTGCGACCGCTTGCGGCGAACGTGAGCTTCCGCGACCAGGCGTACGCGGCGCTCAAGCAGGCGATCATGGAGGCGGACATCTACTCGCACCCGCACGAGCTGCGGCTCGACGAGCGGCAACTCTCGCGCTCGCTCGGCGTGTCGCGCACGCCGATCCGCGAGGCGATGACGCTGCTCGAGCAGGAAGGGTTCCTGCGCACGGTGCCGCGGCGCGGCATCTTCATCGTCCGCAAGACGAAGCGCCAGATCATCGAGATGATCGAGATGTGGGCGGCGCTCGAGAGCATGGCCGCGCGGCTCGCGACGGTGAACGCGTCCGACGAGGAGATCGGGTCGCTGCGCATGATGTTCGACGAGTTTCGAAACTCGACGCCCGCCGAGCACATCGAAGAGTATTCGGAGGCGAACATCGCGTTTCACCAGGCGATCATCCGGCTCTCGGGCTCGCACCTGATGGGCAAGACGATCGACAACCTGTTCGTTCACGTGCGGGCGATCCGGCGCTTGACGATCTCGCAAAGCGACCGTGCCGCGCGCTCGATCGTCGATCACATGCGCATCATCGAGGCGCTCGAACGCCGCGACACCGAGCTGGCCGAGCGCCTGGTCCGCGACCACTCGCTGGACCTCGCGCGCTTCGTCGAGAAGAACTGCGATTTCCTGGACTGAGCAATGACCGATTCCGTCATCGTCGACACCTCGAGGCTTCGCGGTGGTCGAGGCGTCAAGGCGCGGCCGAAGGGCCGCCAGGTCGACGCGGAGGCGCTCGCCGACGTGCAGCGGCTCCTTGGCGACGCGCCGCGCGACCGCTCGCTTCTGATCGAGTACCTGCATCGGATTCAGGACGCCCGCGGCTATCTGCCCGCGTCGTATCTCGTCGCGCTCGCGCAGGAGATGAAGCTCGCGATGACCGAGGTCTACGAGGTCGCGACGTTCTATCACCACTTCGACGTCGTCGACGCCGAGCAGGCGCCGCCGCCGCCCGTCACCGTCCGTGTCTGCGAGACGTTGTCGTGCAAGATGGCGGGCGCGGACGCGTTGCGCGACGCGCTGCTCGCGCATGGCGACGCGAACGTGCGCGTCATCGGTGCGCCGTGCATCGGCCGTTGCGAGCAGGCACCCGCCGCCGTCGTGGGCCGCAATGCGATCGGTGAGGCAACGCCGCAGAAAATCCTGGCGGCGATCGCCGCAGGGCAGACCGAGGCGATGCCGCCTTCGTACGTCGATTACGCCGCGTATCGCCGCGACGGCGGCTACCGGACGCTCGTCGATTGCGTCGAAGGGCGCCGCAGTGTCGACGCCGTCATTGCCGAGATGGAGAGCTCGTCGCTGCGCGGTTTGGGCGGCGCCGGCTTCCCGGCCGGGCGCAAGTGGAAGATCGTTCGCGCCGAGGAAGCGCCTCGCCTCATGGCCGTCAACATCGACGAAGGCGAACCGGGGACGTTCAAGGATCGCTACTACCTCGAGCGCGACCCGCACCGCTTCCTCGAAGGCATGCTGATCGCGGCGTGGGCGGTCGGCATCGGCGAGTGCTACGTCTACCTGCGCGACGAATACGCGGCGTGCCGGCAAATCCTCACGCGCGAAATCGAGGCGCTGACTTCGAAGCCGCCGTGTCCATTGCCGCGCATCGAGCTGCGCCGCGGCGCGGGCGCCTACATCTGCGGCGAGGAGTCGGCGATGATCGAATCGATCGAAGGCAAGCGCGGCATGCCGCGGCTTCGTCCGCCCTACGTCGCGCAAGTGGGCCTGTTCGGGCGGCCCACGCTCGAGCACAACATGGAGACGCTCTACTGGGTGCGCGACATCCTCGAGCGCGGCGCGAACTGGTTCGCGAGCCAGGGCCGCAACGGCCGGAAGGGGCTGCGCTCGTTCTCGGTTTCGGGCCGCGTCCGAAAGCCGGGCGTGCACCTCGCGCCGGCGGGAATCACCATCCGCGAGCTGATCGACGAGTTCGCCGGCGGTATGCAGGACGGGCACGCGTTCTACGGTTACCTTCCCGGCGGTGCCTCGGGCGGCATCCTGCCGGCGTCGATGAGCGACATTCCGCTCGATTTCGACACGTTGCAGCCGTACGGCTGCTTCATCGGCTCCGCGGCCGTGATCGTGCTCTCCGACAAGGATCGTGCGCGCGA
>DATJFI010000059.1:0-29553 GCA_035495715.1 Casimicrobiaceae bacterium
CCTTCCCGGCGGTGCCTCGGGCGGCATCCTGCCGGCGTCGATGAGCGACATTCCGCTCGATTTCGACACGTTGCAGCCGTACGGCTGCTTCATCGGCTCCGCGGCCGTGATCGTGCTCTCCGACAAGGATCGTGCGCGCGAGGCGGCCCTCAACCTGATGGAGTTCTTCGCCGAGGAATCGTGCGGCCAGTGCACCCCGTGCCGCGTCGGCACCGAGAAGGCGGTCGGCATCATGCGCCAGCCGGCGTGGAGCAAGCCGCTGCTCGACGACCTCTGCCAGGCGATGGCCGACGCGTCGATCTGCGGCCTCGGGCAGGCGGCACCGAATCCGATCGCGTGTGTCTACAAGTATTTCCCGCACGAACTCGCCACGGAGAGCGGCTCATGAACGCGCCTTTCGACGGACAACTGGGCTTTCGGCCTGCCGGCACGGCGCGCAGCGTCAAGGCGCACAAGCGCGCCGCGGTCGCGCCCGATGCGCCGCGCTCGCCGGGCCCCGACATCGCGTTCAAGCTGAACGGCGACGACGTGCTGGCGAAGCCGGGCGAGACGATCATCGAGGTCGCCGACCGCCTCGGCGTGTCGATCCCGCGGCTTTGCTACAAGCCCGGGTATCGGCCCGACGGCAACTGCCGCGCGTGCATGGTCGAGATCAAGGGCGAGCGGGTGCTCGCGCCGTCGTGCTGTCGCCAGCCGAGCGCCGGCATGGAAGTGACGAGCGACAGCGCGCGCGCCGTGCACTCGCAGAAGATGATCGTCGAGCTGCTCGCCTCCGACATGCCGGAGCGCCCGTACAAGAAGGACTCCGAGCTCGATTACTGGCGTGACGCGCTCGGCATCGACGAGCCGCGCTTCGCGCGCCGTGTCGAGCCGCCCGCCGATCTTTCGCATCCGGCAATGGCGGTCAATCTCGACGCGTGCATCCAGTGCACGCGCTGCGTCCGCGCGTGCCGCGAGGAGCAGGTCAACGACGTGATCGGCTACGCGTTCCGCGGATCGCATTCGAAGATCGTCTTCGACCTCGACGATCCGATGGGTCTGTCGACGTGCGTCGCGTGCGGCGAATGCGTGCAGGCCTGTCCGACTGGCGCGCTCGCCCCCGCGCACGAGGCGTTCATGCAGGCGATCGACCGCCAGGTCGCGTCGGTGTGCCCGTACTGCGGCGTCGGCTGCCAGATCACGTACAACATCGAGAACGAGCAGATCGTGCACGTCGAAGGTCGCGACGGCCCGGCGAATCACGAACGCCTTTGCGTCAAGGGGCGCTTCGGCTTCGACTACGTCCATCATCCGCAGCGGCTCACGAAGCCGCTGATCCGAAAGCCCGGTTTTCCGAAGTCGGCCGGCTTCACCGTCGATCCGGCGAATCCGCTGTCGGTGTTCCGCGAAGCGACCTGGGAGGAGGCGATCGCGGCGGCGGGCGGCGCGCTGCGGCGCATCCGCGATACGCACGGGTCGAACGCGCTGGCAGGCTTCGGGTCGGCGAAGGGCAGCAACGAGGAAGCGTATCTGTTCCAGAAGCTCGTGCGCACGGGCTTCGGCACGAACAACGTCGACCACTGCACGCGGCTTTGCCACGCGTCGAGCGTCGCGGCGCTGCTCGAGGGCATCGGCTCGGGCGCCGTGTCGAACCCGGTGATGGACGTGCTGCAGGCGGAAGTCGTTTTCCTGATCGGCGCGAATCCGGTGTCGAATCACCCGGTGGCCGCGACGTGGATGAAGAACGCGGTCAAGAACGGCACGAAGCTGATCTACGCCGATCCGCGCCGCTCGGAGCTTGCGCGGCATGCGGTGCATTACCTCCAGTTCAAGCCCGACAGCGACGTCGCGATGCTGAACGCGATGATGCACACGATCATCGAGGAGAACCTGGTCGACCCGAAGTTCATCGAGGATCGCACGAGCGGCTACGCCGAGCTCAAGGAGAACGTCGCGCGCTTCAGTCCCGAGGCGATGGCGCCGGTCTGCGGCATCGACGCACAGACGTTGCGCACGGTCGCGCGGCTTTACGCGCAGTCGCGCGCGTCGATGATCCTGTGGGGCATGGGCATCTCGCAGCACGTGCACGGCACCGACAACGCGCGCTGCCTGATCGCGCTCGCGATGATCACCGGCCAGATCGGGCGCCCCGGCACGGGCCTGCATCCGCTGCGCGGACAGAACAACGTGCAGGGCGCCTCCGACGTCGGCCTGATCCCCATGGTGTATCCCGACTACCAGGCGGTCGGCGATCCGGCCGTGCGCGCGAAGTTCGAGGCGCTCTGGGGCACGAAGCTCGATCCGGATCCCGGCCTCACGGTCGTCGAGATCAT
Source organism: Casimicrobiaceae bacterium (assembly GCA_035495715.1). Lineage (GTDB taxonomy): Bacteria > Pseudomonadota > Gammaproteobacteria > Burkholderiales > Casimicrobiaceae > VBCG01. The sequence continues at coordinate 2,313 of DATJFI010000059.1, forward strand.
GGATGCCGTGCACGCGGGCAAGATCCGCGGCATGTACATCATGGGCGAAAACCCGGCGATGTCCGACCCCGACGTCGAGCACGCGCGGCAGGCGCTCGCGGAGCTCGAAATGCTCGTCGTGCAGGACCTGTTCCTCACCGAGACCTGCTACCTCGCGGACGTGATCCTGCCCGCGTCCGCATTTCCCGAGAAGACCGGCACGTTCACGAACACCGACCGCTGCGTACAGCTCGGCCGCGAGGCGCTGCCGCTGCCGGGCGAGGCGCGCAAGGACCTGGACATCATCGTCGCGATCGCGCGCGAGATCGGACTCGACTGGCGCTACACGCAACCGCGCGAGGTGTTCGACGAAATGCGCAAGGCGATGCCGTCGATCGCCGGCATCACCTGGGAGCGCCTCGAGCGCGAGAGCGGCGTCACCTATCCGTGCGAGCACGAGGGGGATCCGGGCGAGCCGGTCGTGTTCATCGATTCGTTCCCGACGCCAAGCGGCCGCGCGAAACTCGTCCCGGCGCAGATCGTTCCCGCAGCGGAGAAACCCGACCGCGAGTATCCGTTCGTGCTGATCACCGGCCGCCAGCTCGAGCATTGGCACACCGGCAGCATGACGCGGCGCAGTCGCGCACTCGACGCGATCGAGCCGTTCCCGGTGGCGTCGCTGAATCCGTCGGACCTGGCCGAGATCGGCGCCGCGCCGGGAAGTGCGATCACGATCGCCTCGCGCCGCGGCGAGGTGTCGCTCTACGCGCGCGCCGACGACGGCACGCCGCGCGGCAGCGTATTCATCCCGTTCTGCTATTACGAAGCGGCGGCGAACCTGCTGACGAATCCGGTGCTCGATCCGTTCGGCAAGATTCCGGAGTTCAAGTATTGCGCGGTCCGGGTGACGGCTGGCGGCCCGCCGGTCGCAACACCCGGATATCGTGAAGCGGAGACGATGGCGGCTGACTAAAATTGCAGCGCGAACGTGGGGCTGCGATGAACAAGGGCAGGCTCGAGGCGTTCAGCGATGGCGTGATCGCGGTGATCATCACGATCATGGTGCTCGAGCTCAAGGCACCGCACGGTGACGGAGTGCCCGCGCTCACGCCGCTCGTGCCGGTGTTCCTGTCGTACGTGCTGAGCTTCGTCTACGTCGGCATCTACTGGAACAACCATCATCACATGCTGCACGTGACGGCGAAGGTGACGGGCGGCGTGCTCTGGGCGAACCTCCACCTGCTCTTCTGGCTGTCCCTGTTTCCGTTCACGACGGCATGGATGAGCGAGAACCATTTCGCGAGCGCACCGTCGGCGGTCTACGGTTTCGTGCTGCTGATGGCGGCGATCGCCTACTGGCTTCTCCAGCAATGCATCATCGCCGTGCAGGGCAGCGATTCGCTGCTGCATCGCGCGATCGGCAGCGACTGGAAAGGCAAGCTGTCGCCGGTGCTCTATCTCGCGGCGATTCCGCTCGCGTTCGTCTCGCACTGGATCGCGCAGGCGATCTACGTCGCCGTCGCGCTGATCTGGCTCGTGCCCGATCGGCGCATCGAGCGCGCGCTCACCGAGACCGGTCGCCATGCGGACCAGCGGACATGACGGAACAGCCCTCTGCTCAACGCCGCACCAGCGCCGGCCTTCCCCATTTGTAGTTGATCGCGACGTTGCACGAGTGCGCGGTAACGGCATACCGCGCGTGCGGATCGCGCGGAACCGCATCGCGCACAATCACGTCGGTTGGCAACCGGCCGTCCACCGGTATTGTCCGACGCCTGTCGGTTGTCAGACCCCCGATCGTCGACTGCACCGTTACCTCGTCGCCCGGCGTGAAACCGGAACCGGTGGCAACGAATCGATCACCGTTGTACGAAACGAGCTCCAGCTGGAGCATGCAGGGCCCGCTGCGGGAAACGATCGGACGTGGGATGGTCGCGGCAAACGCCCTGATGGTCCTATCGCTCGACACGAGTGCCACCGACCACGCTGCGCCCTCGGCTGACGATCCGGGCGCGACCGTTACCTGCGCGGGCGCCCGGCTGCCTTTGCCGCGCGTGTGCGAGACGACGTTTCCCTCCTCGTCCGCGCGCAAGCCCGAGGACACCTTTCGAAACAGCGCGCCGAATTGCTGAGTCCAAAGCTCGAATTCGAGCCCGGGCGCCGTGCCTGTCAAGCGCAATCGATAGGCAGAGGGGGAGGCCGTTTTCGTCCGAGGCAGTTCGAGCAGTTCCAACCGAACGCCGGGCGTCGCGTTGTGTGGATCGAGGATATTGTCGTCGTGCGCGCGCGCCTGCGGGCTCACGCACGTCAGGGCACACAGCAACGCCAGCGCAACGAACACGATGAACGCGCTAATGAACCGACACCATTGCCGCGACCGACGGCACGCCGGAGCCGTTCACCAGGAACAGCATGTAATCGCCACCCGGCGCCAGATTGTGGTTCGGGGGCATGGTCACGGAGAGCTGGGTTCCATTGACGGTGAACGACAGCGGCAGGTAGCGCTGATCGCGATTGAACTGGTGCGTGTCCGAGCCCAGCCGGATCAGCGCAATTGACGCGATCGACGAGGCATCCGGGCTCGTTACCGAAAACTCGCTGCCGTACGTGATCGTCGCGGGTGCCGACGCGATCGTGGGGCGCGAACCCTCGAAGAGGTAGGGCGGCGAGAAGATTTCCGCATTGAATTGATCGGGCGCGCCACAGCAGCCGCCGCCTCCGCCCACGAGCACGCGGCCATCGGGCAATAGCAGCGCGTCTTCATGATAGGTCCGCGCCATCGCCATGCTCGACATGAGCGACCACGTTTGCGTCTCCGGATTCCAGATCTCGGCGGCCAGCACCGGCTGCGATGCCGGATCGTTGGTGGCGCTTCCGCCTGTGGCCAGGACGGTTCCGTCAGGCAGGATCGTAAGGCTGTGGAACGTGCGGCCGTACGTCATCGAGCCCACCTGGCGCCACGCCGGACTGGGCTGCGACATATCGAGCACGTATGCGGTGTTGAGCGAGGCGGCGGTCGGGATGCGCCCTGGAGCGCCGGGACTGCCGGATTTCATGATCACGCCCGGCAGGTACATCACGGAGCTTCCACCGGCGACGGCGACCGGATCGACGATCGTCCATGTCTGCGCGGCGATGTCGAGCACGCGCGTCTGGATCACCGCTTCGGTCGAACTCGCGTAAAGCACGCGGCCGTCGGGCAGCACGAACAGGTGCGGATAAAGCGGCATGCTGAGCTGCGCGCCGGCAAGCTGCGTCCATGTGTTGGTCGCCGGGTCGTACAGTTCCGGGATATCACCAATGCATGTGATGCACGTCGTTGCGCCCGATGCGACCAGGACGTGCCCGTCCGTCAGCGTCGTCGCGGTCGGGTACCAGCGCTGGAAGGCCATCGGCGCCAACGCGGTCCACGTTTTGGAAACGGGATCGAATCGATTGACATCGGGAATACCGACGCCGGCGGCCGAATGGCCTCCGGCAACGAGGACGCTCCCATCGCTCATCAGCACCTGACCCGAGCAGAAGATGTTGTCGGCTGCAGGAACGTACGTCATGGCGCCGGTGGACCAATTCCACGTGTACGCCATGTGTCCCGATTCGAATGCGTCCCACATCAGGACGTTGCCCGTGCGCATCAAAACCATGTGCACGTCCCTGATCGGCAGGTTGAACGGCGCCGACCATTGACCCATGACCGAAGCGCCGCCACCGTTGGCAACGGTGACATTGATCAGGCTCGTCGTCTGATTGCCCGCGGCGTCGCGCGCGATCGCGCTGAGCATGTGGGACCCGTCCACCGACGACAGGCTATTCCAGGATACCGAATAAGGCGGCGTCGTTACTTCCGGCGCAACGAGCACGCCGTCGGCAAGGAACCGGACCCCCGCCACCGCCACGTTGTCCGATGCCGTAGCCGATACCGTAACCGCTCCCGAAACCGTCGCCCCGCTGGTCGGACTGGTGATCGCCACGCTCGGCGGCGTGGTGTCGGAAGCGGAACCGCCGCCAAGCGGCGTGTTCATGTCCGACTGGATCTCCGCCTGGCTCAGCGCCCGGTTGTAGATCCGCACGTTATCCACCACGCCAGAGAAGTAGCCCGGGTCCACCGCATGGCGACCGATCGCCAGCGCATCCGGATCGGCATCGGCCGGACCTCCCGCCGTGGCAGTGCTCGTCACCAGCGCGCCGTTCGTATACGCGCGCAGCGTCTGCCCGTCGTACGTCGCCGCCAGGTAGTACCAGGTGTCGGCGCCGAGCACGCCGAAGCTCGCCGCATACCACACCCCCGCCACGCGCACGCCCGCAGCGCCGCGAAACGCCGCCTGCGCATGATCCCAGTTGATCTGGTAGTTCGCCTCGCGGTGAATCACCCCCGTCGTCTTCGCACTGCCCGGCGCCGCCGTACCGCGCACCCAGCCGGACACGCTCCAGTTGCCGAGCGTGGTCGTAAGCGCCGCCGTCGCATAGCTCGACGTGCCGTTGAAGCTCAGCGCCGTGCCGAAGGCTCCGGCCACCCAGGCCGGCCCGCCGATCAGCGTCGCCGCGTGCCCGCCCCCCGACACGTCGGCGCTGCTCGCGCCCGTACCTTCGTCGAACGCATACGCCGCCACCAGACCGCTCGACCCATAGGTGACGCTCAGCGTGGCCGTCTGCGTGTTGCCCGCCGCATCGCGCGCGATGACCGTCAGCACGTTGACGCCCGGCTGCAGCACGATCCCGCTCGCCGTCCAGTTCGTCGTGCCGCTCGCCGTGCCGCTGCCGCCCTGGCTGTTGCTCCACGTCACCTGCGTCACGCCGACGTTGTCCGCCGCCGTGCCACCCAGCGTCAATGGACTGCTCGTCGCCGTGTACGTCGCACCACTGGTCGGACTGCTGATCGCCACGCTCGGCGGCGTCGGATCGTAGACGAGCGTGATCTGCGTCGTCGTGCTGTTCTGCGCGGGGCTCGCATCCTTCGCCACCACGCTCACCGTGTTGCTGCCCGGATTCAGTGGCAGCGACGCGCTCCAGTTCGCGATCGCCGAACCCGCCGCGCTGCCGCCGCTCGCCGCCACCCCGTTCACCGTGACCGAGGCAATGCCGCTGTTGCCCAATCCTGCGTCGCTCGCCGTGCCGCCAAGCGTGATCGGACTCGCGTTGACCGACTGGTTATTGCTGTGACTGGTGATCGCCACCGCCGGGCCGGTGCTATCGGTCGCCACCGTGTAGGTCACCGTCAACAGCGCCGTGCCGCTGTTGCCGGCGGCATCGCGCGCGGTAACGGTGAGCACATTCCTGCCCGGCTGCAACGCGATCCCGCCCGCCGTCCAGTTCTTGGTGCCGCTCGCCGTGCCGCCGCCGCCCTGGCTGTTGCTCCACGTCACCTGCGTCACGCCGACGTTGTCCGAGGCAGTGCCGGCGAGCGTGAGCGGGCTGATGTTGGTCGTATAGTTGCGGCCCGACGTTGGTGTCGTGATCTTGACAGAGGGTGCCTTGGTATCGGCGGCGGCAGCCGTCGAGCACCAAGCGGACAGCAGCAGGCCGGTCATCACCGCGACGAGCACATTCGGCCAGCGCCGCACCGAACGCACGATCCGCAAACGCCACCCTTCAGCTGCCCGAATCGGAGCGAATAGGGCCATGCCCCGCCGGGACGAAGCTGTCCCGCCGCAAGGCATTGCGGCAACGCGAGGGCAAGCTGTGGGAAGATTCATTCGCCCCGGGGACCTGGCGTCCCCGTTTGATGCCGATAAACGCGCGATTCTGCGCGTAACACGACGACGCGCATATATATCGATGTATATCTGCGCAGCCGCGGCGACGTGCGCGGATTGCTCCGTCAGCCGCGGAACATCTTCTGCCGACGCTACTTCGCGAGCTTCTCGACGATCTTCCACTCGGCCGGCGTCACCGGCGTGATCGACAGCCGGTTGCCGCGGCGAAGCGTCACCATATTCTCGAGTCCCGGCGTTTCACGCAGCATCGGCAGCGTGACGAGCTTCGTCTTGCGCACGAGCTTCACGTCGACATGCAGCCACCGTGGCGCGGCGCGCGTCGACTTCGGATCGTAGTACGGGCTCTTCGGATCGAACTGCGTCTCGTCCGGATACGCGGACTTCGAGATCTCGACGATGCCGGCGACGCCGGGCTCGTCGCAGCTCGAGTGATAGAAGAACGAGCGGTCGCCGACGCGCATCTCGTCGCGCATGAAGTTGCGCGCCTGGTAGTTGCGCACGCCGAACCACGCGGTCGTGCGGTTCGGCGCGGCGGCGAGGTCGTCGATCGAGAACTCGTCGGGCTCGGATTTCATCAGCCAGTAGCGCATCGTCATCAGCGGTCCCGGAAATCGCGAATCATCGGCGCACGACAAAACGCCGCGCCCAAGGGCGCGGCGTTCGGGTTGGCCCCCCGCCTGTGCCGTTCCGGCCGGTCACCCTGAACCTGGGTTCAAGATTCGGCAGCCTGCCGGGACCATCAGGCGCTTCCGCGTGGGAACGCACACCGGTCCGCTGGCCCGGCCACCTCGCTACGAGAGCATTGGTTCAAAGAACGTAAGGCCGGATCGAACACCGCAGGGGTTTGAAGCATGTTGTGGTTCGCCAATGGCGAACCACCTCCAACCTAGAATAAATTCTCTTGCCCGGCGAGCGTCTCGTCGATCGTCGCCTGCATCGCCTGAATTCTACGCCGCGCTGCCTCCGCATCAAAGCTTTCACCGGCCGCGGCCGGCGGCGCCGCCGCGGCGATCGTCGAGGCCCGGCGCTCGCGCAGCAGGTCGTGCGCGATGTTGAGGCCCGCCATCACGGCAATGCGGTCGGTGCCGCTCACCTTGCCGGCGTCGCGGATTTCACGCATGCGCCGATCGAGCAGCGCAACGGCCTCCATCAACGCGTCGCGCTCGTCCTCCTTGCACGCGACCTTGAAATCGCGCCCAAGGATCGTGACGTCGAGCGTTAGCGTGCGTGCGGGGTTGTCGGGCATTCGCGGGTCTCCATCGGCATCAATCGGGCATTCGCGCGATCAGCGCGTCGAGCCGCTCGGTCGCCTGCGTCATGCGCGCGGAAAGTTCGCGGTTGCGCTCCTGCGACGCGAGAAGCTCGCCGCGCAAAAGCTCGTTCTCGGCGCGAAGCTCGCGCGCATGCGCGATCAGCGTCTCGATCCGTTGCTCCAGCGCGGCAAGCTCGGCGTCCACGGTGGCCGCACTATAGAAGGCGCACGAACGGCGAGTCAACCGCCGGATATCGGGCTCAGCGATCGGTCGCGAGCGGAACGTAGCGGACCTGGACGACGTCGAGCGCCTCGTCGCCGCCGGGCGTGCGCACGGTGACGCTGTCGCCTTCGCGTGCCTTGAGCAACGCGCGCGCCATCGGCGAGATCCAGCTTATGTAACCGCGCGCCGTGTCGATCTCGTCGATGCCGACGATGCTCACCGTGCGCTCGTCGCCGCGCACGTCGGCGACGGTCACCGTCGCGCCGAAATACACGCGCGATTGCGCATCGTCGTCGCGCGGCGTCGCCGGATCGACAACCTCCGCGCCGTCGAGTCTTCGCACGAGGAAGCGGATGCGCCGGTCGATCTCACGCAGCCGCCTCTTGCCGTAGATGTAGTCGGCGTTCTCCGAACGATCGCCGTTGCCGGCGGCCCAGGCGATCGTCGCGACGAGCTCCGGTCGCTCCTTCGATACGAGCATGTCCAGCTCGCGCCGCATCCTCGCGAAGCCGCCGGGCGTCATGTAGTTGCGCGCACCGGCAGGGAGCGGCGACGCGTCCTGAACGTCGCCGTCATCGTCGGTCTCGGTCGGTTCTTCGCGGGTGAAGGCCTTGTTCATCTCGGATGAGCGCGCGCGGGCGCCTTCGAATCATAGCCGTTCGACGCGATCGCGCGCCGCGCGTTCACGAGCGTTCGGCACAATTGCTCGACGCCGCTCGCGAAGCGGGGTCCGGGGCGGTGAAGCAGGTTCGCGTCGACCGTGTAGAGCGCGTGATGGCGCACGGCCGCGAGCGCGGGCCAGCGCGTCCACGAATCGAGCCACGGCGGCCGCTTCGCATCGTCGGTGCCGGCGACGATCACGTCGGGGTTCGCGGCAAGCACCGCCTCGACGCTGATCTCGGGGGCCGGGATCGACAGGCGCGCGAACACGTTCTCGCCGCCGCACAGTGCGATCGCCTGGCTCACGAGATGATGGCCGCCGAGCGTGAAGAGCGGCGCATCCGACACCTCGTAGAACACCCGCAGTGGAGGCCCGGAAGAACGCCCCCGAGCGATCTCCGTCAGCCGTTTGCGAAACGCAGCGGCGGCGGTGTCGGCCACCGATTCGGTCGCGGCGAGCCGCCCCAGCCGCTCGATGTCGGTCGCGATGCCGTCGATGGTCCGTGGATCGGCCTCGAAGACGGCGATGCCCGCATCGCGCAACGATGCCGTCTGCCGCGGCGTCGTCCAGGGCCACGTGACGATCAGGTCGGGTGCGAGCGCGACGATCCGTTCGACGTCGAGGGCGCTCACGTCACCGACCGTCGGTACGGATCGCATCGCCGCCGGATAGTCGGTGCCCGCGATCACGCCGACGACACGCGTGCCGGCGCCCGCTGCGTCGACGAGCTCTGCGGCGTGCGGCGCGAGCGTGACGATCCGCGCAGCCGGCGTCCGCAGCTCGACCGCGTGCCCGCTGTCGTCGACGACGCGCACGACTGCGCCGACGCTCGTCGCGTGCAGCAGCACGAGCAGGACGAAGCGCGTCACATTCGCCATCGCGCGCCCGCGAACACGCGAGCGCCGCCGGTCGCGAAGTCGGCCGCGAGCTCGTAGTGGTGGTCGAACACGTTGTCCGCGCGCACGAACAGCGTCGTCGACGCATCGACGCTCCATTCGAGCGCGAGATTGACAAGCCCGTATCCGCCGAGACGGCGCTGATTCGCGGCATCGTCGAAGCGCTCGGACGACGCGACGACCTCGGCGATGACGCGTGTCCGTCCAAATGACTGTGCGAGCGACAGCACGCCGTGGCGCCGTGCGCGCCGCGGCAGCAGCAGCCCGCTCGTCGTATCGGTCGGCGACTGGAGGTCGAGCGAAGCGTGCAGGCGCGTGTCGCGCCATTCGGCGTCGCCGTAAAGCGTCACGCCCTCGAGCGTCGCGTCTGCGACGTTGTTCGGCGCGCAGACGAAATTCGCGTCGCACTCGAACACGATCAGGTCGTCGACGCGGTTGTGGAACGCGATGGCGCTCGCCTGCCATCTCCAGTCTCCGGCGCCCGAGGACCAGTGCACGCCGGCCTCGACGTTGTGCGACGTTTCCGGACGCAGATTCGGATTCGAGAACTGCGGAAAGTAGAGATCGTTGAACGTCGGCACCTTGAACGCGGTGCCGGCGCTCGCCGTCACGCGCCAGTCGGGCGAGATCCGGTAGCCCCAGGCGAGCGCGCCGGTCGTCTTGCCGCCGAATTGGTTCGAGTCGTCGTGGCGCAGGTTCGCCTGCACGGCGTTCGGACCGGCGTCGACGCGATAGATCGCCGTGATCGCGTTCGTGTCGCGCTCGGTGACCGGAAATGCAGGCGTCGTGTCGACGCGCTCCTCGCGGCGCTCGAGCGCCACGGTGATGTCGCCCTTCGGCAGCGCGACGTCGTTCTGCCACGCGTACTGGCGCTGATGGGTGACGAACGGAAAGTCGCCGAACCCGGTTTTCGAGACCGATCGGTCGCTGCCGTCGCCGATCGACAGGCGCGACATCCAGTTGCGCGCCAGGCGATTGCTCGACGCCACCTGCCACGTTTCGAGCGTCGTGATGGTGCGATCGTCGAAATCGTCGCCGCCGTCGAACTGATCGTCGAGCCGGCTTCTGAAGTACGCGAGCGACAGCGTCTGGTCCGGCGCGTAGTCGAGTGCGCCGTGCGCGCTGACGCTCGCGTCGCGATAGCCGTCGCGGTCCGGGTCGTAGCTGGGATTGGCGGAATTCGTGATCGCGTTGAAGCCGCGGCTTTCGCGGTTGCCGACCTCGACGCTGCCGCGGGCGGCGGCGTTGCCGCCGGAAAGCCCTGCGGCCACCGACCAGGTATCGAACGTGCCGTAACCGGCCGAAGCATTGGCGGAGAAACCGCTGGCGCCGCGCCGCGTGAACACCTGGATCACACCGCCGATCGCGTCGGCGCCATAGAGGCTCGACGCCGGACCGCGCAGGATCTCGATCCGCTCGATCTGCTCGACCGGAATCGCCTCGAGTGCGGTCGCGCCGCTCGACGCCGACGCGACGCGCATGCCGTCGACGAGCACGAGCGTCTGCGCCGCGTTGGCGCCGCGCAGGAAGACGCCGGACGTCGAGCCGGGGCCGCCGTTTTGCACGATCTCGACGCCCGGCTGGCGCGAGAGCAGCGCGACGAGTCCCTGCGTGCCGCCGCGCGCGATGGCGTCGGCGTCGATCACCGTGACGTCGGCGACGAGATCGAGAAGGCGCTGCGGCGTGCGCGTCGCGGTGACAACGACCGGGTCGAGCACGGCCGGCGGCGGCGACTGTGCGGCGGCAACGATTGGAACGAAGACGATGGGCGCGAGCCAACCTGGCGCGCGGCCGCGGCGTTGCAGAAGGAAACGGCGATTCGGAGCCATCCGCGTCATGCCGTGAGTACCCCGCACGGCTCTACCTTGGGATAAGGGATGTGCAGGCCGGTCTCCGGGCTCGCCTTTCGGCTCACCGTTGCGGGGGCAGCTGCGGCATTGCGCGCGATTCGCGGGCGCACCGCATTCCCGTTTCACCCACCGGTCGCGTCGCTGACGCCGTCCGGCGGACACCTGCGGGGCCGATTGTACGACGGTTTGCTATAATCGCGACCCTTTCAAGCAATGACCGTGGCGCGCAAGCTTTTCATTCGCACGTTCGGCTGTCAGATGAACGAGTACGATTCGGACCGCATGGCCGACGTGCTCGCCGGCGAAGGACTCGCGCTGACCGACCGTCCCGACGACGCGGACGTGATCCTGTTCAACACGTGCTCGGTGCGCGAGAAGGCGCAGGAGCGCGTATTCCACGATCTCGGTCGCGCGCGGTCCCTGAAGGCGCAACGGCCCGATCTGCTGATCGGCGTCGGCGGTTGCGTCGCGTCGCAGGAAGGTGCCGCGATCGTGCGCCGCGCCCCGTACGTCGATCTCGTGTTCGGCCCGCAGACGCTGCACCGGCTGCCCGCGATGTTGCGCGCGCGCCGCGAAAGCGGCGAGCCGCAGGTCGACATCTCGTTTCCCGAGATCGAGAAGTTCGACCACCTGCCGCCGCCGCGCGTCGACGGTGCGTCGGCGTTCGTCTCCATCATGGAAGGCTGCAGCAAGTACTGCTCGTTCTGCGTCGTGCCGTACACGCGCGGCGAGGAAGTCTCGCGGCCGTTCGAGGACGTGCTGACCGAGATCGCGGATCTCGCCTTGCAGGGCGTGAAGGAAGTGACGCTGCTCGGGCAGAACGTCAATGCGTACCGGAGCAACACGGACACCGGTGAGCCCTGCGATCTTGCGCGGCTGCTCGAATACGCGGCCGACATGCCCGGCATCGAGCGGCTCCGCTACACGACGTCGCACCCCAAGGAAATGACGCAGCGGCTGATCGACGCATACGCATCGAACGGCAAGCTCGTATCGCACCTGCACCTGCCCGTGCAATCCGGATCCGATCGCGTGCTCGCGGCGATGAAGCGCGGCTACACGGCGCTCGAATACAAGTCGATCGTGCGCAGGCTTCGCGCGCGGCGCCCGGAGCTTTCGCTCACGTCCGACTTCATCGTGGGCTTTCCCGGCGAGACGGACGAAGACTTCGAAAGGACGCTGCACCTCGTCGACGACGTCGCGTTCGACGGGGCATTCAGCTTCGCGTACAGCGCGCGTCCCGGCACACCGGCCGCGGAACTGCGCGATCAGGTGCCCGACGACGTCAAGCAGGCGCGGCTTGCGCGGCTGCAAAGGCTGATCGACAGCCAGTACAAGGCCAACAGCGAACGGATGGTCGGGACGCGCCAGCGCGTGCTCGTCACCGGGGCGGCCGCCAAGAACCCGCGCGAACTGGCCGCGCGTACCGACAACAACCGTGTCGTCAATTTCGCGGGCGACCGGGCGACGATCGACCACTACGTCGACGTCGCCATTACCGCGGCGATGCCGCACTCGCTGCGCGGCGAACTTACGCTCGCGTGAACGGTCGTCGACGCGGCCGCATTGGCGGCTCGCGCAAGACCCTCGTCGATTCAGGAGATACCTCGTTCATGTCGCATCCTTCTTTTTCCCGCGTCGCCATCGCGCTCGGCATCCTCGCCCCGCTCGTGATGTCCGGTTGCGCGAGCCTGTCGCGTGGCGACGGCGCGAGAGCCGGTGAACTGGCGGCCGTCGCGCCGTCGGCGCTGCGTGACGAGCCGCCGGGCGCGGCGTCGCACGCCGATGCCCCCGGCGCTGCGCGTCCCGGCGCTCCGGCGGCCCCGTACGCGCGGCCATTCGCGGAAATCGTCAAGGATGCAAAGGAGACGACGGGACTCTTCAACGTCTGGCAGAAGGACGACAAGGTCTTCCTCGAACTCTCGCCCGACCAGTTCGACAAGCCGTTCTTCTTCAAGTCCGCCATCAATCAGGGCATCGGTGAAGCGCGGATCTTCGGCGGCGCGATGAACTATCCGATCGGCGTCGCGCAGGTCGTCGTGTTCCACAAGCACGGCCAGACGGTTCAGCTCATCGCGAAGAACGTCAAGTACACGGCGAAGCCCGGCACGCCGGAAGCGCGCGCCGTCGCCGCCGGTTTCTCCGACAGCCTGCTCGCCGTCGCGCCGATCGCGTCGCAGCCGTCGCACGAGAACAAGTCGCTGCTGATCGACGCCAATGCACTGCTGTTGTCCGACATTCCCGCCGGCGCCGCGATGCTCGAGCGCACGTATCGGCAGCCGTACGGGTTCGATCCGCGCAATTCGTCGATCGGCACCACGCGCGGCGAGCCCGACAACGTCACGCTCGAAGTCTCCGCGCATTACGCGGTCGGCCGGCTCAACGTGCCGACGCCGGGCCACGGCGGCGGTCCGCAGCCGTCGCAGCCGACGACGCTGCCCGATCCGCGCAGCATGTTCATCGGCTACCAGTACACGCTCGCGAAGCTGCCCGACCAGCCGATGAGTCCGCGGCCCGCCGACGAGCGCGTCGGCTACTTCACGACCGAAGTGCTCGACTTCACGTCCGACGTGCCGCGCGTGCCGGTCGAGCGCTACGCAAACCACTGGCGGCTCGAGAAAAAGGACCCGAACGCGACGCTGTCGGAGCCGAAGCAGCCGATCGTGTTCTGGCTCGACCGCAACATCCCCGTCAAGTACCGCGAGCCGATCAAGGAAGGCATCCTCGAATGGAACAAGGCCTTCGAGCACATCGGCTTCAAGGACGCGATCAAGGTCGAGGTCCAGCCCGACGACGCCGACTTCGATACGTCCGACATCCACCACGCGTCGGTGCGCTGGCAGACGGTCGCGAAAACGTCGTACGCCGCGATCGGTCCGTCCGTCGTCGATCCGCGCACCGGCGAAATCCTGGATGCAGATATCGGCATCGATGCGAACAACGTCCGCGTGGTGCGCAACCTTCGCAGCGAGTACCTGCCGACGCGCAAGGACGCCTTCGCGGCGTTCGCGCAGGCAACGAGCGGGCAGGCGCATCCGATGGCCGATGCCGAGGCCTGCGACTACGACGACGCGGCGACCGAGGAAACGGCGTTCGGCATGTCGCTGCTCGAAGTCCGCGGCGATCTCGATCCGGACGGCCCGGACGTCGACAAGTTCGTCGATCTCTACCTCAAGAACGTGACGATGCACGAGGTCGGGCACACGCTCGGACTGCGTCACAACTTCCGCGCGTCGACCGTCTACAGCGAGTCGGAGCTGTCCGACCCGGCGTTCACCGCCGTGCACGGCATCTCCGGCTCGGTGATGGAGTACAACCCGTGGAACCTCGCGGTGAAGGGCGAGCGCCAGGGCGAGTACACGATGTCGACGCTCGGCCCGTACGACTACTGGGCGATCGAGTACGCGTACAAGCCGCTCGACGCCGGGAACGAGAAGGCGGAGCTCGAAAAGATCGCCGAGCGTTCGAGCGAGCCGTGGCTTGCCTATTCGACCGACGAGGACGTCTCGTACTTCGCGATCGATCCGGCGGTGAACCAGCTCGATCTCGGCCGCGACCCGCTCGCCTATGCGAAAAAGCGGCTCGCGCTCGTCCACGAGCTGTGGCAGCGCACGGAGAGCATGCCACTCGCGCCCGGCGAGAGCTACTCGGTGCTGCGCCGGAACTTCACGCGCGGCTTGAACGAGGCGGGCCAGGGTGCGCTCTACGCGTCGAAGTACATCGGCGGCCTCACGACGCTGCGTGACCACGCGGGCAGCGGCCGACAGCCGTTCACGCCGGTCGACGCGGCGAAGCAGCGCGAAGCGCTGACGATGCTGACAAGCGAGGTGCTATCCGCCGACAGCTTCGATTTCCCGCCGTCGTTCCTGCGCAAGATGACGGTCTCGACGTTCGACATCGACGACGCCCAGGAGCTCGGCCGGCCGGCGCCGCCGCTGGATCTGTCGATCGACCAGCAGGTGCTGTCGCTCCAGCGCGGCGTTCTCGACACGCTGATGAGCCCGCCGATCGCGCAGCGTCTTCTGAACAACGCGGCGAAGGTCGACGATCCGAAGGAGGCGCTCAAGCTCTCCGAGCTCTACGGCCGGCTGCACGACGCCGTGTGGAGCGAGCTTCGCAGCGGCAGGGACATCACGTTGTTCCGGCGCAACCTGCAGCGCGAGTACGTGACGCGCGTCGCCGACGCGCTGATCAAGCCTGCCGGCTCGATGCCCGCGGATGCGCGCGCGCTGCTGCGCGTCGATGCGACGCGGTTACGCGCCGAGATCGCGCACGCGTCGACGAAGCGGATGTCCGCCGAAGCAAAGGCGCACCTGCTCGAGATGGCGGCGATGCTCGACGAAGCGCAGAAGGCGCCGGTGGTTCGCCAGGCGGTTTGAGGAAAGCGCCCAAACGCACGACGCTCACCGGGCACGGGGCGCCCGGTGGCGAGCGGCGGCTGCGAGGCGCGAGCAGCGAGCGCACGCAGCGTTCGGCTCTCCCGATCGCCGATCCGCCGGAACGGATCACCGACACCGTCACGCTCGCGCCGCTCGACAATCGCGCGCTCGCCAATCTGTGCGGGCCGCTCGATGCGAACCTGCGTCAGATCGAGGCCGCGCTCGACGTCACGATCGCGCGGCGCGGCGCGACCTTTACGGTCTCCGGCTCGCGCGCCGCCGCAGTGCACGCGACGCGCGCACTTTCGCGCTTCTATGCGGAAGCGGAGAAGCCGCTGTCCGTCGACGACATCCAGCTCGGACTCGTCGAGATTGCGGCGCTCGCCCCCCACCCCACCCCTCTCCCCGCAAGCGCGGAGAGGTTGCGAGATGTGGAGCATCGAGCGGACGAGGGATCGGTCCTCGCCGACGATGCACCGATCCTTCGCACGCGGCGCGCCGACCTGCACGGGCGTACGCCGAACCAGGTTGCGTACCTCGACGCGATCCGCACGCACGACATCAGCTTCGGCATCGGTCCCGCGGGAACCGGCAAGACGTATCTCGCCGTCGCGTGCGCGGTCGACGCGCTCGAGCGCGATACGGTAAAGCGCATCGTCCTGGTGCGTCCGGCCGTCGAGGCCGGCGAGCGGCTCGGCTTCCTGCCCGGCGATCTCGCGCAGAAGGTCGATCCTTACCTGCGGCCGCTGTTCGACGCGCTCTACGATCTGATGGGCTTCGACAAGGCGGCACGGCTGCTCGAGCGGCAGACGATCGAGCTCGCGCCGCTCGCTTACATGCGCGGACGCACGCTCAACCACTCGTTCATCATTCTCGACGAGGCGCAGAACACGACGCCAGAGCAGATGAAGATGTTCCTGACCCGGATCGGCTTCGGCACGCGCGCGGTGATCACGGGCGACGTGACGCAGATCGATCTGGCGCGCGGCCAGAAGAGCGGCCTGATCGAGGCCGGGCGCGTGCTGAAGGACGTGCGCGGCATCGCCTTCGTGCGCTTCACGAGCGCCGACGTCGTCCGTCACCCGCTCGTGCAGAAGATCATCGATGCCTACGACCGCGACACGAGCACGTAAGGCTGCAAAGAAACGCCCCTCGCCCCGCCGCTCCGCCCACCTTCGGGAAAAGGGGACAGAACGCGCAACATCGCGTCTTGTGCTTGCCGTGCAGTCGACGCTCGACGCTGCCGACGTGCCGTCGCGTGCCGAGCTGCGCCGGATCGCGCAGTGCGCGCTCGATCGCGATGCGTCGGTCACGATGCGTTTCGTCGACGGGCGCGAGTCCCGCGCGCTGAACCGCCGCTATCGCGGCCGCGACCGCGCGACGAACGTCCTCACATTCGTGTACGATGACGGAGTGTCGCTTGCCGGCGACATCGTGTTGTGCGTGCCGGTCGTCGTCAGGGAGGCCCGCGTGCAACGCAAGACGCTTCGAGCGCATTACGCGCACCTGGTGATCCACGGCATGCTGCATCTGCAGGGATACGACCACGCGCGCGACGACGATGCCGCGCGAATGGAGGCGCGCGAGGTCGCGCTCATGCGCGCGCTGGGTTTCGAGGACCCGTACGTGACTCGAGTCCCCGTCTGACGCGATGGCAAGTCCCTTCGACGCTCCCGACGACAAGCCGACGCTTCTCGAGCGCCTCTCGGCGCTTTTGACCCGCGAGCCCGAGGATCGCGACGACCTGGTCGCCGTGCTGCGCGGCGCCTACGAGCACCGGCTGATCGACGCCGATGCGCTGTCGATGATCGAAGGCGTGCTGTCGGTGTCGGAAACGACGGTGCGCGACATCATGATTCCGCGCGCGCAAATGGATTGCGTGTCGATCGACGACTCGCCCGCCGAATTCATGCCGCTGATCATCGAGACGCGGCACTCGCGCTTCCCGGTAATCGGGGAGTCGAAGGACGACGTCGTCGGCATCCTGCTCGCGAAGGAGCTGCTCAACTACTACGCCGATCCCGAAGCGTTCAACCTGCGCGAGACGCTGCGGCCGGCGGTATTCGTGCCCGAATCGAAGCGCGTCAACGTGCTGCTGCGCGAGTTCCGCGCCAACCGCAACCACATCGCGATCGTCGTCGACGAATACGGCGGCGTGTCGGGCCTCGTGACGATCGAGGACGTGCTCGAGCAGATCGTCGGCGACATCGAGGACGAGTACGACTTCGACGAGAGCGAGGACAACATCATTCCGGAGGCGAACGGCCGCTTCCGTGTCAAGGCGCAGACGGAGATCGCCGATTTCAACGCGCAGTTCGGCACGTCGTTCGAGGACGAGGATTTCGACACCGTCGGCGGCCTCGTGCTGAAGGCATTCGGCCGGCTGCCGAAGCGCGGCGAGACGACGACCGTCGGCCCGTTCCGCTTCCGCGTCCTCCGCGCCGACAGCCGCCGCCTCTACACGCTCCAGGTCGAACGGATCGCGCCGCCGCCCGGCGAAGAGACGGCGTGATTCGCGCCGCGGCGAAGCCGCCGGCGCATCGCCAGCATGCGCTATCGTTGACGCTCGCGGCAGCCGCGGGAGCGGCCAGCGTGTTCGCGTTCGCGCCGTTCGACGTGTCCGGCGTGATCCTCGTCACGTTCGCCCTCCTCGCATCGCTGTGGCTTCGCGCCGATTCGCCGTGGACGGCGGCGCAGCAGGGCTTCGCCTTCGGCGTCGGCCTGTTCGGCGCAGGCTCGTCGTGGCTCACGGTCGCGCTCGTCAACTTCGGCGGCATGGACGAGTGGCTCGCGGTCCTCGCGATCGCGATCCTCACCGCGTACCTCGCGCTGTGGCCGGCATTGGCCGGCTACGCGGCCGTTCGTTTCACCGCGGAAGGCTCGTGGCCGCGCGTGCTCGTCGGAGCGGCCGCATTCACCGCGACCGAATGGATCCGAAGCTACCTTTTCACCGGCTTCCCTTGGCTCGCGCTCGGCTATACGCAAGTGCCCGACGGGCTCGTTCGCGGTTACGCGCCGCTCGGCGGCGTGTATCTCGTCACGCTGGTCGTCGCGCTTGTCGGCGGCGCGATCGCGCTCTTCGCCGACGCGCTGGCGTACACGTCGCGGTGGCGTGCGATCGCGGCGGCAGCCTTCGCGATCCTGCTCGGCGCCGGCGGCATCGCGTCGACCGGCGTCGACTGGACGCGGGATGTCGACGCGCCGCTCCCCGTCTCGCTCGTGCAGGGCAACGTGCTGCAGGAGCTCAAGTTCGACCCGAAGTTCCGCAACGAGACGTTCGACCGCTATCTCGATCTCGTCTCGCGAAGCCGCGGACGGCTGATCGTGCTGCCCGAGAGCGCGTTCCCGATGTTCTCGGATGAGATACCCGACGCGGTGTTGCTGTCGCTGATCCGCACGGCGATCGCGCGCGACGGCGACGTGCTCGTCGGGCTCTTCACGGCATTGCCGCCAGAGCCGGGCAGCGACGAGCCGCGCTACTACAACACCGTCGTGGCGCTCGGCACGAGCGCGCTGCAGTTCTACCGGAAGAACCACCTCGTCCCGTTCGGCGAGACGATTCCGCTCAAGCCGCTGGTCGGCTGGTTCATCCGCTCGGTGCTGTCGATTCCGCTCGCCGATCAGGCGCGCGGCGGTGCGACGCAACCGGCGCTGTCCGTCGCCGGCGAGCGCGTCGCCGTCGACATCTGTTACGAGGATGCGTTCGGTGCCGAGCTTCGCTACGCCGCGCGCGACGCGCACCTGCTCGTCAACGTGACGAACGACGCGTGGTACGGCCATTCGATCGCCGCCGAGCAGCACGAGCAGATCGCGGCGATGCGCGCGCTCGAACTGGGGCGACCGATGCTGCGCGCGACGAACACCGGCATCACGTCGGCGATCGGCGCCGACGGCCGCGAGATCGCGCGGCTGCCGTGGTTCACGACCGGCGTGCTCGAAGTAACGATCGCAGGCCGGACCGGCGAGACGCCGTATCTGCGGATCGGCGACATCGGCGTTCTCGCGGCGTGCGCAGCGCTCGTTGTCGCCGGGCTCGCGTTCCATCGGCGCAGGTAGAATCGCGTCGATCCCGATCCGACCGCATGCCGACATTCCAGGAGATCGTCCAGACGCTCCAGCGCTACTGGGGCGATCGCGGATGCGCGCTTTTGCAGCCGTACGACATCGAAGTGGGCGCGGGCACGTCGCACACCGCGACGTTCCTGCGCGCGCTCGGACCCGAGCCGTGGCGCGCGGCGTACGTGCAGCCGTCGCGCCGTCCGAAGGACGGCCGCTACGGCGAGAACCCGAACCGGTTGCAGCATTACTACCAGTACCAGGTCGTGCTGAAGCCGGCGCCGGCGGACATCCTCGACCTCTACCTCGGGTCGCTGCGCGCGCTCGGATTCGACCTCGCGCAAAACGACGTCCGCTTCGTCGAGGACGACTGGGAAAATCCGACGCTCGGCGCGTGGGGACTGGGCTGGGAAGTGTGGCTGAACGGCATGGAAGTGACGCAGTTCACGTACTTCCAGCAGGTCGGCGGCCTCGACTGCAATCCGATCACCGGTGAGATCACCTACGGCCTCGAGCGGCTCGCGATGTACCTGCAGGGCAAGGACAACGTGTTCGACCTCGTCTGGACGACGACGAAGGACGACGCGGCCGAGCGCACGCTGACCTACGGCGACGTCTACCACCAGAACGAGGTCGAGCAGTCGACGTACAACTTCGAGCAGTCGAACGCACCGCGGCTCACCGAGCTTTTCGCGTTTTACGAGAGCGAGGCTAGGCGGCTGCTCGACGCGCGCCTGCCGCTGCCCGGCTACGAGATGATCCTCAAGGCCGCGCACACGTTCAATCTGCTCGATGCGCGCGGCGCGATCTCGGTGACCGAGCGCGCGGCGTACATCGCGCGCATCCGCGCGCTGTCCCGCCAGGTGGCGCAGGCCTACGTCGACTCGCGCGCCGCGCTCGGATTTCCGATGCTGCCCGATGCGTTGCGCACGAATGTTTCGGCCACGGCAGCATGAGCCTCGCCGATTCCCCTCACCCCGGCCCTCTCCCCTCGGCGGAGCGGGAGCCGGGCGCGGGCGAGGCAGGTGAGGGCAGACTCCAGACGTTCGTCATCGAGGTCGTCACCGAGGAATTGCCGCCGAAGGCGTTGAAGACGCTCGGTACGGCGTTCGCCGATGTGCTTGCCGCCGAGCTGCGGGAACGCGGCGTGCTGAGCGAAGCGAGCGTCGCGGTTCCCTATGCGACACCTCGCCGTCTTGCCGTTTCGATCTCCCATGTACGAGCCAGGGCCCCGGATTCGGAGATCGTCGAGAAGCTGATGCCGCGAAGCGTTGCAGAGGACGCCGCCGGAAGGCCGACCGTTGCCCTGCAACGGCGTTTGGAAAAGCGTGGCCGCGCGCATCTCGCCGCCCGGTATCCGGAGGCGCGGGACGGTCCTGATCACTTGTACGTCAAGACCGACGGCAAGGCGGAGCAAGTCTGGCTTCGCACCCTTGCTGTCGGGCAGGCGCTGGAGCGGGCGCTGCAGGAAGCGCTCGACATCGCGCTTGAACGGCTGCCCATTCCGAAGACGATGCGCTACGCCGCGCCGGGCCATTACTACAGCGACGTCGCATTCGTGCGTCCCGCGCACCGGCTCGTCGCGCTGCACGGACGCAACGTCGTTCGCGTGCATGCGCTCGGCCTCGACGCCGATCGCGTTTCCGCCGGCCACCGCTTCGCGAGCCGCGACGACCTCGCGATCGATTCGGCGGCGGCGTACGCGCCGACGCTCGAAGCGGAAGGCAAGGTCGTGCCGTCGTTCGCCGCGCGCCGCGAAACGATCGTCGGCGAGCTTCGGAAGGCCGCGCAAGGCTCGCGCGTGATCATGCCCGATGCGCTGCTCGATGAGGTGACCGCGCTCGTCGAATGGCCCGCCGTTTACGCGGGCACGTTCGACCCCGCGTTCCTCGCGGTGCCGCAGGAATGCCTGATCCTCACGATGCAGCAGAACCAGAAATATTTCGCGCTCGCCGATGCCTCGGGCGCGCTCGCGAACCGGTTCCTCGTCGTGAGCAACGTGCAGACGAACGATCCCTCCGCGATCATCCACGGCAATGAGCGGGTGCTTCGCGCACGCCTCGCCGACGCCAAGTTCTTTTTCGACCAGGATCGCAAGACGCCGCTCGCCGCGCGCGTACCGCGCCTCGCGGGCATCGTCTACCACAACAGGCTCGGTACGCTCGGCGAGCGCGTCGAGCGGCTGCGCACGCTGGCGCGGGCGATCGGGCCGCGCATCGGCGCGCGCGAGCACGACGCCGATCGCGCGGCGATGCTCGCAAAGGCGGATCTCGTCACGGACATGGTCGGCGAATTCCCGGAGCTGCAGGGGACGATGGGCCGCTACTACGCGATCCATGACGGCGAAGCGGTGGAAGTCGCCGACGCGATCGCGCAGCACTACTGGCCGCGCCACGCCGGTGACGCATTGCCCGAGGCGCCGGTCGCGCAAGCGGCCGCGCTCGCCGACAAGCTGGAGACGCTCGCGGGCCTCTTCGGCATCGCGGCGCTGCCGACCGGCGACAAGGACCCGTTCGCGCTGCGCCGCGCGGGGCTCGGCCTGTTGCGCATCCTAATGGAGAAGCGGATCGCGCTTCCGCTCGGAGACGTCATCGACATGGCGTTCAAGGCATTCGATAAGGTGCCGGCCGTGAAACCCGTTCCGGATGCGCTCGCCGATTTTCTGTACGACCGCCTGCGCGGACACCTGCGCGAGCAGGGCTACACCGCGAACCAGATCGAAGCCGTGCTCGCGCAGCGGCCGCAGCGGATCGACCGCGTGCCGGACCTCCTCGGCGCGGTGAAGGCGTTCGAATCGCTGCCCGAATCGACGGCGCTGTCGGCTGCGAACAAGCGGATCGTCAACATCCTGCGCAAGAGCGGCGCCGAGGCGGCCGTCCACGTCGACGAGCGGCGCCTGACCGATGGCGCCGAACGCGATCTGTGGAACGTCTTCGCGCGGCTCGCCCCCGACGTCGACCGCGACTTCGAGCGCGGCGATTACGCGCGCGCGCTGAAGGCGCTCGCCGCGGCGAAGCCGGCCGTCGACCGCTTCTTCGACGATGTCATGGTGATGGTCGACGACGCGCCGCTTCGCGCGAACCGTCTCGCGCTCCTCGAGCGCGTCGCGCGCACGATGAACCGCGTCGCCGACATTTCGCGGCTCGCCGCCTGATGCCGTCGCTCGCGTCCGAAGGCATCGTGCAAAGCCGCGCGACGCGGCTCATCGTGCTCGATCGCGACGGCGTCATCAACCACGACAGCCCGGAATTCATCAAATCGCCGGACGAATGGCGGCCGATTCCCGGAAGCCTCGAGGCGATCGCGCGGCTTAATCACGCCGGCTACCGCGTCGTCGTCGCGACGAACCAATCGGGCGTCGGCCGCGGGCTTCTCGATTTCTCCACACTCGCGGCGATCCACGACCGGATGCACCGCGCGCTCGCGCATGTCGGCGGTCGCATCGATGCGATCTTCTACTGTCCGCACACCGCCGATTCCCGCTGCGAGTGCCGCAAGCCCAGGGCCGGGATGCTGCGCGAGATCGGCGTGCGCTTCAGCGTCGACCTCGCGGGAGTCGCCTGCGTCGGCGACGGGCTGCGCGATCTGCAGGCCGCGGAAACCGTCGGTGCGCAACCGATGCTCGTGCTGACCGGCAAAGGGGAGAAGACGCTTCGCGACGGCGGATTTCCGAAGAACACCGTCGTATTCCCCGATCTCGCGTTCGTCGCATCGGCGCTGCTCGCCGCCGACTGACGGATCGATGCAACCGGAATCGACGACCTCGGCATCTCCGGCCGCGAAGCCGCGGGCACACGGCGATGCGTGGTCGGTGATGCGCTCGCTCGCGTTCGCGCTGTTCCAGATGCTCGTGACGCCGCCTTACGCGCTGATCGTGCTCGCGCTGTTCTGGCTGCCGCCGGTTCCGCGCTATCGCTTCATCACCGGCTGGTGCGCGCTGAACCTGACGGCTGCGCGCATTCTGTGCGGCATTCGCCATCGCGTCGTCGGTCTCGAAAACGTCGGCCGCACGCCGCTGATCGTCGCCTGCAAGCACAGCTCGACGTGGGAGACGCTGTTCCTGTCGCGGCTCCTGCCGCCGCTCGCCTACGTCGCGAAGAAGGAATTGCTGTCGCTGCCGTTCTTCGGCTGGGCGTTCCGGCTTGCGTCGCCGATCACGATCGATCGCAAGGCGGGACAGGATGCGATGAGCCAGATCGCGAAGCAGGGCCGCGAGCGCTTCGCGCAGGGCTTCTGGATCATGCTCTACCCGGAGGGCACGCGCATCGCGCCCGGCCGGCGCGTCCGCTACAAGACCGGCGCGGCGCGCCTTGCGATCGACATGCGCACCCCGATCCTGCCGATCGCCCACAACGCCGGATGGCTGTGGCCGAAAGGCATCCTCGGCAAGCAAGCCGGCACCATCACGCTGTCGATCGGCGAGCCGATTCCTCCCGACGGCAAGGATGCGGGCAGGTTGATGCAGGCCGTCGAGTCGTGGATCGAGAACGAGGTCGCGCGGATCGGCGATCCGCGCGCCGCCCACGCGACGAAGGCGCGATGAAGCTCGAGCCTCTCCCACCGGGTAACGCGCGCACGGCCGAAGGCGTGCTGCGCCAGGTCGTCCTGGAAGGCGAGACGATCGCGTACCGCTTGATTCGCGCGCGCCGCCGGTCGATCGGAATGGAGGTCCATCTCGAAGGCATGACGGTGCGTGCACCGCGGTGGGTCACGCTGCGCGACATCGAGGCGGCGCTCGTCGAGCGCAGCGCGTGGATCCTGCGCTCGCTTGCGGAATGGCGCGGACGCCGCCGCGACGTGATGCCGCGCGTCTGGCGCACCGGTGCGCCGATCGCGTTCCGCGGCGAAGCGCTGACGCTCGCGGTGTATCCGGCGCGCAAGCCCGCGGTCGCCGCCGATCTGTTCCATCTGACCGTTCGGCACCCGTACGCGCACGACGAGCGGCAGGTCGCCGAATCGGTGCGCCATTGGCTGCGCGAGCAGGCGTCGACGCTCGTCGCCGCACGCGTCGCCGATTACGTGCGCCGCGTCGGCGCGCAGGCGATCTCGGTGCGCCTGTCGAACGCGCGCAGCGAGTGGGGAAGCTGCAACGCGAAGGGCGACATCCGCCTCAACTGGCGGCTGGTCCAGTTGCCGCCGCCGCTCGCCGAATACGTCGTTGCGCACGAGGTCGCGCACATCGTCGAGCTCAATCACTCGCGCCGCTTCTGGGCCCTCGTCGAGGCGTTGCTCCCGGGGCACGCGGCGCTGCGCAGCCAGCTCGACGACTGGACCGCGCTGCTTGCGTCGTAACCCGCGCGCGGAACTGACTACGCAGCCGGCAGGTTGGGCATCCGAACGACGATGCCCGCCTGCGTCTTCAGCAGTCGCGCGAGCACCGCGGCGAGCTCATCGCTGCCGCGCGTGTCGCGCCAGTGCCCGTCGCCGGCGCGAAAGTGAAACGCGCCGCTCTTCGCCGCGACCCAGATCTCGCGATTGGGCACGTGGCGGTTGACGATGATCCGGCTGTCGTCGGCGCACTCGATCGTCAGCACGCCGTCGTTCAGCGACCAGTCGAGGTCCGCGTTGCTCGTTTCGACCGCGGCGTCGAGCGCGAGGCCGATCCTGCCGAGCGTCGCGTCGGCGGCGGCGATGAAGGCCGATTCGTCCATCGGCGCATGCTAGGATTCACGGCGATGGCACGTCAATCGATTAACGCGCGCGCGCTTCGCGTTGCGGGCGTCGCCGTGCTGCTTGCGACACTCGCCGCGTGCGGCATCAAGGGTCCGCTGCGCCCGCCACCGAAGGCCGCTTCCGCGCCGCCGGCATCGTCGACGACGAATCCCGCGACACCGCCGCCGACGACCTCGCCCGCGCTTCCTCCGCCGAGCGGACCGCAAAGCTTGTGACGCTCGTCGCGCGTCCCCGCGGCTTCGATCACGTCGACGGCGAGCTTTGCGCCGAAGGCACGCCGCTGACGGCGATCGCCGCGCGCTTCGGCACGCCCTGCTACGTCTACTCGCGTGCGCTGCTCACGCATGCGTTTCGCGAGTTCGACGCCGCGTTCGACGGTGTGCCGCATCTCGTCTGCTATGCGATGAAGGCGAACCCGTCGCTCGCGATCGTCGACCTGTTCGCGTCGCTCGGCAGCGGCTTCGACATCGTGTCGGGCGGCGAGCTCGCCCGCGTGCAGGCGGCCGGCGGCGATCCGCGCAAGGTCGTGTTCTCGGGTGTCGGCAAGACGGACGCCGAGATGGAAGCGGCGCTCGCGGCCGGGATCCTGTGCTTCAACGTCGAGTCGCCAAGCGAGCTCGATCACCTTTCAGCGATCGCCGCGCGGATGGGCCGGCGCGCGCCGGTCAGCCTGCGCGTGAATCCCGACGTCGATCCGCGGACGCATCCGTACATCGCAACGGGTCTCCGGGAGAGCAAGTTCGGCGTGAGCTTCGGTGACGCACCGGCACTCTACCGGCGCGCGGCGTCGCTCGCGGCGATCGACGTGGGCGGCATCGACATGCACATCGGCTCGCAGATCACCGAGCTCGAGCCGTACCGCGAGGCCGCGGCGAAGATGCTTTCGCTCGTCGACGCGCTGGCGGCGGACGGCATCGCGCTTTCCCACGTCGACTTCGGCGGCGGCCTCGGCACGCGCTACCGCGACGAGACGCCGGTTTCGATCGCCGACTATGCGGCGATGGTGCGCGGGCTGATGCACGGACGGCGCGAGCGGCTGCTGTTCGAGCCGGGACGCCGCCTCGTCGCCGACGCCGGCGTGCTGCTGACGCGCGTGCGCCTGCTCAAGTCCGCCGGCGCGCGCAACTTCGCGGTTGTCGACGCGGCGATGAACGATCTGTTGCGGCCGGCGCTTTACGGTGCATGGCACGGCGTCGACGCCGTGGCACCGCGCGGCGGAACGGCTGTGTGCTACGACATCGTCGGACCGGTTTGCGAAAGCGGAGATTTCCTCGCGCACGAGCGGATGCTCGACCTCGCCGAGGGCGACCTGCTCGCCGTGCGCAGCGCCGGCGCTTACGCGATGGCGATGAGCTCGAACTACAACGCGCGTCCGCGCGCCTGCGAAGTGCTCGTCGACGGCGACGCCGTAAACCTGATCCGCCGCCGCGAAACGATCGCCGAACTCGTCGCGCAGGAATCGCGATTGCCACCGCAACGCGCGCACTGAACCGCCCTCGAGCGCGCGCATTCGCGAATCACGGCCTGTGCGAATACGCAACATCGCGCGCACCAAGCGGTTCGCGACGGCTCGAAATGTTGCAAAAGAGCCAAACGTGGCTACAATGCTGGCAGCAGGTGCCAATGGATTTGTCAAGGGGGTGAGCTCGAATTTGATGGATCAGCGTGCTTTCCCCCTGCGGCCGGCGACACCTGCGGTAAAGCACCATAACAGTCAGATGAACTCAGACAGGAGAAGCAAAGATGATGGCTGACATGATGTCGATGATGACGCCCGCGGCTTCCAGCGAGGCGCCGAAGAAGAAGGCGCGCAAGCGCAAGGCCGCCGCGCCGAAGAAGGCGGCGAAGAAGTCGACGAAGAAGCGCGCTGCCCCGAAGAAGCGGGCCGCGAAGAAGTCGGCGAAGAAGCGCGCTGCCCCGAAGAAGCGGGCGGCGAAGAAGTCGACGAAGAAGCGCGCCGCCCCGAAGAAGCGCCGGGCGGCCAAGAAGTCGACGAAGAAGCGCGCGGCGAAGAAGCGTGCGGCCCCGAAGAAGCGGGCTGCCAAGCGCGGCGCCAAGAGGAGAGCGAAGAAGTAAGCCTTCTTCGAACGGATTCCGTCGCAGTCGTGTGACGGAAATGAAACGGGCGACGCCATGCGTCGCCCGTTTCGCTTTGGAGCCTTCCTCTACGGCTTGGCGGCCGAGGTCGTGAGCGCCGCGTTGCGCTTGCCGCTGCCGCCCGCCCCGGCGGTGCGCACGGCGACTGCGTGATGCGCGCCCTTCGTCCTCGCCTTGCCGCCTCGATGGTGGCGCGACGCCTGCACCGAGGCCGCGGGCGCCACGTCGCTCGTTACCCGCAGCTTCTGCCCGGTGCGCACCGAGTCGCGCGTGAGGTGGTTCCAGTGCCGCAGGTCCTCGATCGTCACGCCATGGCGCGCCGCGATCTCGGTCAGCGTGTCGCCGCGGCGCACGGCGTAATAGAACGTCCGGGTCACCGGCACCGTCGTGAACACGGCATCTTCGAGGGAAGCGGCCGCCTCCGCCGATGGTTGCTGCATCGGCACGAGCAACGCGTAGCC
>DATJFI010000060.1:0-33051 GCA_035495715.1 Casimicrobiaceae bacterium
GACGTGACGTTCTCGCTCGCGCCAGCGGAGACGCTCGCCGTGCTCGGCGGCAACGGCGCCGGCAAGACGACGCTGTTCCGTACGCTGCTGGGCCTGCTGCCGCCGCTCGGCGGCACGCTCAGCCTCGACGGCGCCGCGCTCGGCGCACTGCCGCCACGCGAGCGTGCGCGAAGCCTCGCGTACGTTCCGCAGCAGCACGTGCCGGCCTTCGGCTTCACCGTCCTCGAAGCGGTGCTGATGGGGCGCGCGTCGTTGATCGACACGTTCGCGCACCCCGGGCACGACGACTACGCGGCCGCGCACGACGCGCTCGCGACGCTTTCGATCGAGGCGCTCGCCGCGCGCCCCGTCACCGAGATTTCCGGCGGCGAGCGGCAGCTCGCGATGATCGCGCGCGCGCTCGCGCAGCAGGCTAAGGTGCTCGTGCTCGACGAGCCGACGGCGAGCCTCGATTTCGGCAATCGCGCACGCGTGCTCGCGGAGATCGATCGCTTGCGCGGCCAGGGGCTCACGATCCTGTTCTCGACGCACGAGCCCGACCAGGCGCTCGCGCACGCCGATCGCGCGCTGCTCCTCGCCGAAGGCCGCATGCTCGCGCTCGACACCGTCGAGCGCGCGCTCACCGCCGACAACATCGAGCGGCTCTACGGCACGCCGGTGCGCCTGGTGCGGGTCGGCGAACGGCGTTTCGCGTGCGTCCCGAGCAGGTGAACAACCTGTCGACCACAACCGAACCGGAGGCGCCGACCGAGGCAAGTGCGGGAAAGCGACAACGCTCACGACCGTGGAACCCTACGCTCGTCGCCCGCCGTACAAAGCCGTCGTCGTTCGCGCATACTTATGACGCCGGCATAACGTTGCCGCCGGCCCATGGCGCGTCACACATTTCCGGTACCGATCATGTCGTCGAGAAAATCGAGCAGGGACAGCATCCACAAACGCAAGCTGGAGGCGGCGCTCAGGCGCATGGGCACGTCGCTCGCAACGCACACGCAATCGACATTCAAGCCGTCGGGCGTCGCTTCGAAGGCGCTCGAGGAGTTCAAGGCGCGCCGAGCCGCGGAGAAACTCGGGCTGCTGCCGCCCGCGAAGGCGAAGGTCGTCGAGCGCTACGAAATCGACGTCGACACGGCGACGGTGACGAAGCTGCCGCTGCGCATCAAGACGCGCTGAACGCGCGCATCGCGCGCGGCGCGGCGTCGCGGTTCGCGTCGGCGGGCATCGCGTCCGCGCTCGCGCTGCTGATCCTCGTCGTTTTCGCGCTGCATCTGCGCGGGATCGGCGGTGATTTCCTCTCCGACGATTTCAGTCACCTGAGCGTCGTCGCGCGCAACGACGAGCAGGGACGGCTCGGCGCATGGGTCGTCGAGCGCTTCCTGCACGGGCTCGACAACGGTAACTTCGCATTTCGCCCGATCGCCTTCGCGAGCTACGCGCTCGACTGGCGCTTGTTCGGCGCCGACGCGGCCGGTTGGCACGCGACGAACCTCGCGCTCTACGTCGCCAACGCGCTCGTGGGCGCGTGGCTCGTCGGCCGTTGGCTGCGCGGTCGTGGCGAGCGGACGCTTGGTGCCTGCCTGATCGCGGCCGCTGCGCTCGTCGCCTTTCCGTTCGCGGGCGAGATTTCGTTCTGGCCCGTCGGCCGCTTCGACCTGCTCGCCGCGCTGTTCAGCCTGTTGTACCTGCACGCATTGCCGCCGGCCGCGCGCGCGAGCGCGGCGACTCACGGATGGCGCGTGCTATGGCTTCTTTGCGCGTTGCTTTCGAAGGAGAGCGCGATGCCGCTGCCGCTCGTCGCGTCGCTCGTCTGCTATTGCGCGGAGCCGGGCGCAGGCATGCGCAGCGCATCGGCACGCCTTCGCGTCGCGCTCCGCGAAACGGCGCCGACGTGGGTCGCGTTCGCGGCCTATCTCGGCTATCGCGCGTTCCTGTTCGGCTCGCCCTGGAAGGTCTATCCCGATTCGACGCCGCCGCACGGGATCGCCGAATGGTTCGATCGCGTCTGGGCGGTGCGCCACGTCGTGCAGAGCACGCTCGGCGGCGCCGCGATGCCGTGGGTGATCGTCGCGGCAGGGCTCTCGACGGTCGCGATCGTGTTCGCGCTGCGCAACTGGCAGCAACGGGTCGACACGCCGAGCCTTCTCGGCATCGCGCTCCTGGCATGTGCGGCGATGTACGCGCTCGCGCCGTCGTTCGGATTCGGCCTTGCCGCGCCGAACGGCGAAGGCGCCCGACTTCTCTATCTGGCGTGGGTTTACGCGTCGCTCGCGTTCGGCGTCGTCGCCGCGTCGTCGCTCGCGGCGCAGTGGACGCTCGTGGGCTTGCTCGCCGTCGCGACGTACGCGGAAGCGGAAAGCCTCGGCAAGTGGCAAGCGGCGGCGCACGAGATGAAGCGCGTGACGAGCCGCGTCGCCGCGCTCGGCGATCGCGTGCCGCGCGGCGCCTATGCGCTGTTGCTGCTACCCGATCACATCGGCAACGTCGTTTTCGCGCGCAATGCGCAGGGCGGCATCGTGTCGCGTCCGAGCCAGCCCGCCGATTACCTGAACCGGATGGCGGTGATGGTCGAGAACGGTTTCACCGACTGGAGCGCGCTGCTGCTGACGATGGCGAGCCCCGGCGTTCACGAGCCGGCGAGCATCGATGCGATCGAGTACGCGTCGCTCTACTGCTGGCGTCCCGAGTCGTCGAGCTTCGTGCGGCTTCCGGGCGGCGTCGCGGCGCGCGATCCCGTGCGGTGGCAAAGCGAGGCGCTCGCGCAGGCGCGCGCTGTGCGCTGTCTCGGCGACCGCTGATCGCGTTGCGCGCCGACGGGGACTCACGTCGCCGTCGTCGTCGCTTCCTCGTGGTATTCCTGCTCGACGTTGACCTTCCAGATCGCGGTCTTGTCGCGCGCCGGATCGAGAATGCATTCGACGGCGAGTCGCGCGCTCACCATCGAGTGATCCTGGTTGTTGTAGCGGTGCATGCCGTTCCGGCCGACCGGATACAGGTTCTCGATTGCGTCGAGGAACGCGCGCAGACGCTCGAACTCGCCGTATGTCCCCACGTACGCCGGATACGCCTTCGGAACCTTGACCACGCGCATGTCGAGGATGTCGGCGTCGTCGGCGAAGCCCAGCTTCACGAGCTCGCCGCGCGCGAGGGTCTGGAGCGCCTCGTCGTCCTTCGTCCACAAGGCGTCGCCTTCCGAGCAGAAGTACTCGAGGCCGAGCCAGATGCGGCTCGCGTCGGCGACCATCGCGGGACTCCAGTTGTTGAAGATCTGCAGCCGGCCCATCAGCACGTCGGGCTCCTGGACGTAGATCCAGGTGTCGGGCACGAGGTTGTTCGGATGGCCGCTGCGGACGTAGCCATTCGGACGCATGCGCGCGAGCAGCACGCCGATCGTGATGAAGTCGCGATAGCAGAGGCCTGCGGCGATCGCCGCGACGTCCTGCGGAGGCGGCGGATCGAGCGCCTGCGCGAGGTCCCTGATCGGCATCGTCGAGACGACGGCGTGACATCGAATCTCGCGGCGCTCGCCGCGCGCGTTCTCGCAGACGACCGAGCGCACACGCGAACCATCGCGGTGGACTCCGCAAAGACGCGTCGACAACACGATCTCGCCGCCTGCGCCGCGCACGTGTTCCGCCACGGTTTCCCACATCTGTCCCGGTCCGCGCTTCGGGTACAGGAAGCGCTCGATCAGACTCGTCTCGGTGCCCCGCTGCGCGAGATCGCCGGACGTCCGGCGCAACGTCTTCGCGATCGCGTGCCGCGCGGCCTTCGCGATCGACAGGCCCTTGATGCGCTGCGCGCCCCATTGCGGGCTGATCTCGCGACAGCGCACGCCCCAGACTTTCTCGGTGTAGTCGCGGAAGAACGTTTCGTAGAGCCGGCGCCCGAAGCGGTTGATGAAGAAGTCCTCGAGGTTGCGCTCGGGACGGATCGGCAGCGCACGCGCCTTCAGGTAGCTCGCGACGATGCGCACGACGCGAAGCGCGCCCAGGTTCCGGAGCGTGCGCGCGCTGAGACTGATCGGGTAATCGAAGAACCGTCGCAGGTAAAGGATCCGCGACAGCCGCGGCCGAACGAGCAGCGCCCGTTCGGGCTCGTTCACCGCGAGCGCGTCGGCGGCCGCGAGATTGGCCGATGGATCGGGACCTGGCCGCCAGGCTTCCATCGCCGCTGACAGCGGCAGGATCTCGCGCCACCAGTTCGTGACCCACGACACCTTGGAGAAGAAGCGATGACCGCCGATGTCGAGCCCGTTGCCGCGATGGCGCACCGTGCGCGCGAGCCCGCCCACTTGGTCGAGCGCCTCGATGATGATGGGACGATGCGCAGACGATCGGCGCAAAAGCTCGAGCGCGGCGGTGAGTCCGCCGGGGCCCGCGCCGATGATCACGACCGGCAGGGCGTCGTGCGCGTCGTCGTTGCCCGCATCCGCCGAACGACGCGCGTGCGCGACGCCGTCACCGGTCATCGGTCAACCCTCCGCGCTACGCGCTGCGGGGCTGATTCGCGCGCAGGAAGGCCCGCAGCGCTCATGCGTTGAACACGACGCGCACCGCGTTCGTCACGTCGTAGCCGCCGAGCGTGGCGGCCGTGGCGGCGAATTCGGGCCGGCGCGTCCATGCGAAGAGCTTCTGCAGCGGCGGCTCGAAGGCATCGCGGCGATGCGCGACGAGATCGAAGCGCTCGGTTGCGAGCGGCACGAAGGCCAATCCGTTCGCACGCGCGGCGGCCTCGATGCCGAGGCCGACGTCGGCCTGGCCGTCACGGATGATCGCCGCGAGCTCGGTCTCCGCGCGCGCGACGCGCGGCGACCAGTCGAGCTCATCGGCCGCCACGCCGGCCTGCGACAGCAAATGCAGCAGCAGCCGATGGCTGCCTGCTTCGCCCTGGCGCTTCGCCACTGTTACGCGCTTGCGCGCAACATCGGCGATCTTGCGAATGCGCTGCGGGTTGCCGGGCTGCATCAGCAAACCCTGCGTGCGCCGCGCCCACTCGAACACGACGACATCGGCGTCGGTCAGGAGCGAGCGCACGAGCGGCACGTTGTACTCGCCGCTCGCGTCGTCGAGCCAGTGCGCGGCGGCCGCGGTCGCTTCACCGCGCGCGAGGGCTTCGACGCCCGCGCGGCTGCCGCCGGCGAGGATCGCGAGGCCGCAGCCCGATTCGCGCACCGCCCATTCGAGCAGCGGGTCGTGGCTGCCGGCGATGATCGGCGGCCGCTGCGTGACCGGCACCGGCATCGCGCCGCTCTTGCCGGCGAGCCAGGCGTCGATCTTCACACGCGGGAACAGGAGCTTCCCGGTCGCGCGCACGTGCGGGATCGCGCGCTCGCGCACGAGATCGTAGATGCGCCGCTCCTTGAGGCGCAGGTACGCGGCGACTTCGCGGGTGTCCATCAATTCGGCGAGCGACGCACTCTTGTCGACGGGAGAATCGGCCTTGGCCATGGCCGATTTTCGCATAGGCGTTTCGCGCGGCGACGACGCCGGGAGCCGTCGGCGACGGTCGCGGCCGGGGCTACTTGCCGCCCAGGATCGACTCGCGCGAGAGGTGTCGCGCAACCGCGACCAGCGCGACGATCACGAGCGCGAGCGGCGCGATCCACGACAGCGCGAGCGCGCCGGACGCCGGCGCCTCGCCGCGCAACGACGTGTTGAGCAGCGAGTACTGCGCGGACACGGGGACGAGCCCCAGCCACGGGGGCTCCTTGCGCTGCATGAACAGCTGCACGAGCGGAATGAGCGATACGACGAACAGCAGGACCGACACGTTCGCCTGCGCTTCGCGATAGGCGCGCGCGCGGCTGCCGACGTAGAGCAGGATGGCCGGCAGCATGAGCACCATCGGCACGAGCACGATCAGGAAACGCAGGAACTCGCGCGTGCCGAACAGGAACGGCACGCCGACCGGCGGCAACGGTGCGAACGCGAGCGTCAGGTAGAAGCCCGAAAGCGTCAGCACGACGACGAGCGCGTCGAACGCGCAGACCGCGAGCCACTTGCCGACGACGATCTCGAACGGACGCGCCGGTGTCATCAGCAGCGGCTCGAGCGACTGGCGTTCCCGCTCGCCGGCCGTCGTGTCGAGCGCGGCCGCCATGCCGCCCATTACCGACGCGAAAAGCCCGTAATACGCGACGAGGAACAGCACGAGTGCACCGGACTGTTGCGGCGTGGCGAGGTCGTTGGTCTCGATGCGGAGGGGGTTGGCGACCGTCGATGCGACGCCGCGCAGCATCAGCCGTTGCTCGCCCCATAGCCGCTCGTAGCCGTGCAGCAGCGCTTCCGCCTGGTCAATGGACGCACGCGCGCGCTCGCGGGAGCGGTCGAACACGAGCCGTACCGTTCCGGGCCTGCCCTGCGCGACGTCGGTGGCGAATGCGTCATCGACGACGAGCACGACGTCGAGATCGCCGCGGCGGATCTGCGCCTCGTAATCGGCCGGCGCCTGCGTGATCTTCACCTGCTGCCGCTCGAGGAATGCGACGATCGCCGGTGCGTGCCGTGCGCCCTGCGTCGGCAGTGTCAGCGTGCGCGCGCGCTCGGCCTGGTTCGCCATCAGGTTGAAGATCAGCAGCAGGAAGATCGGGCCGGCGAGAATCGACGACATCAGCGTCACGACGCCGGTGCGCCGATCGCGGAACATGTCGAGAAGCTCCTTGCGGAGGACGGCGAGCGTGCGGTGCATGCGCCTGTCACCCGCCTCGCGTCGAAAGCGGGGTCGGAGACGACTTTCTCGCGCAGACAACGCGAAGCGCGAAGCGGTGCTGGAAAGTCGTCTCCGACCCCACTTTCATGGGTGAGGTGCCTTCACGCCGCCAGCCCCTCGTCGCTGCCGAGCAGCGCGACGAACGCGTCCTCGAGACCGGTGGTGCCGGCGCGCGCGACGAGCTCGCTCGCCGTGCCTTCGGCGACGACGCGGCCGTGCGAAAGCACGATGATCCGATCGCAAAGCGCCGCGACTTCCTGCATCACGTGCGACGAGAACAGCAGGCACTTGCCCGCAGCGCGCAGCGCCCGCAGCTCGTCGCGAAGCGTACGCACGCTCATGATGTCGAGGCCGTTCGTCGGCTCGTCGAGCAGGATCGTGTGCGGATCGTGCACGAGCGCGCGCGCGATCGCGACCTTCATCTTCTCGCCCTGCGAGAAGCCGCCGGTGCGTCGCTCGGCAATGTCGGCGAGACCGAGCGTCGCGAACAGCGCGTCGATCCGTTGCTCGAGCGCATCGCCGCCGAGACCGTGCAGCGCGCCGAAATAGCGGACATTCTCGCGTGCCGTCAATCTCAGATAGAGCCCGCGCGCGTCGGAGAGCACGCCGATGCGTGCGCGCACCGCATACCGGTCCGCGACGACGTCGAGGCCGTCGACGCGCGCGGTTCCCGAATCGGGCAGCACGAGGGTCGCGATCATCCGCAGCAGCGTCGTCTTGCCGGCGCC
Source organism: Casimicrobiaceae bacterium (assembly GCA_035495715.1). GTDB lineage: Bacteria > Pseudomonadota > Gammaproteobacteria > Burkholderiales > Casimicrobiaceae > VBCG01. Next base: position 7,437 of record DATJFI010000060.1, read on the forward strand.
GTTCGGTCCGAGCAGTCCGGTGATCGCGCCGTCGTGCGCCGCGAACGAGACGTCGCGCACGGCGGCGATCTCGCGGCGGCGGCCGAACGATTTCGCGATGTCGTCGACGACGATCATTGCGGCGCGAGGCGATCCGGCCAGATCGGCGGCCGCTTCGAGTGCGCGAAGAAATCGATGCAGTCCTGAGGAAGCCCGGCGAAGCCGGCGGTGTCGACGAAGCCGGCGATGAGGCGCGGCGCGCACGCATGCGGCGACACGATGTGCCCGAATCCGGTCGCGATCACGTGCCGGCTGTTCGCGAGCCCCTTGGCGACTTCGGCGCCATACGCGGGAGGCGTCACCGGATCGAGACCACCCGACAGCAGCAGGAACGGCAGCGCGCTCGACAGCGGCTTCGTGAGGTCGGCCGGGTAGCTGCCTTTGGGCCAGCGATCGCAAACGGCGATCGCGCGCTTCGCGAGCGTGCGTACCCGCTCGTCCGCGATGCCGCTTGCGCGCTCCTCGGCGGTGATCCGCGGCACGTCCTCCGCGCACGTGACCGAGTAGAAAAGGGCGGGCGTGAATTCGTACGGCAGATCGCCGACCACTGTCAGCGCCGCCGCGAACAGCGGCCCGTATTCGCCGTCGTGCGCGAGCGAAAGCAACTCCGGAATCAGGCTCGCCGTTTCCGGCAGGTACGTGAGCGGCTGCAGCGCGGCGACGAGCATGTCGAAGTCGACGTGCACCTTGCGCGCCTCGCCAGTGCGCGGATCGTGCACGCTCACGCTGCGGCCGCCTTCGAGCGCGCGACCGATGTCGCGCAACGTCGCAGCGGGATCGGGATGCGCCTTCGCGCACGGCTTCGATGCGCGGCAGGCGTCGATCACCGCATCCAGCGCGTCGTCGCGGGTGCGCCAGACGTCGAGTGTGATGCGCAGCGAAGGCGGCGCGACGCCGTCGAGCACTACGCTGCGGACATGCTCCGGATGACGACGCACGTATTCCTGCGCGACGCGCGTACCGTAGCTGCCGCCCCACAGGTTCACGCGATCGTACCCGAGCGCCTCGCGCATCGCGTCCAGGTCGGCGACCCACGCGCTCGTCGTGTACTGCGCGAGGTCGATGCCTTGCTCCGTGAGCTGCGACGCGCAAAGCGCCGCTTTCGGCACCGGATCGGCGTCGAACTCGGCGTGCTCGTCGGGCGCGAAAGCGGGGCACGCGAGCGGCGACGAGCGGCCGGTGCCGCGCTGGTCGATCAGCACGATGTCGCGCTGGCGGCGCACCGCCGCGAGCTGCAGCGCGAAGGGCCCGAGCGTCGACGCCGCCTGGCCCGGACCGCCGGCGAGCACGATGAGCGGATCGGCCTTCGGTGACAGCGTGTTGGCCGGCAGGATGGCGACGAAGATCGACAGGTGCCGGCCGTACGGTCGTTGCCGGTTTTCGGGCACGTCGAGCGCGCCGCATTGCACCGCCTGCGCGACTTTCGGCAGGCGGCACTCCGAGAGCTTGATGCGCCGGACGGGTGCGCGATCGCTGCAGGCGGCGCTTGCGAGCAGCACGAACAGCAGCAGCAGGCAGGCGAGCCTTCGCGCGTCGATCATGGGGCGCGCCCGCATGCAACGGCAACGCGCAAGGTAAGATGCGGCACGGGTACGGCGATGTTGTTGATTCGGGGATAGGCGTGGAGCTCGAGGCCGGTATTGTCACCGATTTGCGGGACCGCCAAAGCTACGGCGGCTATCTGCGCCTCGACCGGCTGCTCGACGCGCAACGACCGGTGTCCGGCGCGGGCGGCGCGCCGCCGCGGCACGACGAGATGCTGTTCATCATCCAGCATCAGGTGTCGGAGCTGTGGATGAAGCTGATGATCCACGAGCTGCGCGCGGCGATCGCGCACGTGCGCGCCGACGCGCTCGAGCCGTGCTTCAAGATCCTCGCACGCGTCAAGCTGATCCAGAAGCAGCTCTTCGAGCAGTGGGCCGTGCTCGAGACACTGACGCCGTCGGAGTACGAGGCGTTCAGGCCGATGCTCGGCACGGCGTCCGGCTTCCAGTCGGCGCAATATCGCGCGATCGAGTTCCTGCTCGGCAACAAGCAGGCGGCGCTGCTCGACGTGTTCCGCCACGAGCCGGCGACTTGCGCGATGCTCGACGAGCTGCTGCATGCGCCATCGCTCTACGACGAATTCCTGCGCCTGCTCGCGCGGCGCGGCCTGCCGATTCCGGATGCGGCGCTCGCGCGCGACGTGACGCAACCGTACGAGCGCAATCCCGACCTCGTGCCGGCGCTTGCGCAGATCTACGAAGATCCGGAACGCTGGTGGGACGCGTACGACATGTGCGAGAAGCTCGTCGACGTCGAGGAAGCCTTCCAGCTCTGGCGCTTCCGCCACATGAAAACGGTCGAGCGGATCATCGGCTACAAGCCGGGCACGGGCGGCTCGTCGGGCGTTGCGTTCCTGCGCCGCGCGCTCGATCGCACATTCTTCCCGGAGCTGATCGACGTGCGCAGCGTGATCGGCGCGCGATGAGCGCGGTGGCGCTGTCCCGGGATTCGATCGAGGAGGCTGTGGCGGCCCTCGGGCGCGGGCCGCTTGGCGAAGCGGGGCTCGCCGCCCACGTCGCGCCGCTGTTTTCGCGGACGCGCGAGGCCGCGCCCGGCCGGATCTATCTCGCGAATCACTCGCTCGGGCGCCCGCTCGACGCGACGGAGCACGACGTTCGCGAGGGACTGGCGGCGTGGTACGCGGTGATGGGCGGGGCGTGGGACGCGTGGATGGACGAGATGGACGCGTTCAGGCGTCGCCTCGCGGAACTGATGCACGCGCCCGCGCCGACGTGCGTCGTCCCGAAGACCAGCGCGGGCCAGGGCCTGCGCGCGATCCTCAACGCGTACGACCGGCCGCCCAGGGTCGTCGCGACCCGCGGCGAATTCGATTCGCTGGACGTGATCCTGCGCGAGTATGCGCGACGCGAACGCGCCGACGTCGCGTTCGTCGCCGCGCGCGGCGAAGGCCGCTTCGAGACCGGCGACATTCTCGCCGCGATCGACCGCGGCGCCGACCTCGTCGTCGTGTCGGACGTGATCTTCAACACCGGGCAGCGAATCGACCGGATCGACGCGATCGTCGCGCACGCGCATCGTGCCGGCGCGCGCGTGCTGCTCGACGTCTACCATTCGCTCGGCGTGCTGACGGTCGACGTCGCGGCGCTCGACGTCGACTTCGCGGTCGGCGGCAGCTACAAATACCTGCGCGGCGGGCCCGGCGCGTGCTTCCTTTACCTGCATCCGCGCCATTTCGACGGGACGCTGCGAACGCTCGACGTCGGCTGGTTCGCGAAGCGCGAGCCGTTCCGCTACGAGCGGCCCGATCCGCCGCAACTTGGCGCCGGCGGCGATGCATTCCTCGAGTCCACGCCGCCGGTCCTGACGTGGTATCAGGCGCGCGCGGGGCAGCGCCTCGCGCTCGCGCTCGACACAGCGCGCGTGCGTGCGTATTCGCTTGCGCAACAGAGGCGGCTCGTCGCCTTGCTCCGATCAGGCGGCATCGCGGCGAAAGGAGGAACCGAGGATCACGGCGCGTTCGTCGTGGTCACCGATCCGCGCGCCCCCGCGTGGTGCGAGGCGCTCGCGCGGCGACGCATCGTCACCGACGCACGTGGCGATTACCTGCGGTTGTGCCCGGACGTGCTGACGACGGACGAAGAACTCGAGCACGCGGCGCGCGCGCTCGACGAGATCGCGCGCACATGAAGGCCACGGTGACCGCGTCACCCCGCCGCTCGCTGGCCGCCGACCGCAGCGTATGCCGGTCGGGAGCCGGCGACAACGCGGATCGTCGGCTGCCCGCCGGGGGTCGCGGCGGTCACGCGTTGCGCGTAATCAGCCGGACGAGCATCACCAGCGCGACGACGAGGCCGGCGGCGAGCAGAATGGCGACGATGATCACCTGGTGCGGCTTGATCGTGACCACGTCGCGGCGCATCGCTTCGCCTTTGCGTACCCCGAAGAAACTCCAGAAAACCGCGACAACGATCTGCCGGAGGCTCGCCTGCGGTGGCGGCATGTCGGATTCGTCGCGATCGGCGGGAGACGTTCCGCGGGTGGGTTCGGTCATCGCGGATGTCGCAGCATCAGGCCGTTGCGCCGATGGTAGCACCGGCACGCGGGTCGCGTCGGCGTAGCCCGATCCATGCAAATTTTGCGCTGGAAAAGGGCCGCCAAGCGCTTGAAACGGCACGTACATCGCCTCATTTTTTAACCATTCGTCCAAAACCGTCCGAGTCGCCCAGCATGCGCTTCGACAAGCTCACCACCAAGTTCCAGCAGGCGCTGGCCGACGCCCAGAGCCTCGCGCTCGGCCACGACAACGGCTTCATCGAGCCGCAACACCTGCTCGCCGCGCTGCTCGCGCAGCAGGATGGCGGCACCGCCTCGCTGCTCGCCCGTGCCGGCGTCAACGTGCCGCGCGTGCAGGCGGGGCTTCGCACCGAGATCAACCATCTGCCGAAGGTCTCGGGCACCGGCGGCGAGATCACGATCTCGCGCGACCTCAACAACCTGCTCAATCTGACCGACAAGGAAGCGACGAAGCGCGGCGACCAGTTCATCGCGAGCGAGCTTTTCCTGCTCGCGCTGGCCGACGACAAGGGCGGCGCGAGTGGCCGGCTCCTGAAGGACAACGGGCTCACCCGCGCCTCGCTCGAGGCGGCGATCGACACCGTGCGCGGCGGCGCGAACGTCGACTCGCAGGAAGCCGAGGGGCAGCGCGAGGCGCTCGCCAAGTACACGCTCGACCTGACCGAGCGCGCGCGCGAAGGCAAGCTCGACCCGGTGATCGGCCGTGACGACGAGATCCGGCGCACGATCCAGATCCTGCAGCGGCGCACGAAGAACAACCCGGTCCTGATCGGCGAGCCGGGCGTCGGCAAGACGGCGATCGTCGAGGGGCTCGCGCAGCGAATCGTCAACGGCGAGGTTCCCGAGACGCTCAAGAACAAGCGCGTGCTGTCGCTCGACATGGCGGCGCTGCTCGCCGGTGCCAAGTACCGCGGCGAGTTCGAGGAGCGGCTGAAGGCCGTGCTGAAGGACATCGCCGCCGACGCGGGCCGCACGATCGTGTTCATCGACGAGCTGCACACGATGGTCGGCGCGGGCAAGGCCGAAGGTGCGATCGACGCCGGCAACATGCTGAAGCCTGCGCTCGCGCGCGGCGAGCTGCATTGCGTCGGCGCGACGACGCTCGACGAGTATCGCAAGTACATCGAGAAGGACGCCGCGCTCGAGCGGCGCTTCCAGAAGGTGCTGGTCGACGAGCCGTCGGTCGAGTCGACGATCGCGATCCTGCGCGGGCTTCAGGAGCGCTACGAGATCCACCACGGCGTCGACATCACCGACCCGGCGATCGTCGCCGCGGCCGAGCTTTCGCATCGCTACATCACCGACCGCTTCCTGCCCGACAAGGCGATCGACCTGATCGACGAGGCCGCTGCGCGGATCAAGATGGAGATCGATTCGAAGCCCGAGGCGATGGACCGGCTCGACCGCCGGATGATCCAGCTCAAGATCGAGCGCGAGGCGGTGAAGAAGGAAAAGGACGAGGCTTCGAAAAAGCGGCTTGCCGCGATCGAGGAAGAGATCGGCCGCCTCGAGCGCGAATACGCGGATCTCGACGAAGTGTGGAAAGCCGAGAAGTCGCAGGTGGCCGGCAGCCAGCACATCAAGGAGGAGATCGACAAGGTCAAGCTCCAGATGGAGGAGGCGAAGCGCAAGGGCGACTGGCAGAAGATGTCCGAGCTTCAGTACGGCAGCCTGCCCGCGCTCGAAGCGCAGCTTCGCAAGGTCGACAGCAAGCTCGAAGCCGAGCAGCAGAAGAAGCCGCAGCTCCTGCGCACGCAGGTCGGCGCCGAGGAGATCGCCGAGGTCGTCTCGCGCGCAACCGGCATTCCCGTATCGAAGATGATGCAGGGCGAGCGCGAGAAGCTGATCCACATGGAGGAGCGGCTGCATCAGCGCGTGATCGGCCAGAACGAGGCCGTGCGCCTCGTGTCCGATGCGATCCGCCGCTCGCGCTCGGGTCTCGCCGATCCCAATCGGCCGTACGGCTCGTTCCTGTTCCTCGGGCCCACCGGCGTCGGCAAGACGGAGCTCACGAAGGCGCTCGCCGAATTCCTGTTCGACAGCGACCAGGCGATGGTGCGCATCGACATGTCCGAGTTCATGGAGAAGCATTCGGTGGCGCGTCTGATCGGGGCGCCACCCGGCTACGTCGGTTACGAGGAAGGCGGATATCTCACCGAAGCGGTGCGCCGCAAGCCGTATTCGGTGATCCTGTTCGACGAGATCGAAAAGGCGCACCCCGACGTCTTCAACGTGCTGCTGCAGGTGCTCGACGATGGCCGCCTCACCGATGGCCAGGGACGTACCGTCGACTTCCGCAACACGGTGATCGTGATGACGTCGAACCTCGCGTCGCACCGGATCCAGGAGATGACAAGCGAGGGTCGCGATCCGGGTGCGATCAAGCTCGCGGTGATGGCCGAAGTGAAAACGACGTTCCGGCCCGAGTTCGTGAACCGGATCGACGAGATCGTCGTGTTCCATCCGCTCGCGCAGGATCAGATCGCGAACATCGCGCGGATCCAGTTGCGCGCGCTCGAAGCGCGGCTCGCGAAGCTCGACATCCGGCTCGACGTCACGCAACCGGCGCTCGAGCACGTCGCGCAGGCGGGCTTCGACCCGGTCTACGGCGCGCGCCCGCTCAAGCGCGCGATCCAGCAGGAGATCGAGAACCCGCTCGCGAAGGAGATCCTGTCAGGCGCGTTCGCGCCGGGCGAGACGGTTCACGTGCGCGAGAAGGGCGGGCACATCGTGTTCGACACGAGCGTCGAGGCGGTGCCGGCATAGGGTCAGAGACGGGCTTCGCGCCAGCGAAAATCGTCTCCGACCCTGCATTGCTTCTACACCAGCCGCACGTTGCGCAGATCGCGCAAGTCGTGCGCGCTCTCGTCCGGCAGCGCCGTCGTATCGTCGCGTGTCATCACCTTGTAGAGCGCCGCGGCGAGCACGCCCTGGATCGCATACGCGAGCGCGCTCATCCAGTCGCGCAGTTCGCCGAGCACGGGGAGAAAGCGCGCGATCGCGTACATGTCGAGCGCGAACATCGCGAGACCGAACACGAGCCCGACGAGCGCCGCACCGGCCGTGCCGAGGCGATCGACGAGATAGCCGAGGATGATGCCGGACACTGCGGCGAGCGCGAGCAGGCACGCGACGCCGACGATGACGGTCTTGATGCCGCCACCGGGATGCGCCGACGGCATCAGCGCGTTGAGCGTCGCGGTGCCGAACGCGACGAGCGGCGCCAGCGGCGACGCGCCGCGGCTCGCCCACGAAAATGCCATTTCGACGATCGCGAACACGATCATCGCGACGATCCCGGCAACAATCGCATAACTCCAATCGATCGTACGGCTGTTCGCCGGCGGAACAAAAGTCGTTGCCATCACCGTCTCCCAATCGTTTCGATCCTGTGGAAGACGCACGATCCGGACCCTCAGCCCCGCCAGCGCTGCCAAGGGGTTACCGGAAACGACGCGCGCAACCCGGCAATAAATGCGCTGGCGCCATGGCGGATGCGGCAAACCTGTCAGCGCGGTGCGGACGGCCTCATGCGGCGATGCGGTAGGCCTTGCCCGGCCGGCCCTGAGGCTCGTTGCTTATGCGTCCGAATCCGCCGAGTGCCACGGCATGCGCCGCAGCCGCTCGCGCGTCTGCTCCTCCTCGACGTGTCCGAGGCGCGGCTTCACGAGGTCGCTGCGCGCGACGAGGCCGACGAGACGCATCGACTGCTCGTCGGCGACGACGGGCATTCGCTCGAGACGCAGCAGCGCAAGGCGCGATGCGGTCATCCGGCACGTTTCGTCGGGCAGTGCGACCGCGAGCGGCGCGTGCGCGCAGGTCTCGCCGACCGTGCGACTGCCCGCGTCGTCGGCGGATTCCGCGAGTGCCGCGCGATCGACGACACCGACGACGGCGCCTTCACGCACGACCGGGAATGCGCGATGCGCCTGGTCGGCTCCGAAGTAACGCGCGAGCGCGACATGCGCCGGCAAGCCGGCGTCGATCGTTCGCACGTCGCGCGTCATGACGTCCTCGACGAACACGCGCTCGAGCGGATCGACGCCGTACTCGCGGTAGATGTGATAGCCGCGGCGCGCGATCTTCTCGGTGAGGATCGAGCGCCGCATCGTCAGCACGGTGAAGCCGTACGAGATCGCCGATGTCGCGATCAGCGGCAACAGCGCGTTCGCGTCGCGCGTCAATTCGAACGCGAACACCGTTGCGGTCAATGGAGCGCGCATCACGCCGGCGAGCGTCGCCGCCATGCAGACGAGCGGCCACAACAGCCGATCGTCGCCGGGTAAGACCGGCGCCAGCATGACGCCGAGTCCTGCGCCCATCATCAGAAGCGGCGCCAGCACGCCGCCCGACGTCCCCGAGCCGAGCGCGATCACCCAGATCGCCGCCTTGACGATCAGAAGAACCAGCGCCACCTGGAGCACGAGGTTGCCGTGCAACAGGTCGCCGATCACGTCGTAACCGACGCCGAGCGCGCGCGGCTCGAAATAGCCGCCGATGCCCACCGCGAGGCCGCCGAGCGCCGGCCACCAGCTCCAGTGCAGCGGCAGCGCCGCGAACCAGTCCTCGACCTTGTAGAGCGATGCCGACAGCGCCGCCGACAGCACGCCGCAGAGCAGCCCGGCGACGATGCACGACGGCAGCGCGAGCACCTGCGGCGCCGCGGTCTCGAGCGGGAACAGCGGCCCTTGCGCCATCAGCAGCGGCCGCACGAAGCCGGCGACTGCGCATGCGACGGCGACCGGCAGCAGGCTTCGCGGCCGCAGTTCGAAAAGCAACAGCTCGACGGCGAGCAGGACGGCGGCAACGGGCGTTCCGAACACGGCCGTCATGCCGGCGGTGGCGCCGGCGACGAGCAGCGACTTGCGCTCGGCCGCGGTCAGATGAATGAACTGCGCGATCAAAGAGCCGATCGCGCCGCCGGTCATGATGATCGGGCCTTCGGCGCCGAACGGTCCTCCGCTGCCGATCACGATGCCGGACGACAGCGGCTTCAGCAACGCCACCTTCGCCGACATCCGGCTCTTGCCGAACAGGATCGCCTCGATCGCTTCGGGTATGCCGTGACCGCGAATCTTGTCGGAGCCGAAGCGCGCCATCAGGCCGACGATCAAGCCGCCGATCACCGGCACGACGATCACCCACGCGCCGAGCGCATTGTCGGCCGGCGACGTGCTCGCGATCGACAGCTTGTGGAAGAAGAAGACGTTGGTGAAGAAGCGGATGAGCGCGAGCAGCACGACGGCGCCGACCGTGGCGATGCCGCCGATCAGCGCCGCGAGCGCGGCGACGCCAAGAAGCCGCTGGTCGAGCGCGAAGTCGCCCTTCGTCGCGGGCGCGCCCGACGCAGCTTCCGCGCTTCGCACTTCGGGGTGATTCGCGCCCGGGGCGCGTGCTCCTCGAAGTCGTCGCGGTCGATCCACGACGCATTTTACAAGGCCGCTCTCGCAGCGAAGGCGCTCGCCTTGCGTTCGCTCTCGCGGTCAATGTGCTCAGCTTGCGTGCAACAGCCGGCCGCCCGCGAACGCCCAGTTCTCCCATGCGGTCTCGGCGAACACGATCATCACCTGCTCCGCGTCGAGCCCCGGTTCGCGCGCGAGCGCGGCCACGATGTCGGCCGCGACCTTGCGCTTGATCTTCACGCTGCGGCCAACCGACCACAGGATCTCGATCAGCACGAAGTCGCTCGTGCGTGCCGTGGCGACGTCGGGGTAGCGTGCGTCGTAGCGGAACGACGCGTCGTCGAGCGCGAGCACGCGCTGGAAGCGATCGTTCTCGGGAACGCCGTTCGCGACGAGCGCGCCGTGAACGCCGTCGAGAATCGCCGGCGCGAACTCGCCGGCGCGTTGCCTGGAAAGCGTGACGGTGACGAGCGGCATGGCGATTCTCCTCGTGGCAAACGAATCAGAAGTACGGCACGCGCCGCTGAGGCGCCAGCAGCGACGCCGCGAACGCAGCGAACGTGCCGGCGCGGCGCTTGACGCGCGCTGGCAGTTCGAGGTGCGCGGCCCTGCGGCCCACGACGCAGAACACCGCGTCGTTCTGCGCTTCGACGACCGTGTCGCCGTTCGACTCGACAACCCAGTTGTCGCCTGAACGCAGCACGACGTCGTGGCGGTCCTTCTCTTCGGTAAGCCAGAGAACGCCCTGCGTCACGCGCAGCGTGGCGCCCCCGATGTGCGGCAGCGTGAGCGCCTCGCGCGCCGGCAGGCTGATGACGGTTCCCGTTTCGAAGCAGGCCATGGCAACCTCCAGTAGAATGCATCCCGGTCATTCGAGGAGACCCTGGGCGCCGGTGGCGCAGTCGAGGCTCCACGAAGCTCATTGTGACGGCCGGGCGGCACGTGCTCAAACGATCAATCTTCATGGGCTGCATGCATGGAACGCATGCATAGGACGCTGCGCGCACTGCCGTCGCTCGACTTCCTGCGCGGTTTCGAGGCGGCCGGGCGGCGGCTGTCGTTCACGCTCGCCGCCGAAGAACTGTTCCTGACGCAGTCGGCGCTGTCGCGCCAGATCAAGGCCCTCGAGGAGGCGCTCGGCATTGCGCTCTTCGAGCGGCGGCATCGCGCGCTCGCGCTGACGACGGCGGGCGCCGCGTTCCATCGCGACGTGACGGACGCGCTCGCATCGCTCGCGCAGGCGGCGTCGCGGCTGCACGAATCGACGCACGCGCCGGGGCTGACCTTGTCGACGACCGTATCGTTCGCATCGCTGTGGGTGATTCCGCGCCTTGCGACGTTCCGCGCACGCGAACCGGACGTGGAGGTTTACGTGTCGGCCGACGACCGCGTCGTCGATCTCGCGCGCGGCGACGTCGACATCGCGGTCCGTTACCTGCCCGATTCGGCCGCGCCGTCCAATGCCCTGCGGCTCTTCGGCGAGCGAATGACGCCGGTCGCGAGCCCGAAGATCATCGCCGGCGCGTCGCCGCTTCGCGCGCCGGCGGATCTTCGGAAGCACGTGCTGCTGCATCTCGACGATCCCGAGGGCCGCACGCCGTGGCTCGATTGGCGAAGCTGGCTCACGTCGAACGGCCAGCCGGGATTGAAGCCCGCGGGCACGCTTCGCTTCCGCATCTACGACCAGGTCGTGCAGGCCGCCGTGGGCGGGCAGGGCGTCGCGCTCGGCCGGCTGCCGATGATCGCCGAGCACCTGCGTGACGGTCGTCTCGTCGCGCCGTTTCCGAAGAAATACGAATCGGCGCGAAGCTATTTCGCGCTCGTGTCACCGCTTGCGGGCGAGCGCGACGACGTCGCGTCGTTCATGCGCTGGCTTCGCGACGAAGCGAAGATGGAAGCGCAGCGACGCGATTAGCTTGCGCGCGAACTTGCCGCTGAATCCAGTCCGAAAAGGGAAACGCGCACCGTGAGCGAGCAACGCACGCAGCATCACGCCGTCGCCCCGTCCGCATGGATCACGCGCTTCGCCGCGCTCGTTCCGGCGGGCGCTCGCGTGCTCGACGTCGCGGCCGGCAGCGGTCGTCACGCGCGCTTTTTCGCGGCGCGCGGCGCGCGGGTCGTCGCCGTCGACATCGACGCCGATGCGCTCGCGACGCTCGCCGACGTTCCCGGCGTCGCGACCCGCGTCGCGGATCTCGAGGGCGACGCGTGGCCGTTCGCCGACGCGTCGTTCGACGCGATCGTCGCGACCAATTACCTGCATCGGCCGCGGCTTTCCCATCTGCTCGCGACGCTCGCCGCGGATGGCGTATTCCTCTACGAAACGTTCGCCGCCGGCAACGAGGCGTTCGGGCGGCCGTCGCGCCCGGCGTTCCTGCTGCGCGAAAACGAGCTCTTCGATGCGTTCCGCGAGCGTCTCGTCGTCGTCGCCTTCGAGCAGGGCGTAATCGTCGAGGACGGGCGGCGCGCGGTCGTGCAGCGGATCGCGGCGATCGGGCGCGCCCAAGGCTGGCCGCCGCCGCTGCCGGCGGTCGGCTGAATGCCACGCACGAGACGGGCGGCGCCCCTTTCGCCGAGGGCAAATCGGGTAGAATTCGCGTTTTCGCAGGAATCGTTTCATGCTGAAAGGCAGTCTCGTCGCGATCGTGACGCCGATGCAGCCCGGCGGCGGTCTCGACCTCGAGGCGCTCCGCCGGCTGATCGACTTTCACGTCGCGAACGGCACCGCGGGTATCGTCGTCGTCGGCACGACGGGAGAATCGCCGACCGTCGACGTCGACGAGCATTGCCGCCTCATCAAGGCCGCGATCGACTTCTCCGCTGGCCGCATTCCCGTCATCGCCGGCACCGGCGGCAACTCGACGTCGGAAGCGATCGCGCTCACGCGTTTCGCGAAGGACGCGGGCGCATACGCGTGCCTGTCCGTCGTGCCGTATTACAACAAGCCGACGCAGGAAGGGATGTACCGGCACTTCCGCACGATCGCCGAAACGGTCGACCTGCCGCTGCTTTTGTACAACGTGCCGAGCCGCACCGTGGCCGACATGTCGACGGATACCGTCGTCCGACTGGCGCAGGTTCCCGGCATCGTCGGCATCAAGGATGCGACGTCCGATCTCGTGCGGCTCGTGCATTTGCTGAAACGGTTGCCGGCCGGAGGAGAGTTCGCGCTCTATTCCGGCAACGACGACACGGCGCTCGCGTTCATGCTGCTCGGCGGTCACGGCGTGATCTCCGTCGCGGCGAACGTCGCGCCGAAGCTGGTGGCGAAGATGTGCGAGGCGGCGCTTGCAGGGAATGTCGCCGTCGCCCGCGAGCGCAATGCGAGGCTCGCGGAGCTGAACGCGCGTCTCTTCGTCGAAGCAAACCCGATCCCGGTCAAGTGGGCGCTTGCCGAGATGGGCCTGATCCACAACGAGCTGCGGCTGCCGCTCACGCCCCTGTCGCCGCAGCACCACGAGGCGCTGCGCGCCGCGCTCCGCGACGCGCAATGCCTCGACCGGCCTGCCCTCAAGGTTTACTCCTGATGAACGTCTTTCCGGTTTCCTTTGCGCGCAGTTGCGCGCTCGTTGCGATCGTCCTCCTGTCGCTCGCGGGCTGCGAGTCGATGCCCTCGCTCGGCAAGCGCATCGACTACAAGTCGTCGAGTTCGAGCGCGCCGTCGCTCGAGTTGCCGCCGAACCTGTCGACGCCGCAATACGACGACCGCTATCAAATCTCGACCGCCTCGGGACTCGCCGCACAAAACGCGACGCGCCCGAAGGACGACTTGCTGCCCGGCAATCCCGACGCGCACATCGTTCGCGGCGGCACGCAGCGCTGGCTCGTCGTGAAGGCGACGCCCGACCAGGCATGGGCCACGGTGAAGAAGTTCTGGACCGATACCGGCTTCGTCATCGCCACCGACGAGCCCACGCTCGGCATCATGGAGACCGACTGGGCCGAGAACCGCGCCGAGATTCCGCAGGACATCCTGCGCAAGTACATCGGCAAGTACATCGACGTTTTCTACACGACCTACAAGCGCGACAAGTTCCGCACGCGGATCGAGCGCGGCGCGGAGCCCGGCACCGTCGAGATCTACGTGTCGCATCGCGGCATGGAACAGGTACCCACGGTGAAGATCGACAACGTGCAGGGCGCGGGCTTCGCCTGGGCGCTGATGCCGCCCAATCCCGGGCTCGAAGCGGAAATGCTGTCGCGGTTGATGATGCGCTTCGGCGTGCCGGAAACAAGCGCCGAGGCCGCGACGTCGCCGGCCGCCGCGGCAACGGCACCGGTGCACGCGCGGCTCGAGAAGGCCGACGGCATCTCGACGCTGATCGTCGACGACCCGTTCGACCGCGCATGGCGCCGCGTCGGCCTCGCGCTCGACCGCACCGGCTTCACCGTCGTCGACCGCGACCGTTCGAGCGGCACGTACTACGTGCGCTTCGCCGATCCGGACACCGAGATGGCGAAGAAGGATCGCGAGCACGGGTTCCTGTCGAAGATCACGAACCTGTTCCGGAAGGACGACGAGAAGGACAAGCCGGAGCAGTACCGGATCAAGGTGGCCGAGACGTCGCCGCAAAGCGCGGTGACCGTCCAGGACACGACGGGCAAGCCCGACCATTCGCCGGCCTCCGAGCGGATCCTTACGCTGCTGCGCGACCAGCTCAAGTAAGTCACACCGCCGGCCATGCGCTTCGCCTCCCTGGGCAGCGGCAGCGAAGGCAACGGTCTCGTCGTCGAAGTCGGCGATACGCGCGTCCTGATCGACTGCGGTTTTCGCCTGCGCGAGACCGTCGCGCGTCTTCTGCGCCTTGGGCTCGCGCCCGATTCGATCGCCGCCGTTCTCGTCACGCACGAGCATCAGGACCACATCGGCGGCGTCGCTGCGTTTGCGAGGCGCTATCGCGTTCCCGTGTGGCTCACGTTCGGCACGCTCGAGATGGCCGGCGAGCGTTTCGCGCGGCTGCCGAAGGTCTGCGGATTCGACAGCCATGACGCCTTCGCGATCGGCATGGTCGAGGTGCGGCCGTTTCCGGTGCCGCACGACGCGCGCGAGCCGGTGCAGTTCGTCGTCGGCGATGGCGTCCACCGGCTCGGCGTGCTGACCGACATCGGCACGACGACTCGCTATGTCGAGGCCAGCCTGTCGGGGTGCGACGCGCTCGTGCTCGAATGCAACCACGACCTCGGCATGCTCGAGGACGGCGACTATCCGTGGCCGCTCAAGCAGCGGATCGCGAGCCGTCTCGGTCACCTGCACAACGAAGCCGCGGCGGCGCTGCTCGCCGCGCTCGACACGTCGCGCCTCAAGCACATCATCGCCGCGCATCTGTCGCAGCAGAACAACACGCCGGACAAGGCGCGCGCGGCGCTGTCGAATGCGTTGAACTGCGAGCCCGGCTGGATCGGCATCGCCGATCAGCACGACGGATTCGGATGGCGCCATATGTAGCGGGTCAAGGAGGAGAACGATGGAAAAACGTGACGAGCGCTATCGCGGCAAGGCCAAGACCGTTTATGCGACGGACGATCCGCAGCGGCTGATCATGCACTACCGCGACGACGTTTCCGCCTTCGACGGCGCCAAGCTCGCGAAGCTCGAGGGCAAGGGCGAGACGAACAACCGGATCAACGCATTCGTGATGGGAAAGCTCGCCGAAGCCGGCATCCGGACGCACTTCGTCGCGCTGCTCGACGCGCGCGAATCGCTGGTGAAAGCGATGAAGATGATCCCGGTCGAGTGCGTCGTGCGCAACGTCTGCGCAGGGTCGATGGCGAAGCGTTACGGGCTCGAGGAGGGGCTGCGGCTGCCGGAGCCCATCTTCGAGTTCTTCCTCAAGAGCGATGCGCTGCACGATCCGCTCGTCAACGACGATCACATCCGCGTGCTCGGCTGGGCGACGCAGCGCGAGATCGAGCAGATGAAGGCGCTCACGCATCGCGTGAATCGCGTGCTGAAGCCGCTTTTCGCGAACGCGGGCATCGATCTCGTCGACTACAAGCTCGAGTTCGGCCACCCGCTCGACGATCCGCAGGGCGAGCTCGTGCTCGGCGACGAGTTCACGCCCGACGGCTGCCGGTTATGGGACGCGAAGACGGGCGAGAAGCTCGACAAGGATCGCTTCCGCCGCGACCTGGGCGAAGTGATCGAGCACTACCGCGAAGTCGCGCGCCGGATCGGGGCGCCGCTCTGAGACGGCGACGCGGGAGCCCGGCTGGCGGCTACGAGAGCGGCGTCAGAAACGCCGACGGCGGATGCCGCAAGGCGCTCCGCCATCGGGAACGGTTGTGGCGTGAACGCGCCACGCCTGCTGCATCGTTACTTGATGTCCGACGCGTGCGCTTCGAACTCGGATTTCGTGACCGAGCCCTTGTTGTTCGCGTCGAGCTTCTTCCACATCGCCTGCACCTTCGGATCGGCGGCGGCTTCCGTGCTCGTCAGCTTGCCGTCGTGATTCTTGTCGAGCCGGTCGAACGTCGCATCGGCGCTGGCGGTCCCGCTCTTCATGCTGTTCTGCATGCTGCTGCCGGACGTCGACGGCGAGGTCGTAGTCGCTGCGCTCGGCTGGGTCGTCTGCGTGCCCGCTGCACTGGCGACGCCAGCGGCAAGCGCGAAGGCCGGAACGAAGACAGCAGCCAACAGCTTCGTCTTGAACGTTGTCATCGGATTTCTCTCCTCTAAGGATGGATGCCGCGCGTCGCGTCGAAAGGCGATCGTCGATCGGCCCTAATATTGTTTGCGTTACGCCCGCGATCCGGTATCGGGACGGCCGCGAAAAGAGTGTAGGACGATCGCTCGACGCGCGCCCTACGGGGGGCGCCGGCGCGTTCGTCGTGACTCGCGACCGGTAAGCCCTACAGGCCCAGCACGCTCGCCGATACGCCCGCCTCGCCGGTCGCCCAGATCTCGTCGAACCGCTCGACGAGCGGCTTCGCGCGCTCGGGATTGCCGATCGACAGCGTTGCGTGCGCCCACGCGACGTGATGGCGGTGCACGAAGTGCATGTCGTCGACGATG
The DNA here is from genome assembly GCA_035495715.1 of Casimicrobiaceae bacterium. Lineage (GTDB taxonomy): Bacteria > Pseudomonadota > Gammaproteobacteria > Burkholderiales > Casimicrobiaceae > VBCG01. Next base: position 23,970 of record DATJFI010000060.1, read on the forward strand.
ACGAGCGGATCCATCGCGGGGCGCGCGCGGGGGCCCGTGCGATAGATCTTCATCGCGTGCGCATGGCGTCCGAGCAACGCGGTAAGGCGCGCGGCGTAGGCTTCGACGTAGCGCGTCTCGTGCACGATGATGTCGAGCCGCGCGCCGGGCTTGCGGCGCAGGTACGACGACAGCGCGCTGCAACGCTCGGGACTGTTCCAGCCGTCCGACGACAGGTCGCGGTCGAATACCTTGATGTGGCGTTGAGCGAGCGCGATGACCTCGTCGTGCGCACGCCTGATCTCGGAAAGCGATTCGAGGCGCGCCTCGCGCGGCAGGCCGGGCGGCGGGCGCAGCGGCGTATCAGTCGGCGAGGAAGCCATGCCGTTGCCACTCGTGAAGCAGCGCGACGACCTCGGCCGGCAGGTCGGCACACGCTTCGGCCGGCAGCGCACGCCGGTCGGCAAGCGCGCGCAATGCGTTCACGCCGGATGCCGTCACCGCGAGATCCTCCCCGTTGATGTAGAGGCGGGCGTCATCGTAGAGCAGTTGCGTCCGGCGGTCGAGCCGGATGCCCGCGCGGGCGATCCGGCGGGCGAAATCGGCGCGTGAACGGCGGGTGCCGGGGACGAACAGGACGTCGGCCTTCGGTTCGCTCAGGTAGCGGCCGAGGAAACGGGCCACGTCGTCGGCGTCGAAGCGAACGGCGGAAAGGGCGTTCACGATGCGTCGCTGCATCGGCTTGCCAATGCGCGCGGGCTCGCGTGCGTGGCGAAGATCGGCGTCGGCGTAGCGGCCCGGCACGTCGAGCGCGTCGCGCAGATGATCGAGAAACGCCTCGGCGAGCTCCTGGTACGAAGGCGCGCGAAATCCGATCGAGTACGTCATGCAGGCATCGACGGCAATGCCGTCGTGCGCGTAGTGCGGCGGCAGGTACAGCATGTCGCCCGGCGCGAGCGTCGCGTCGTGCCGGGGCGTGAAGTGCGCGAGAATCCGAAGCGGCAGATCGGGAACGAGCCGCAGATCCGGCTGCGGCCCGTAACGCCAGCGCCGGTGTCCCGAGGCCTGCAGCAGAAAGACGTCGTAGGAATCGTAATGCGGCCCGACACCGCCACCCGGCGCCGCGTAGCTCACCATCAGGTCGTCGAGCCGCGCATAGGGGATGAATGCGAAGCGGCGCAACAGCGCATCGGCCGCTTCGACATGCAGATTCACGCCCTGCACGAGCAGCGTCCAGTTGCGCGCAGCCAATCGCTCGAGCGTCGCGCGGCGGAACGGGCCGTCGTCCTGCATGTAGCCGTTGCGCGTGCGCTGCACGAGGCGCGACTGGACGTCGTCGCGCGCGGCGAGCCCGAACAGCACATGGCGCGAAAGCAGTGGCGCGAATCCGGGCAGCGCGCCGGCAATCAGGAGCGCCTCCTTGTGCCAGTAGCGGCGCAGGAACGAGGCCGGCGTGTGGCCTCCCAGCATGCGGCGCAATGCACGCTCCATGCAGCCGAGTATAGCGAGCGATCGCACGCGGACGCCGCGCCGCGGCCGCAGGAACCGCGGCGTACAATGCCTGTCCAGAACGCGGGCGCGCTGAACGCTTGCGTCCATCGATCCTCCATCTCGTTGCGCGACCCATGAACGTCTTTGCGAACACTGTCGTCACGCTGTCGTTCAAGCTCTACGATTCGAGCAACCGGCTGATCGAGGAGACCGCGGAGCCGGTCGCCTATCTGCACGGCGGACATTCCGGGATCTTTCCGAAGGTCGAGGAGGCGCTCAACCACAAGAAGGTCGGCGACAGCATCTCGGTGACGCTCGACCCTGACGAAGCGTTCGGCGATTACGACACGTCGCTGATGCGCATCGAAGCGGTGGACCAGTTGCCGCCCGACATCGAGGTCGGTGGTCACCTGGTCGCCGAGCAGGACGGCAACGAGACGGTATGGCGCATCACCGACATCGCCGACGGCAAGGCGGTGCTCGACGGCAACCACGAGCTCGCCGGCCAGCGCCTGCGCTTCGACTGCAAGGTGCTCGACATCCGCCCCGCGACGCAGGACGAGCTCGTGCACGGGCACGTGCACGGCGCGCACGGGCACCATCACTAGAATGAACGATCCCCACGCTCGCTTCGCTCGCTGCCCCCACGGGGGCCGCAGTCAGTGGCGTGGGGCGCCCCTGCGCCACTGACCAATGTTCCGCTACGACAGCCATCCGGCCGGGCGTCACTTCCTGCAGATTCCGGGACCGACGAACGTTCCCGACCGCGTGCTGCGCGCGATCGATCGGCCGACGATCGACCATCGCGGTCCCGAGTTCGCGCAGCTCGGGCTTTCGATCCTCGGGCGCATCGGATCGATCTTCGATACACGCGAGCCGGTCGTCATCTACGCGGCTTCCGGAACCGGCGCATGGGAAGCGGCGCTCGTCAACACGCTGTCGGCGGGCAACCGTGTGCTGATGGCGGAAACCGGTCACTTCGCGCTCCTTTGGAAGCGGCTCGCCGAGCGGCTCGGCTTGCAGCCGGAATTCATTCCCGGCGACTGGCGTCATGGCGCCGACGCGGATGCCGTGCACGCGCGGCTCGCCGACGATCGCGCGCATGCGATCAAGGCCGTCTGCATCGTCCACAACGAGACGTCGACCGGTGTCGTCAGCAACGTGCCGCGAATCCGTGACGCGATCGATCGCGCCAACCATCCGGCGCTGCTCTTCGTCGACACGATCTCGTCGCTCGGCTCGATCGAGTATCACCACGACGCCTGGGGCGTCGACGTCACTGTCGCGGGTTCGCAGAAGGGACTGATGCTGCCGCCGGGGCTTTCGTTCAATGCGGTCAGCGAGAAAGCGCGCGAAGCCTCAAAGCGCGCGACGCTGCCGCGCGCCTACTGGGGCTGGGAGGAGATCATCGCCGCGAACCGCAACGGCTACTGGCCGTGGACGCCGGCGACCAACCTGCTGTACGGGCTCGACGCGGCGCTCGACCAACTGCTCGACGAAGGCCTGCCGAACGTGTTCGCGCGCCACGCACGCCATGGCAACGCGACGCGCGCGGCCGTGCGCGCATGGGGACTCGAGATCCTGTGTGCGAACGCCGACGAATACAGCAACTCGCTGACGGCGGTGCTGATGCCCGATGGACACGACGCCGATGCGTTGCGCCGTGTCGTGCTCGAGCGCTTCGACATGTCGCTCGGGACGGGGCTCTCGAAGCTCGCCGGCCGCGTGTTCCGGATCGGCCATCTTGGCGATTTCAACGACTTGACGCTGATGGGAACGCTGGCCGGCGTCGAGATGGGTCTGCATCTCGCGGGCGTTCCGCATCGTGCCGGCGGCGTCGACGCGGCGATGGCGAGTCTCGCGGCGCGGAGCGAGCAAACGGCCCCGCACGCGCCGCGCATCGCCGAAATGGTGTGAGCGCGAAGGGCCGCCCCGAGCGCGAACCAGCCCCGAAGCGCGCAGCGCGGCGGGTAGACCAATGACCGATCTCCCCGACGAGCTCGCATTGCTTCGCGATGCGCTCGTCGACGCGCATCACGGTCGCATCACCGTCGATGCGACCGAGCTGCCGGTGCCTGCGAACGACGACGACGCCTATGCCGTTCAGCAGTCGGTCGCCGAGGCGATGCGCTGGTTCGCCGTGTCGCCGCCTTTCGCGTGGAAGGTCGGCGCGTCCGACCGCGACGCCGTTCCGAATGCGGCGCCGTTGCCGCCCGCGCGGGTCGTCGCGACGCCGGCGCGCTTCGGTGCGGGCGCGTTCAATCGGATACTGATCGAAGGCGAGGTCGCGTTCCGGCTGTGCGCGCCGATCGAGGCGTACGACGACGCGAGCGTGCGTGCGGCGATCGGCGAATGGCTCGTCACGATCGAGGTCGTCGATCCACGCTTCGCCGACGTCGATCGCGCAGCGCCGACGCAGAAGCTGGCGGACCAGGGCGTCAACGGCGCGCTGGTGGTCGGCAGCGGTCGAGCGTTTCCCGTGAACGTCGACTGGCGCGCGCTCGTCGCCCGCGTCCGGCGCAACGGCGACCTTGTGCGCGAGACGCGCGGCGGTCATCCGCTCGGCGACGTGGTGTTCCTGCTGCCGTGGCTCGCGCGACACGCCGCGTCGCGCGGCATGGCGCTGCGCGCCGGCGACGTCATCACCGCCGGCACGTGGACCGGCGTGTTCGAGGCGTTTCCCGGCGAGACGATCGACGTCGAATTCGACGGCGTCGGCGAAGCCAGCGCGACGTTCGACTAACCGGAATCGGGCGCCGCCAAGCGCTTCAGCTCGTACAGCGCCGCCAGCGCGTCGCGCGGCGACATCCCATCGAGATCGAGCTCCGCGAGCTTCGCTTCGATGCGCGCCGTTCGCGTGCGCTGCGTGCGTTCACCGCCGGCGGGCGTGGGCGGCGCAAACAGGTCGTGCTGCGCGTCGTCGCGCACGTTGAACTTGTCGAGCCGCGCGAAGTAGCGTTGCGCTTGGCGCAGCGTGTCAGCCGGCACGCCGGCGAGCCGAGCGACTTGCAGCCCGTAGCTTCGGTTGGCAGGACCATCCTCCACGTGATGGAGGAACACGATGCCGGGTCCCTGCCGGTTCTTCGTCTCAACGGCGTCGAAGTGGACGTTCGCGCAGCCGTCGATCTCCGACGGCAGCGCCGTCAGCTCGAAATAGTGCGTCGCGAAGAGCGCGAGGCTGCGGTTCACGGCGGCGAGCCGGTGCGCGATCGCCCATGCGAGCGCGAGCCCGTCGAACGTCGACGTGCCGCGGCCGATCTCGTCGATCAGCACGAGGCTCTGCGCGGTCGCGCGATTCAGGATGTACGCCGCCTCCGTCATCTCGACCATGAACGTCGAGCGTCCGCCCGCGAGATCGTCGGCGGCACCGATTCGCGTGTGGATCGCGTCGAGCGGACCGAGTGTCGCGCGCGCCGCGGGTACGAACATGCCGGCATACGCAAGGAGTGCGATCACCGCGATCTGCCGCATGTACGTCGACTTGCCACCCATGTTCGGGCCGGTGACGACGAGCAGACGCCGCGACGCGTCGAGCGTGACGTCGTTCGGAATGAACGTGTCGACCTGTCGCTCGACGACCAGGTGACGGCCGCCTTCGATCGCAATGCCGATGTCGTCCTGGAAGCGCGGACGGACGAGCCGCAGCGCGTCCGCTCGCTCGGCCAGATTGGCGAGGACGTCGAGCGCCGCGAGCGCCGTCGCGACTTTCTGCAGCGGCACGATCGCCGCTGCCATTTGCGCGAGCAGCTCGTCATAGAGCCGTCGCTCGCGCGCAAGCGCGCGTTCCTGCGCGGTCAGCGCCTTCGATTCGAATGCGGAAAGCTCGGCCGTCGTGTAGCGCTCCGCGTTCTTGAGCGTTTGCCGGCGCCGGTAGTCGTCGGGCACGCGCTCGGCGTGCGCGCGCGTCACCTCGATGTAGAAGCCGTGGACGCGGTTGTATTCGACCTTGAGCGTCGCGATGCCGCTGCGCTCCCGCTCGCGTTTCTCGAGCGCCAGCAGGAACTCGCCACAGCCGGCATCGACGTTGCGCAGATCGTCGAGCTCGGCGTCGTAGCCGTCCGCGATCACGCCGCCGTCGCGAAGCTGTGCGGGAGGTTCCGCGGCGATCGCACGCGCGAGCAGCGCGTGCCACTGCGGGTCGAGCGCCATGTCGCGGATGCAGTCGCGGACGAGCGCAGCGTCGAGGCGTTCGGCGCTTGTCACGAGAAGCGGCAATCGCGCGAGCGTATCGCGCAGGCCGGCGAGATCGCGCGGGCGCGCGTTTCGCAACGCGATGCGCGACACCACGCGTTCGACGTCGACACTGCCGCGCAGCGCGCCGGCGATCGTCCGCGAAGTGGAAGGATCCGCGCGCAGCGCGTCGATGGCGTCGTGCCGCGCGACCACCTTCGCCTGATCGCGCAGCGGGTGCACGAGCCAGTTCCGCAACGAGCGGCTGCCCGCCGCCGTCACGCACGCGTCGAGCAGCGAATGCAGCGTCGGCTCGCGGGCGCCGGCGAGCGTCTGCGTGATCTCGAGGTTGCGCCGGGTAGCGGCGTCGAGTGCGACGAATTCGCTCGTCGACTCGACGCGAAGCGTGCGTACGTGCGCGAGCTCGCTTTGTTGCGTGGCGCTTGCGTAGCCGAGCAGGGCGCCCGCGGCACCGATCGCAAGCGGTGCGGCGTCGGCGCCGAATCCCGCGAGGTCGACCGTGCCCATTTGCCGCGCAAGCGCACGCGCCGCGGCGGCACGATCGAAATGCCACGCCGGCAGCGCGTGCACGGCGGCCGGCGTTCCGCGCCAGGCCGGCGCCGTCGTGTCTTCTTCGAGAAGAAGCTCCGCCGGCTCGATGCGCTCGAGCGTCGCGACGCAATCGGCGACCGCGACGTCGGCGAGCGTGAGCTGTCCGGAGGCCAGGTTGAGCCAGGCGATGCCGGCGCGATCGGCGTCGCGGACGAGGGCGGCGAGCGGCGCGTCGCGCTTCGACTCGAGCAATCCGGCGTCGGTCAGCGTACCGGGCGTCACGATCCGCGTAACCTTGCGCTCGACGAGCCCCTTGCTCGTCGCCGGGTCGCCGATCTGGTCGACGATCACCGCGCTTTCGCCACGCGCGAGCAGACGCACGAGATGCTGCTCGAGCGCATGGTGCGGCACGCCGGCCATCGGAATCGGCGCGCCGGCCGATTGGCCGCGCGCGGTCAGCGTGATGTCGAGAAGCCGCGACGCGCGTTCGGCGTCCGCGTAAAAGAGCTCGTAGAAATCACCCATCCGGTAGAAGAGCAGCCGGTCGGGATGCGCGTCCTTGAAACGAAGGTACTGCTGCATCATCGGCGTGTGCGCCGCTTGCACGCTCTTGTCGACGCTGATCTTTTCCACTACGTTCGTTGCCTGCTTTATCGATGGTCGCGAGCCGCGTCCTGCATCGATTGCCTTGGCTCGTCTGGCAGCGCGGGATCGCGGAGAAGCGCTTCGATGCGTTGCATGCTCGCCGGCTTGACGAGGTGGTGGTCGAAGCCCGCTTCGCGCGTGCGCCGGTAGTCGTCCTCCTGCGCGAACCCGGTCAGCGCGATCAGGAGCACGTCGCGTCCCGCATGCATCGCGCGCAGCCGCTGCGCGACTTCGTAGCCGTTCATTTCCGGCATCGCCAGATCGAGGAACACGCTATCGGGACAAAACCGGCTCGCGGCGTCGAGCGCGGAGTGCCCGTTGAGCGCGACGACGACCTCGTGACCCATTGCGCGCAACGCAGCGCCCAGCGTATTCGCCGACGCTTCGACGTCATCGACGACGAGGATTCGGCGCCTGGGCGCTCCGCCATCGGGCGGTACGTCATGCATGACGATCGGGGATTCGGACGGCGACGTCGCCGTCTCGCCGGCGCTCGCGAGCGGCAGCCGTACGACGAATTCGGTGCCATGGTCGACGCCGGCGCTTTTCGCGACGATCGTGCCGCCGTGCATCTCGACGAGCCGCTTCGACAGCGCCAGGCCGATTCCCATGCCGCCACGCCCATTTTCGAGCGTCGGATCGAGCTGAACGAACATCTCGAAGACGCGCTCGAGCATCTCCGGGGGAATGCCGCGGCCGTCGTCGACGACGCGCACGACCGCGCACGCGCCGTCGCGCTCGCATGCGACGCGAATGCATCCGCCCTCGGGCGTGTACTTGACCGCGTTGTTCAGGACGTTGTCGAACACCTGCGTCAGCCGCTCGATGTCGGCGTTCACCCACAGGTCGGCGGGCGCCGGAGTCACCGCGAGCGTCTGCTGCTGCCGGTCGGCCAGCAGGCGCACGCCTTCCAGCGCGCGGTCGAGGGCGTCGACGAGCCGCACCGGATGCCGCCGCAGCTCGATCCGGCCGCGACTGACGCGCGACATGTCGAGAAGATCGTCGAGCAGGCGCGTGAGCTGGTGAAGTTGCCGCTCCATCAGCGCGCGCAGTTCGTCCGCGCGCTTCGCATCGTGCGCAACCAACGGCCACAGATACAGCGCGTTGGAGAGCGGCGCGAGCGGATTGCGCAGCTCGTGCGCGAGCATCGCGAGGAACTCGTCCTTGCGTCGGTCGTTCTCGCGCAGGCGCTCCTCTGCGCGCTGGCGCTCCGTCGTGTCGACGCTCATCACGAAGAAGCCGCGCACTTCGCCGTCCTCGGCGATATCGGGCACGCACGTGATGTCCGTCATCCGCATGCCGAGGCGCGAATGCTCGCTGCGGCTCTTGAACGTGACCGTTTCGCCGCGCAGCGCACGCTGCATATAGGGGAGGCGCTCGCGATACGTCGCGTCGCCCAGCACCTCGCGGACGTGCCGGCCGACGATCGTCGCCGTGTCGACCCCGTACCAGTCACCGTAGGCGGCGTTGTTGAAGCGATAGTGCAGCGCGCGATCCACGTAGCTGATCTTCGCGGGCACGTGATCGGCGACGAGGCGCACCTGCGCCGCGCCTTCCTTGGCCTCGTGCATCGTGCGCATCCGCTCGAACGACTCGAAGCAGCGATTGGCGACGAGGCGCGCGAGATCGACGTCGTCTTCGCGCAATGCGCGCGCGCGTTCGTCGCGAAGCAGCATCGCCGCTGCGAGCCGGCCTTGATGCAGGACCGGAACGGCCAGCAGCGAGCGCGCGCCGTCATCGCTCCGGTAGGCGCGGCCGTCGCGAAGCGCCTCGCCTGCAGCACCGCCGACATCGTCGATGCCGAACGCCGGCGTTGCCGCCGCGTGGTCGGACATCACCCGCGCGGATCCGCTGCCGACGTCGATCCGCACGTACGCGCATGCGGTTTCGAGATGCGTTCCGAGCAGCCGCACCGCCGTGGCGACTGCGTCGTCGCCGTCGAGCGACCGCTGCAAAGCGGTGTCGAGGTCGAGCAGGAAGCGCAGCGCGCTCGTCATGGTTGCGACGCGAGCGCGCCCGCGGGAATGATCAGAATACCCAGAACGCCTGCTTCGGCAGCTCGAGCCAGTGGCGCCCCGCGGCGAGGGGCTCGCTGCCGTACGCGCGAAGCCGTGCGTCGCCGACATGGAACAGGTGCTCCCATTTGTCGCCGAGGTACATCGACGTCGAGAGGTCGGCGGCAAGCCGATTGTCGCCGGGGCCCTCCGCGATGCGGATCTGCTCGAGGCGGATCATGCCGACGCCG
>DATJFI010000061.1:0-23290 GCA_035495715.1 Casimicrobiaceae bacterium
AAACCATGCAGGCCACTGCTGCGCCTAACCTTTCTTGTTGATGACCGCCTCGGCGACGTTCTTCGGCGCCTCGGTGTAGTGCTTGAATTCCATCGTGTACGTCGCGCGTCCCTGCGACAGCGACCGCAGCGTGGTCGAGTACCCGAACATCTCGGCGAGCGGCACCTCGGCCTTGATCACCTTGCCCGTCGGGTTGTCTTCCATCCCCTGCACGATGCCGCGCCGCGACGACAGATCGCCCATCACGTTGCCCATGAACTCCTCGGGCGTCTCGACCTCGACCGCCATCATCGGCTCGAGCAACGCAGGCGAGGCCTTCCGCATGCCGTCCTTGAACGCGATCGACGCGGCCATCTTGAACGCGTTCTCGTTCGAGTCGACGTCGTGGGACGAACCGTCGAACAGCGTCACCTTGACGTCGACGACCGGGAAGCCGGCGAGCACGCCGGTCGGCAACGTTTCCTTGAGTCCCTTGTCGACCGCCGGGATGTATTCGCGCGGCACCGAGCCGCCCTTGATCGCGTCGACGAACTCGTAGCCCTTGCCCTGCTCGTTCGGCTCCATCTTGAGCCAGACATGGCCGTACTGGCCGCGGCCACCGGACTGCTTGATGAACTTGCCCTCGACCTCGACCGGCTTGCGGATCGCCTCGCGATACGCGACCTGCGGCGCGCCGACGTTCGCCTCGACGCCGAACTCGCGCTTCATCCGGTCGACGAGGATCTCGAGATGCAACTCGCCCATGCCCGAGATGATCGTCTGGCCCGATTCCTCGTCGCTGCGCACGCGAAACGACGGGTCCTCCTGCGCCAGGCGATTGAGCGCAATGCCCATCTTCTCCTGGTCGGCCTTCGTCTTCGGCTCCACCGCGACGTGTATCACCGGCTCGGGAAACACCATCTTCTCGAGCGTGATGACGTTGTTCGGGTCGCACAGCGTGTCGCCGGTCGTCGCTTCCCTCAAGCCGACCGCAGCCGCGATGTCGCCGGCGCGAACTTCCTTGATGTCCTTGCGCTCGTTCGCGTGCATCTGCAGGATGCGCCCGAGCCGCTCGCGCTTGCGCTTGACCGGGTTGTAGACGGAGTCGCCCGAATTGACGACGCCCGAATACACGCGGAAGAACACGAGCTGGCCGACGAACGGGTCGGTCATGATCTTGAACGCGAGTCCTGCGAACGGCTCGTCGTCGGACGCCTTGCGCTCGCCTTCCTTGCCGTTCTCGAGCTCGCCTTTCACCGGCGGAATGTCGGTCGGCGCCGGCATATAGTCGATCACCGCGTCGAGCATCGCCTGCACGCCCTTGTTCTTGAACGCCGAGCCGCAGAGCATCGGCACGATCTCGCCCGCGATCGCGCGTGCACGAAGGCTCCGCTTGATCTCCTCGACGCTGAGCTCGCCCGATTCGAGGTACTTGTTCATCACCTCTTCGTTCGCCTCGGCTGCGCTTTCGACCATCTTCTCGCGCCACTCCTTCGCGAGATCGAGGAGGTTCGCCGGAATGTCGCGCATCTCGTAGCGCATCCCCTGCGACGAATCGTCCCAGTAGATCGCCTTCATCTTGACGAGGTCGATCACGCCCTCGAACTTGTCCTCGGCACCGATCGGCACCTGGATCGGCACCGGGTTCGCCTTGAGGCGCGACTTCATCTGGTCGTAGACCTTGAAGAAGTTCGCGCCGACGCGGTCCATCTTGTTGACGAACGCGAGCCGCGGCACCTTGTACTTGTTCGCCTGCCGCCAGACCGTCTCAGACTGCGGCTGCACACCGCCGACCGAGTCGTACACCATGCATGCGCCGTCGAGCACGCGCATCGAGCGCTCGACCTCGATCGTGAAGTCGACGTGGCCTGGCGTATCGATGATGTTGATCCGGTGCTCGGGATAGCCGTTGTCCATCCCTTTCCAGAAGCACGTCGTCGCCGCGGACGTGATCGTGATGCCGCGCTCGCGCTCCTGCTCCATCCAGTCCATGACGGCGGCGCCATCGTGGACCTCGCCCATCTTGTGCGACACGCCCGTGTAGAAGAGGATGCGCTCGGTGGTCGTGGTCTTGCCGGCATCGATGTGCGCACTGATGCCGATGTTGCGATACCGGTCGATTGGGGTAGTTCTTGCCATGTCAGTAAAGTCGAGCAGTGGAAAGATTTCATCCATTGCTCGTGAAATTCGGTTCTCCTGCCTTTACGTGCAGTTTCTCCGCGCTGCTCGTGAGATTCGCTTCTCCTGTACTTTTCGCAGCCTTTGCCGCTCGTGAAGTGCCTCTTCTGGTTTTCCGTAGGCCGTTAAAACCGGAAGTGGCTGAATGCCTTGTTCGCTTCGGCCATCCGGTGCACTTCCTCGCGCTTCTTGACGGCGCCGCCGCGTCCTTCCGACGCGTCGATCAGCTCGGCCGCGAGCCGCTGTCCCATCGACTTCTCGCCGCGCTTGCGCGCCGCTTCGCGAAGCCAGCGCATCGCGAGCGCCATCCGGCGCACCGGCCGCACTTCGACGGGCACCTGGAAGTTCGCGCCACCGACGCGGCGGCTCTTCACTTCGACCATCGGGCGCGAGTTCGTGAGCGCCTGATTGAAGACTTCGAGCGGATCTTTGCCGCCGCGCTTTTCGATCTGCTCGAACGCGCCGTAGATGATCCGTTCGGCGACCGACTTCTTGCCGCTCGTCATCAGCACGTTGATGAACTTGGCGACGTCGATGTTCGAGTACTTCGGATCCGGCAGGATCTCGCGCTTCGGGATTTCTCTGCGTCTTGGCATCGCTACTCCGTACCTTCTGAATTTGCCCCGTCGAATCGTCCGGCTTCGCCGGCGATTCGACGCTCGTCAGCCCGCCGAAAGCAGGTTTTCACTTTCGGCGCTTCTACGATTTCGGTTTCTTGGCGCCGTACTTGGACCGCGCCTGCTTGCGGTCCTTGACGCCGGCGGTATCGAGCGCGCCGCGCACCATGTGATAGCGGACGCCGGGCAGGTCCTTCACGCGGCCGCCCCGGATCAGCACCACGGAGTGCTCCTGCAGATTGTGGCCCTCGCCGCCGATGTAGCTGATCACCTCGAAGCCGTTCGTGAGCCGCACCTTCGCGACCTTGCGCAGAGCGGAATTCGGCTTCTTCGGCGTCGTCGTGTACACCCGGGTGCAGACGCCGCGCTTTTGCGGGCTTTGCTGCAGCGCCGGGACCTTGCTTTTCGACACGGGGGCCTGGCGACCCTTCCGCACGAGTTGATTGATGGTTGGCATCTAGAGTTTTCCGCTCTGGTTTTCCTGAGTGTGCGGGGCGTCCGGCGGCCGCTGCCCCGCATGGCTCATCTCGCTTGAAATCAAAGTGGCCCAAGCACCCCGCCACGCGACGTGCGGCCGCGAAGCACCGGCTTAGGCCACCTTTTTTGGCGTGGCGGTCGCGAGAACTTCATCGCGTACCCCACCCCTGACCCGGCGCGCGTGCAAAAGCGCCGCCCGCCGGATCGGCGAAAAGACCGCGATTATAGGCCGTTTTCGGCACGTGCGTCAACGCGAGGCCCACAGCTAAATGGCTGCGCCGGACCCTGCCGGCAATTGGCTTACGCTTGCGACCTTGCTGGATTCGGGACGATGTCCCGGCGGAGACGCTTTCGGCGTTCGGCTCGCGGCTTCGCCGCACCGTCAACCGCCCAGTCCGCAGCACCGGAGACATTGTTGCAGTCCGATTCCGACGTCGATCGCAAAGGCCCGCGCCGGCCCCTCTCTCGCCGCGGCGTCCCGCTCTTCGCTGCCGTCCTGCTGTCGATCCTGGCCGCCGGCGTGCATGCGCACTCGTTCGGCACGCCGTACAACCTGCCCGTCCCGTTCTGGATGTACGCCTACGGCGCGAGCGCGACGCTCGCGGTTTCGTTTGCAGTCGTCGCGTACTTCGCCGGTCTTCCGATCGACGCCGACTCGCGCGCTCAGGTTCGTGAACGCGCCGGGTTTCGCATTCCGCGGAAGTTGCTCGGCACGCTTCAGGGGCTGTCGGTCGCAATGCTCGCACTGTGCGTCGCGACGGGGCTCGTCGGAACCCGAAACGTCTACGCGAACTTCAACATGACGTTCTTCTGGCTCGTCTTCGCGCTTGGATTTCTCTACCTGACGGCGCTGATCGGCGACCTCTACGAACTCCTAAACCCGTGGCGGACGCTTTGTGACGCGTTCGTCGCGGTGAGCGGACGCCGGGCGAGCCTCGCACGCTACCCGCGAGGGCTCGGCTACTACCCGGCTCTCGCGCTCTACGCCGCTTTCATCGGCTTCGAGCTCTTCGGCGAGTCGCAGCCGTTCTCGCTCGCGGTCGCGCTGCTCGCGTACACGGTCGTCAATTGCGCCGGCGCGGCAGCGTTCGGACGCGAAGCCTGGTTCCGCCATGGCGAGTTCTTCTCGGTGATGTTCCGGCTCGTCGGCCTGATGGCGCCCGTGGCTTACGCGCGTGAAGGTGACGGCGGCTGCACGGTGACCATCCGCAAGCCGCTGCTCGGGCTGCTCGAGCAGCCGGCGGAGCACACGAGCCTGCTGCTCTTCGTGCTGTTCATGCTCTCGTCGACGGCATTCGACGGCCTGCACGAGACGCTGCCGTGGGTCACGATCTTCTGGAACAACATCTACCCGGTGCTGACCCGCGGCTCGACGCAGCCCTACACGGTCACCGTCAACTACTACTACGACTGGCAGTGGGCGATGCTGCTCCTCTCGCCATTCGTCTATCTGGCCGTCTACGTCGCGTTCATCGTCGGATCGAGGATCGCCGCCGGCAGCCGGCAAGCGATCCGCACGCTCGCGCTCGCCTTTGCGCTGTCGCTCGTGCCGATCGCGTTCGTCTACAACGTCACGCACTACTTCACGCTGCTCGTGTCGCAGGGCTTGCAGATCGTTCGTATCGCTTCCGACCCGTTCGGCTTCCGTTGGAATCTGTTTGGAACCGCAACGCTGCCGGCCGATCCGCTGATCCTCGATGCCGGGACGGTCTGGCACACGCAGGTGGCGCTGATCCTGATCGGTCACATCCTCGGCGTCTACGTGTCGCACGTCGAGGCGCTGCGCATCTTTCGCGGTACGAAGCGCGCTGTCGTGAGCGAGGTGCCGATGCTGATGCTGATGATCATCTTCACGACGATCGGCCTGTGGATTCTTTCGTTGCCGATCGCCGGTGGCCAGGTGCTCGTGCCACCGGGGACCTGATGGCGGCGTGCGCACGATCGCCCCTGAAGCACCCCGGTGCTAAGCTGCAGGGCGGCGCGGAAGCGGTGACAAAGCCGCGCGCGCCGACACCTCGTCCACAAGGGAGCATCGTCATGCGCAAACTGTCGGTGGTCATTGCGTTGCTCGTGGTAACGGCATTGCCGACAACGCTGATCGCGCAGCAACCCGCTGCGGCACCGCCGATCAAGCGAACGCCGCTGCAGAAGGTCGACGTGCCGGGGAACAACTACGAGGTCATCACCGGGATCGCCGAAATCGCGCCGAACGTGAACATCGGTCGTCACACGCATCCGGGTGCCGAGACCGGATACGTGATGGAAGGCGAGTTAACGCTCTTCGTCGACGGTCAGCCGCCGCAAAAGCTCAAAGCGGGCGACTCGTACAAGGTGCCACCCCGCGCGATCCACGATGCGCGCAGCGGCCAGTCGCCGGCGAAGGTGCTCGCGGTTTACATCGTCGAAAAGGGCAAGCCGCTCGCCGCGCCTGCCGACTGACAACGCGAGGTCGAGTCCGATCGCGAGGACAGTCGGCGCCGGACTCGGCCGCGGACCCGCCCCGACATGCCGGCGCGCACGACGCTGATCATCGCCGACGATCATCCGCTTTTTCGCGCTGCGCTTGGCCAGGCGGTCGTGCGCTGTCTCCCCGACGCGCAGATCGTCGAAGCCGGCAGCGTCGAGGCGCTCGAGGCTGCGGCCGACGCGCACCCGGATGCCGACCTGATCCTGCTCGATCTGCGGATGCCGGGTGCGCAGGGCCTCTCGGAACTCATGGAGCTGCGGATCCGCCATCCGGCAATACCCGTCGCAGTCGTGTCGGCGCTCGAGAGCGCAACGATCGCACGCAAGTCGATTGCATGCGGCGCCTCGGGCTTCATTCCGAAGTCGGCGAGCATTGACGAGATCGGATCGATGCTGCGTGCGCTGCTCGCCGGCGAGATCGTGGCGCCCGAGGGACTCGCCCAGGCGTCGGTCGAAGACGCCGCGGAGCGCAAATTCGCGCGCGCGGTCGCCGCGCTGACACCTCAACAGTATCGCGTGCTGTTGCTGCTCGCCCGCGGCTATTCGAATCGCGCGATTGCCGAGGACATCGACGTCGTCGTGGCGACGGTGAAAGCGCACGTGACGGTGATCCTGCGCAAGCTCGGGCTCGAGCGACGTACGCAGGCGGCGCTCCTCGCGCAGCGCCTGCTCGCGACCGACGCAGCGGTGAATGCGGACGTCGTCGAAGGCGTCGACGACGACGTCGACGAATAGGCGCCGGGCTACACCAGCGGGTCCAGCGAGCGTTCCGCGTCGCCGAGCGCGAGCGTCCGGTTCAGCATGGCGCGCAACGCCGCGGGCTTGAGCGGCTTGTAGAGGATCTGGAAGCCGCGCGAAGCCGCGTCGCGCTTCGACTGTTGCGTCTGGTCCGCCGTCATGATGACGATCGGCGGCTCGACCGGCAGCTTCGCGGCAAGCTCGTTCGCGACCTCGACGCCGTTCACGCCGCCTTCGAGATGATAGTCGACGAGCAGCAGGTCGGGGACGGCGCCCGCCTGCACGGCGGCGAGCGCTTCGTCGCGGTTGCGCGCCGCGAGAACGTCGCATCCCCAGCGCGCGAGCAGCGCGCGGATGCCGGCGAGCACGCCGATCTCGTTCTCGATGCACAGCACGACCGCGCCGGACACGCGATCGGGATCGCCCCCGCGCGCCTTGCCCGCTGCGGCCGTTCGCGCGCGCTCGCCAATCGGCACGGCGATCGCGAAGACGCTGCCGCGGCCGGGCCACGAGCGCAACGTCAACTCGCAGCCCAGCAGCCTTGCGGTGCGCTCGGCGATCGCGAGCCCGAGACCCAGGCCGCGGGGGATTTCGCCGTCGGGCGCTTCGAGGCGGCGAAATTCCTCGAAGATCTCGTGCTGCCGCGACGCCGGAATGCCGGGTCCCGAATCCCAGACCTCGATGCGCAGCATCGACGCTGCGCGGCGGGCGCCGATCAGAACGGCGCCGGAGCGCGTGTAGCGAACGGCATTCGAGAGGAAATTCTGCAGGATGCGACGCAGCAGCCGAGCGTCGGTATGGACGATGGCGCTGCTTGCGGCATAGCGAAGCTGTAAGCCCTTCTCGCGCGCGAGAAGGCGAAATTCGCCGACCAGCGGCTCGAGCAGGCCGCGGATCTCGAAATGCTCGGGGCGCATTTCTTCTGCGCCGGCGTCGAGACGCGATATGTCGAGCAATCCGGCGAGAAGCGCCTCCGCGGTCGTGAGCGCATTGCCCGCGCTGTGGATCAGCGCCGCGGCCTGTCGCGGCAGTGCTTCGCCTTCGAGCGCCGTCACGAACAGCCGCGCGGCGGTGATCGGTTGCGCGAGATCGTGCGACGCCGCGGCGAGGAACCGGGTTTTCGAGAAATTCGCGCGCTCGGCGTCCGATTTCGCCTCGGCAAGCGCGGCGTTGAGCGTCGTCAGCTCGCGCGTGCGCGCCGACACGCGTGCCTCCAGCGACTCGTTGGCCTCCTCGAGCGCACGCTGCGAGCGCTTGCGCAACGTGACATCGGAATACGTCGACACGAACCCGCCACCCGGCATCGGATTGCCGCGAATCTCGAGTACCGTGCCGTCGGGCAACGCCCGCTCGTGCGTATACGCGCTGCCGGCGCGCATGAAATCGAGTCGCCGCCTGATCGACTGCTCGACATCCGCGGCCGCAAGGAGCCCGCGGCGCGCGTTGCAGCGGATCAGCTCCTCGATCGGCCGGCCGATGACGACGAGCTCGGGCGGATAGTCGAAGAGCTCGACGTAGCGCCGGTTCCACGCGACGAGCCGAAGCTCCGCATCGACGACGCTCACGCCCTGCGCAAGGTGCTCGAGCGCAGCACGCAGCAGTTCGCGGTTGAAGTGGATCTCGTGCGACGTCTCGTCGAGCAGCCGCACGACCTCCTCGAGCTGCATGTTGCGCCCGCGCAGCATCGAGGCCATCACGAGTCGCGCCGACGAGGCGCCCAGCGCGCCGGCGAGGCCATGCTCGACCACGCGAACGAGCTGCGGGTCGGCGCGCTCGTGCGGCGACGCGAAAGCCCTGTCGCCGCTCGCGACATGCGCATCCATCAGATGGCGGGCGTGGTCGGGTCCGACGAAGCATTCGAGCAATTCGCGCAAGTCGCCGACCGTCGCGGCGCTCGGTGGCTCCACGGCACGGATCGCCGGCGCCTGCGCAGCATCACCGAGGAAGCGCGTCGCATGCAATCGATCGTGCAGCGACGTCCTCGACATCAAGGACACGGCGACGTACGCCAGCGTGTTGAGCCCGAGACTCCAGAACGCGCCGTGCGCGATCGGATCCAGATCGCCGAGTCCGAAAAGTCCGTAGGGACTGAGCCATCCGATGCCGAACGGGCCGGCGGTCGTGAATTCGGGCAGACCGTGCGTCGCGAGAAGCTGCGGCAGGAGCAGCGTGTAAGCCCAGGTCGTCGTGCCGACGACAAGTCCCGCGACCGCGCCGGGATAGCGGCCGGCCCTCCAGAAAACGCCGCCGACGATCGCCGGCGCGAACTGCGCGACCGCGGTGAACGACAGCAGGCCAATCTGGGTCAGCGTGCCGGGACCCGTGAACAGACGATAGTAGGCGTACGCCAGCGCCATCGTCGCGACGATCGCGACGCGGCGGATGAGTCGCAGGACGCGGCCTACGTCCTGCCCTCGGACGTGACGAATCCCGCCGACGCGCAGCAGCACCGGCATCACGAGCTCGTTGCAGATCATCGTCGAGATGGCGATCGTCTCGACGATGACCATGCTCGTCGCTGCCGAGAAACCGCCGAGGTACGCGACCAGCGCGAGCGCGCGATGGCCTTCCTCGAGTGGCAGCGACACCATGAACGTGTCCGGCGGCGTACCGGTGCCGATCAGCTTGCGCAACCCCACCTCGGCGATCGGCATCACCAGCACACAGATGATCCCGAGATAGACAGGGAAAAGCCAACGCGCGGTGCCAAGATCGCGTATCGACGTATTCTCGACGACGACCACCTGGAACTGGCGCGGCAGGCAGAAGATCGCCATGGCGGCGAGCACCGTCTGCGCGATGAAACCCGCCTGCCAGCCCGGATCCGCGAGCGTGTCGCGAACCTGCGGCAATTGCATCGCGTGCGAATAGGCGTCGACGAAGCCGTCGTGCACGACGTAAACCGCGTAGATCCCGACCGCGACGAACGCGATCAGCTTGATCACCGACTCGAAGGCGACGGCGAGCACCATGCCGTGATGGTTCTCCGTCGACAGCACCTGCCGCGTGCCGAACAGGATCGCGAACACGGCAAGCGTCGCAGCGATCACGAGCGCGCTGTCGAAGTAGCCGCCGCCCAGTGGCGTCAGCGGCAGCGCGAGCACCGCGAAGCCGAATTCGATCGCCTTGAGCTGCAGCGCGATGTACGGGAGCACGCCGATCACCGCGACGATGGTGATCAGCATCGCAATCGGCTTGTGGCGGCCGTAGCGGGCGCCGACGAAATCGGCGATCGACGTGATGTTGTGGCGCTTCGAGATGCGCACGATCCTGCGCAGCAGCGAGGCGCCGAACGCGAATACGAGGATCGGTCCGAGATAGATCGGCAGGAAGTCCCAGCCGCTCGTCGCCGCGTGGCCGACGGCGCCGTAGAACGTCCACGACGTGCAGTAGACGGCAAGCGCGAGGCTGTAGACCCACGGCTTGCGCGACGGGGCTCCGTCGAGCCGCGCGCGGCGATCGCCGTAATACGCGATCGCGAACAGGAGCCCGACGTACGCCGTCGAGATCGCGAAGAGGGTCCAGCTGCTCAGCATCGCCGTGCCGGCATTATGCGACGGCGGCCCTTGTCGTGAGGTGATCGACGCTAGCGCGGCATCACTTCGAGCGCCGTTACTTCCAGATGCGCACCGTCCTGCGCATGCAGGTCGATCGGGAAGCGTCCGCTGCGCGTCGCCGTGAACGACAGCGTCGCGGTCCGGCCCGGGGCGACCGCCACGTCCTCGTCGTAGCCGTGGACCTCGACGTGGCCCGCGCGATCGCTCGTGATCGTCAGCGTCACCGGATCGTCCTTCGCTACGCGGATCACGGCGGACGGCGACGGCGGATGAGCCTTGTCGATGACGATCGTGAACGTGCGCGGCGGCATCGCCGCCGGCGCACCGCCGGCGCCCGGCTGCGTTGCGGGCAGCGCGGCGACCCGACCGGCGTTCGACGAAGGAACGCTGGTCGCGCCGAACCGGCTGAATCCATAATACGAGGCCGCGACGACGACCACGGTCACGACGACGGTCAGCAGCGAGCGAGTCATGATGTTGAAAGCGAAGCGCCGACCGGCGGCTGGGATGCAACACGCGGCGCGGCACCAGTGGCGCTTCGAGCATACACGATGAGCAACGACCTGCAGACACCGTTCGACGCGGCCATCGTGATGGTCACGGTCGCGCGCGACACGTTCGCGCAAGCGCTGCAATCGGTCTTCGCACAAACGTTCCCGGGACGCATCCAGGTGCTCGTCGGCGTCGATCGCTGGATTGGCGATCGCGCCCAGGTCGAGTCGCTCTCGCGCCAAAGCCCGTCGCACGTCGCGGTGACGACGCTCGATCTCGGCTACTCGACATCGCAGCGGCACGGCGGACTTTATCCTAGCCACTACGGCGGCGCCTTGAAGACGATCCTTTCCTATGCGGCGAACAGCCGGTACGTCACGTACCTGGACGACGACAACTGGTATGCGCGCGATCACGTCGCATCGATGGTCGCCGCCGTGAACGGCAAGGCGTGGGCGTTCTCGCTGCGTCACTTCGTCGATGCGGCGAGCGGCGACCTGCTCTGCCCCGACAAATGGGAATCGCTGGGTCCGGGCCGCGGCGTCTACGCGCAGGCGCAGGGCGGCTTCGTCGACACGAACTGCTTCTTCATCGACAAGCTCGCGTGCAACGACGTCTTTCCCGAATGGGCGATGACGCGCTTCGCCGGTGGCACCGGCGGTGACCGGCAGGTGCTCGAGAAGCTGCACGGCCGGCCCTTCGGCACCAGCGGGGCGCACACGCTCTTCTATCGCACTCGGCTCAAGGGGCTGCATCCGTACCTGCTGTGGCGCTTCAAGTGCGCGGGCGTCGATCTCGCGCGCTACATGCCGCACGACGCCATTCCCGGCGTTCCGGTGTGGCGCCAATGCGCCGAGCACGACCGGCGCACGGGCGTTGCCACTGCAACCACGGCGGCCACGTCGGCATGAACGCCTTCGCGCGCGTGCTTTCGCAGCCGACGTGCGCACGCGAGGTTCGCGAGCGGCTTGCGGATGCGACGCTGGTCGGCAATCCCGACCGGCCGATTCGGGCGATCGGTGCACTGTCGTCGCGGGCCGCGGACGTCCTCGCGTTCTGCGACGCGCCCGCGACGCGCGAACGGCTTGCAGGAAGCAGCGCGTCGGTCGTCATCGTGCCGAAGGGCGACGCATCGCACGATTCCGAGCGCACGCTGATCGGCGTCGGCGATGTCCGCGCCGCGTTCATCGATCTGGTCGGCGCGCTGCTGCCCGGGTCGGCGCGTCCGGTCGATCCTGCGCCGGGCGTCGATCCGCGCGCGCCAATATCGACGAGAGTGCGGCGATCTCGCCGTTCGCGTGCATCGGCGCCGATGTGCGCATCGGCGCGCGGACCCGCATCGCGCCGGGCGCCGTCGTCTACGACGACACGGTCATCGGAGCGGATTGCGTCGTCGGCGCGAACGCGGTGATCGGCTGGGTCGGTCTCGCGTATCACGATCGCGTCGACGGCCGCCGAAGCTTCTTCCCGCATCTTGGCGGCGTGCGGATCGCGGATCGCGTCGACGTCGGCGCGCAAGCATGCATCTGTCGCGGCATGCTGTCGCACACGCTGATCGGCGACGACGTGAAGATCGGGAGCCTCGTCTACGTGAGCCACGGCGTCGTCGTCGAATCGCGCGCATGGGTCTCCGCCGGAACGGCAATTGCGGGCCATGCGGCGATCGAAGCCGCCGCGCTGCTCGGCATCGGCGCAGTCGTCGTCGACAACGTCGCGATCGGCGCGAACGCGATGGTTGCGGGCGGCGCCGTGGTGACCCGATCCGCGCGTGCCGCGGCGAGACTCCAGGGCGTGCCCGCGCAACCGGTGGCGGCCATGCGCCGGTTCGGCCCGACGCCTAGAGACTAAGACCTATCTCGAAATCGGCCGGGCGAAGCGGCGTTCGCTCCAACGTCTATCGGCCCCCGCAGGCCATTTTGAGTTCTCGCGCAATGGACGAGGCACGATTAAAGTGATGCCGCGGCAGCCCGCCGCGACTCGCACTGGAGGTCGTCATGGCAACGGTTTCATCCGCTCCCGGACGCGGCGCGCATCCGCATCGCGGCTGGTCGATCGCCTGGGGCATTCTGCTGATCGTCGTCGGGATCCTCGCGCTCCTCATGCCCGAAATCGCCGCCATCGCGACCGTGCTGACGTTCGCATGGCTGATGATCTTCGCCGGCGTGGTCGAATTGATCCACGCATTCCAGACGCGGCATCGTGCAGGTTTCGGCTGGGAGTTCGTCGCCGGCGTCATCACGCTGATCCTCGGCCTGCTCGTCCTGTTCTTCCCGATCGCGGGCATCGCGACGCTCGCGCTCTGGATCGGCGTGCTCATCTTCGCCGGCGGCATCGTCCGCCTGATCTTCGCGTTTCGCGTGCGACCGGCGAAGGGCTGGGTCTGGGTGCTCGTCGACGGGATCCTCTCGATCGTCATCGGCGGCCTGATCGCGTGGGGCTGGCCCGGCAGCTCGATCGCCTTCATCGGACTCCTGACCGGCTTCTGGCTGCTCTTTTCGGGCTTCTGGCGAATCATGCTCGACGGCCGCGCATCGCCGATCGGCGGCGTCGGCATGCCGTCGCCGGCCCGCTGACGCGGGCTTGCCGTCGTCGGGCGCGCGGCCGTGTGTTAAAAAGATCGCTCGAAACGCCAAGGAGGATCGGTACCAATGCTCAAACGGACGCGTTACGCCGTCTGCGGCCTGATCGCGATCGCGACGACGGCGGCATGGGCGCAGTACAAGGACACGCCCGACCAGGCGGGCCGCAAGCTGAATCCCTATGTCTACATGCGGGACGGCGCGGGCGACAAGGTGTTTCTCGAGACGCAGTTCTGGCGCAACGACCCCGCCTACGACCAGAAGGCGCTGACGCGCATTTCCGAGGTGATGTCGGGGCTCGAGAAGCGCGGATTCAAGGGCGATCCGGCCGCCGCGAACGGCTGGGACAAGCCCGAGAACAAGATCGTGCGCTGCCGCATCAACATGGAGGTCTACAACAAGCGCTGGAAGGGCAAGACGGGCGCCATCGTCAATTGCGAGAACACCGGCATCTCCGAGGCCGAGGTGGCGGGCTCCGAGAACCCGAAGCACGTGCAGGAAGTGCTCGAGGCGTTCGACAAGCAGTTCAAGCTCGCGAAGGACAAGACGGGCAAATAGCGACGCGCGTTACTCCGATACCGCCACCGTGTTGTCGCGCGGACGGCGATCGATCAGCTTGTCGTAGGGATCGATCCCCGCCCGCGCCGGCTTTCTCGCGACGACGATCGTGAACGTCGTCTTCTCGTTCTCGATCTTTCGCTTCTCGAGGTAGAGCGGCTCGTTGCTCTCGTCGAGAACGCCGATGTCGATCACGTCGGCGAGCGGCGCCACGCTCTCCTTGCCGAGCGCGTCGGCCTTGAGCTTGCGCGCAAACACCTCGAGCGTCACCTCGTAGCGGCCGTCGGCGAGCCGCTTCGCCGTCGCCGACAGCGCGCGGTTGTCGTAGAGCGTGATCGAGTCGAAGAAGTCGTCGATCACGTAGGCGAGCGACGCCGGCGTCACCGCGCGAATCTCGGCGAGCAGGTCCTTCGTCGTCGAGTACGGCGGCCCCTTGAACGCCCACTTGTCGCGGTAGGCGCGGATCGCGCGGTTCAGATTGTCTTCGCCGATGTAGTCGGCGAGCGCGTACATGACGAGGCTGCCCTTGCGGTAGTGGATGTAATCCTGGTTCTCGACCAGCGCGAGCGGCAGCTCCTTCTTCTGCTCGGTGCTGCGGCCGATCAGGTAGCGGTCGAGCTCGTAGCGCAGGAACCGCTCCATCTTCGCTTCGCCGTACTTGCGCTTCATCACCATCAGCGCCGAATACTGCGCGAGCGTCTCGACGAGCATCGTTTCGCCCTGCACGTTCGCGCCCGGTACCTGGTGTCCCCACCACTGGTGCGCGAGCTCGTGCGCCGTCACGTAATACGGGTAATCGATGTCGTCGGGATCGCCGTCGCGAACCCGCGCGATGAAGCCGATGCCTTCCGAATACGGCACCGTGTTCGGGAACGACTGCGCGAACGTCGCATAGCGGGGAAATTCGATGATCCGGAACTGCCGGTACTGGTAGGGACCGAAATTCGCCGTGTAGTAATCGAGGCCGGCCCTGGTCGCGTCGATCATCCGTTGCAGGTTGTACTCGTGGCCCGGCTGGTAATAGACCTCGATCGCGACGTCGTGCCAGCGATCCTTCCTGACCGCGTAGCGCGCCGACTGGACCGCGAAGAAATCGAGGATCGGCGCGTCCATCACGTAGGTGAAGTAGCGCCGGTCGCCCTGCGTCCATTCGCGCTGCAGATAGCCGGGCGCGATCGCGATCTGGTCGACGTCGGTGCCGATAGTCGCCTCGAAACGGACGAAGTCGGCATCGGGCGCGATCGCGTTCTGCGCGAGCCCGACCGGGTCGTCGCGTGGACGCATGCGCTCCTTCGGCTTCAGCCCGAACTTCTTGCGATCGCTGTCGGCGACGAGCTCGCCGCGCTCCTGGTAGCCGACCAGCGGCAGCACCGACTGTCCGTTGACGAACGAGCCGTTCGCGACGACGTCGGTCGTAGCACCCGAGTTCATGAAGCCGTGCGTCGGCACCTCGAGGTCGAAGTCGAGCACGAGCCGCTGTCCCGGCGGAAGCGGCGATGCCAGGCGATAGCTGCGCAATCCCGTCTTCATGTCGTCGGTGACGAGCGTCGTCGGCGAATCGAACGCGAGCTTGTGGATGACGAGACGCTCGCCGCGCAGGAACGACAGGTGAATCGCCTCGACATTCTTCCCTGTGCGATTCTCGAGCACGTAGTGCCCCGCCATGCGCACGCGCTGTTCACGCGGATAAAGATCGACGGTGGCGGAGACGTCGGCGATCTTCGGTTGCGGCGCGCGCTCGAGCGACTTGTAGCGCTTTTCGTAATCCGCCTGCCGCGCCTGCTGATCGTAGGTGGTCAGGTACGGGTTCAGGATATTCGTGTTGTAGAAGATGTAGCCGCCGAGCGCTGCCATCGCGACCGCCGCGCTTGCAGCGATCGCCGCCACGCGCGGCGTAACGCGTCGCCAGGCGACGGCCACGCGCGCACGCCAGCCACTCACCGTGCCGCGCTGCCAGAAGAGGTACGCCGCGAGAGCGAGCAAAAGGGCTGCCGCCGCCCAGTATGCCTGGAAGAAGCGAACGCGAACGAGGAAGGGACCGAAGCCGTTCATGTCCGAGTACGTGAAGCCACCGTTCGTCGCGTACTTGTAGAGATGATGCTCGAAGCCCAGCAGGCTGCCGAACTCGACGGCGACGAAGTACACGATCATCACGAAGTGACCGAGGTACTTCTGGTTCACGATCGAATGCACCGTCAGCGCCAGCACGCAGACGAGCCAGTAGTCGACGAGCTCGATGCCGAACAGCGCGTGCAGGTAAAGGCCGGGCTCGTAGCGGTGATAGCCCTTGGCCGTCTGGATGCCAAGGCCGGTCAGCATCATCACGGCCTGCAGCACGACCGGCACGAGCATCAGCGCGAGAAGCTTCGCGGCGAACGGCAGCCAGGTCGGGATCGGCAGCGCGTCGTGGATCTGGTCGAGCCGCGCTTCGCGCTCGCGCCATGCGAGCTCGCCCGCGTAGAACGTCACGATCACCAGCATGAAGACCGCGAACGTGCCGGACACGATGTCGAGCATCTGGTACGTGACGGGCCACGTGGTGGTGCCGAAGATGCTGCCCGACGTCGTGCTGACGGTGATACAGAAGAGGATGCCGGCGAGCGCGATGACGGCGAAGTAGACGTTCTTGACCGTCTCGCGGAAGTTGAGCCAGACCATCCGCGGCAGCAGGCGCCGCGCGCGAACGGCGGCAGGTGCCGTGCGCGGCGCGTGCAGTGCCGCTTCGGCCGCCTCCTCCGCGTCGACGGCCGCGTCTGCATCCGGCACGACCCTCCGTGACCCGCTCGATGGCTGCACGAAACGGAAGCGCCATGTCGTCACGCCGATCACGACGAGCGCGATCGCGAGCCACAACAGGCGGTTCCAGAGCAGGTAGCCGGCAAGCGGCACGAGTCGCCCGTTGCGCTCGGCGATCGGCCAGTATTCGGTCAGCTTCGAGAGCGCCGTCGAGCCGAACGGATCGAGCAGCACCGCGATCGACTTGTTTTCCATGTCGCGCAGCAATCCCTGCGCGGTCAGGTAGCCGATCAGCAGCACGATGCTCACGACGTAGACGGGCAGCATGCGCCGCGTCAACGCGCCGAGGCAGAAGAAGATCGCGCCGAGCACGACGACGTTCGGCAGCAGCGTCGTCGCAAACGGCAATAGGTAGGCGAGCGGACGCACCGGCCCCACGCGATCGACGTCGATGCCGGGCAGGAGCAGGCCGAGGACGCTGCCGATCGGAATGCTCGCGAGGATCACGACGAGCACGGCGACCGCACCGGCGAAGCGGCCGGCGAGATAGTCGAGCTTGCGCACCGGGGCCGTAAAGAAGAACGCCTCGGTGCGGTACTCGAAATCCTGCTGCACCGCGCGTCCGGTGACCGCACCGATCACGGTGAGCGCCATCATGCCGAGGAGCGCGTACATCTGCGCGATCGCGTACGGTGAATCGATCCAGGTCTTGCTGCTGCCGAACGACACCGATGCGTTGCGCAGCGCGCCGCCGGCCGCGGCCATCCAGAACATCGCCAGCGCGACGAAGATCGCGAAATACACCCACGTCGAGATCCGCGTGAAGCGCGTGCGGAACTCGAAGCCGGCGATCGTCGCGAAACTTGCCATCAGGCGGGCACCGGCGCGCCGAGCCGCGCCGCGATCGCGGCGAAGTAGACGTCCTCGAGTGTCGCGGGAACGGGCACGAAGCCTTCGCCCGGGACCTGATCGCCGACGACGTTGACGAGCGTGCGACCGGCCACGAGGCGCGTCGAGATCACCGGGTAGACGGCTTTCGTTGCCGCGAGGTCGGCGCGCGCGATCGCCTTTTGCCAGACGCGTCCGTCGAGGCGTCGCGTGAGATCGCCGGGGCGGCCGGTCAGCAGCACGTGGCCCTTGTCGATGATCGCCATCTGCGCGCAAAGGTCCGAGACGTCGGACACGATGTGCGTCGACAGGATGACGATGACGTTCTCGCCGATCTCGGCGAGCAGGTTATGGAAGCGCACGCGCTCCTCGGGATCGAGGCCCGCCGTGGGCTCGTCGACGATGATGAGCCGCGGGTTGCCGAGCAGCGCCTGCGCGATCCCGAACCGTTGCCGCATGCCGCCCGAGAAGCCGCCGAGCGCCTTCTTGCGCACGTCGTACAGGTTCGTCTGCCGCAGCAGGCTCGCGACGACCTCGCGCCGCATCCTCCGGTCAGCGAGGCCCTTGAGGCGCGCGAGATGGTCGAGCAACTCCTCGGCGCTCACTTTGGGATAGACGCCGAAATCCTGCGGCAGGTAGCCAAGGATGCGACGCACCGCCGCCTTGTCGCGAAGAACGTCGAGGCTGTGATCCCCCCACGCTTGCGGCTTCGCCGCTGCGCTGCCCCCCGCGGAGGCGCAATTCGCGCCATGGGACGGCCCAGCGGCGCGAATGCCCATGGTGACGGTCCCCGTGTCGGCATCCTGCAGCGTTGCGAGCGTCCTCATCAGCGTCGACTTGCCCGCGCCGTTCGGCCCGAGCAGGCCGAACATGCCGGTCGGGATCGTGAGCGACACGTCCGACAGCGCCTGCACGCCGTTCGGATAGGTCTTCGACAAGCCTGAGATCGTCAACGCGAGGGACATCGAGACTCCTTGCTGGCCCGAACCGGCGTCAGATGGTATCAATGGCCGCTTCGGATTCGATCACGTACCGAAGCCGAGCAGCGCGGCCAGTCCGAGTGCGGCGAAGATCGCGGCGGCGATCGCGCGCACAGGCCGGATCGGAAGCCGGTCGGCGAGGCGACCGCCGATCAGCACGGCCGGCACGTTCGCGATCATCATCCCGAGCGTGGTCCCGGCGACGACGGTGCCGAACGCGTGATAGCGCGCCGCGAGCGCGACCGTCGCGATCTGTGTCTTGTCGCCCATCTCGGCCAGGAAGAACGCGACGATCGTCGTCATGATGACGCTCGCATGCGGAAGCCTCGCGTCCGCCTCGTCGAACCGGTCGGGGACGAGCGTCCACGCCGCCATCGCGAGGAACGAGATGCCGAGCGCGATCCGAAGCGTGCCCGGGCTCAACTGCGACGTGATCCATGCGCCGAGGGCGCCGGCGATCGTGTGGTTCGCGAGCGTCGCGAGAAGAATGCCGGCGATGATCGGCACGGGCTTGCGAAAGCGGGCCGCGAGGACGAAGGCGAGCAACTGCGTCTTGTCGCCCATTTCGGCGAGGGCGACGACGCCGGTCGAGACGAGGAAGGCTTCCAATGCGACTCCCGGCCGGACAGCGGACGCATGACCACGCGCGCTTCTCCGGCCCTCCGAAGGCGACGTGGTCAAAGGTCTCGCCAAGCCAGGAAACCGCTTGCGCCATGGCCGAAGCCAAGCGTGTTGACGCAAGCCCCTGTTGAAAAGGGCGGCTACTCCCCGATGACGCGCGCAATTATACCGGGGCCGACCGGGCGCCGATTCGCACCGCCAATTCGCGCCTTCGTCGGCATGGTGACGTGCGCAACGTTAGGCGGCGGCTCGTGGCCCGTTCCTCATCTTGCAAGCTCCGGCGGATCGATGAACAATGCCGCGCCCGCGCCTTCGCTCGCGGGATGGACGAACCATGTCGCTCGCCACGCTGCCGCTCTGGCCGTCCTTCTTCCTGATCGTCGTGCTTCCCACCGCGCTCGCCGTCGGCGGCACCATCGTCGTTCGCCGCCGAACCCCACTCAAGCAGCTCACCGAGAACAACGAGGTCGCCGGCTTCAAGTTCGCCGTCGTCGGCGTTATCTATGCGGTGCTGCTTGCGTTCGCGGTCTTCGTCGTATGGGAGCAATTGACCGCCGCCGAATCCGACGTGGTGCGCGAAGGGGGATCGGCCGTGAACCTCTATCGACTCACGGGCGGTATGGACGCTCAGACCGGGCACAATGTCCGCGCGCTCCTTACGCGCTATCTCGAGACGGCGATCGCCGACGACTGGCCCGCGATGGAGCGCGGCGCTGCAAGCGCCAAGGCGACGCAGGCGCTGAATGATCTCTACGCGGGCGTACTGAAGTACCAGCCAGCCGATAACCGGCAGCAGGCGATTCTCGCCGAAGTGCTGCACCAGTTGAGCGACGTAACGGAAGCGCGCCGCGAACGGCTGCTGAAGGCGGCCACCGTAGTGCCGGGCGTGATCTGGTTCGGTTTGGTCACCGGCGGGTTCATCACGATCGGCTTCACGTGGTTCTTCGGCGCACGAAACGTCCGCGCGCAGTTGCTGATGACGGGGGGATTGTCGCTGATCGTCTGTTCCGGATTGTTGATCATTCTCGCGATCGACCATCCGTTCGGCGGTGCCGTCCGGGTCCATCCCGATGTGCTCGTGAAGGTGCTCGAGGATTTCGGCCACGAGGCGCCGCCAACGCGGTAGCGGTGGTGCGATAAAAAACCGGCGCTCGCGCGCCGGTTGTAATTGAAGCGGTAACGAACGTTCAAGCCGCGTTCGCCGACACCTCGGAGGTCTGCGCAGCGGTCGCCGCTTCTTCGGTGATAACCGTCGCGGCTTCCGGTCCGAGCAGCTTCTGACGCCGCCTCGCGTTGTGATACGCGAGGCCCGTGCCCGCCGGGATCAGCCGGCCGACGATGACGTTCTCCTTCCAACCGCGCAGGTCGTCGCGCTTGCCCATGATCGCTGCCTCGGTGAGCACGCGCGTCGTCTCCTGGAACGAGGCCGCCGAGATGAACGAGTCGGTCGAAAGCGAAGCCTTGGTGATCCCGAGCAGCATGTGCTCGTAGGTCGCCGGCTGCTTCGATTCGTCGCTCTTGACCTTGTCGTTCTCGTCCAGAAGGTCTGAACGCTCGACTTGTTCGCCCTGGATGAACCGCGTGTCGCCCGGATCCAGCACCTGCACACGGCGCAGCATCTGGCGCACGATCACCTCGATGTGCTTGTCGTTGATCTTCACGCCCTGCAGCCGATAGACGTCCTGCACCTCGTCGGTGATGTAGCGCGCGAGCGCCTCGACGCCGAGGAGCCGCAGGATGTCGTGCGGATCTGCGGGACCGTCGACGATCATCTCGCCCTTGTTCACCACCTGGCCGTCGTGGGCCGTCACGTGCTTGTCCTTCGGGATCAGGTACTCGTGGGCGACGCCGTCCAGGTCGGTGATGACCAGCCGTTGCTTGCCCTTCGTGTCCTTGCCGAAAGAAACGGTGCCCGTGACTTCGGCGAGCGTGCCCGCGTCCTTCGGCGCGCGCGCCTCGAACAGTTCCGCCACTCGCGGCAGACCGCCCGTGATGTCGCGCGTCTTCGACGTCTCCTGCGGAACGCGCGCGAGCACCTCGCCAACCGCCACCTGCTGGCCGTCCTTCACCGTGATGATCGAGCCCAACTGGAACGTGATGTTCACCGGCAGATCCGAGCCCGCGATGCGGATCTCGTCGCCGGCAGCGTCGAGCAGCTTCACCTGCGGCCGCACGCCCTTGGCAGTCGTGCCGGCGCGGCGCTTCGGATCGATGACGACGAGCGTGGAAAGCCCCGTCACTTCGTCGACCTGCTTCGCCACCGTCACGCCTTCCTCGACGTTCTCGAACTTCACGGTGCCTGCATACTCGGTGATGATCGGACGCGCCGTCGCGTCCCACAGCGCGAGCACCTTGCCCGCCCGCACCGCATCGCCGTCCTTGACCTGCAGCGTCGCGCCGTACGGCACCTTGTGGCGCTCGCGCTCGCGGCCGTTGTCGTCGTAGATCATCACCTCGCCCGACCGCGCGATGACGACGAGCTCGCCCTTCGCGTTCGTCACGTAGCGCATCAGCGCCGAGAAGCGCACGGTGCCCGTCGACTTCGACTCGACCTGCGATGCCGCCGCCGTCCGCGATGCCGCGCCGCCGATGTGGAACGTGCGCATCGTGAGCTGCGTGCCGGGCTCGCCGATCGACTGCGCGGCGATCACGCCGACCGCCTCGCCGACGTTGACGAGATGACCGCGGCCCAGGTCGCGCCCGTAGCACGCGGCGCAAAGGCCGTAACGCGTGTCGCAGGTGAGCGGCGTGCGCACCTTGACCTCGTCGATGCCGAGCACCTCGATCCGCTCGACCTCGTCCTCGCCGAGCAGCTTGCCCGCCTCGTACAGCGTCTCCTGCGTTTCCGGATTGATGATGTCCGACGCGGCGACGCGGCCGAGGATGCGCTCGCGCAGCGGCTCGATCACTTCGCCGCCTTCGACCAGCGCCTTCATCGCGACACCATTGCGCGTCTCGCAATCCTCCTCGGTCACGACGAGATCCTGCGTCACGTCGACGAGGCGGCGCGTCAGGTACCCCGAGTTCGCCGTCTTCAGCGCCGTGTCGGCAAGGCCCTTCCGCGCGCCGTGCGTGCTGATGAAGTACTGCAGCACGTTCAGGCCCTCGCGGAAGTTCGCCGTGATCGGCGTCTCGATGATCGAGCCGTCGGGCTTCGCCATCAGGCCGCGCATGCCCGCGAGCTGGCGAATCTGCGCGGCGGAACCGCGCGCGCCCGAGTCGGCCATCATGAAGATCGAGTTGAACGAGTCCTGCTTCGCGGCCTTGCCGTCGCGATCGGTCACTTCCATCGTGCCGAGCTGCGCCATCATCGCCTTCGCGATGTCGTCGCCCGCGCGGCCCCAGATGTCGACGACCTTGTTGTAGCGCTCGCCCTGCGTGACGAGGCCCGACGTGTACTGCGCCTCGATCTCCTTCACCTGCGATTCGGCTTCCGCGATGATGCGATGCTTCTCGGCGGGCACGAGCATGTCGTCGGCGGCGAACGAGATGCCGCCGCGCGTCGCCAGGCTGTAGCCGGCCTGCATCAGCTTGTCGGCGAAGATCACCGTTTCACGAAGCCCGCAGCGACGGAAGCTCGCGTTGATGATGCGCGAGATTTCCTTCTTCTTGAGCGGCTTGTTGATGTAGCTGAACGGCAGCCCCGGCGGCAGGATCTCCGACAGCAGCGCGCGGCCGATCGTCGTGTCGTAGCGCGTGACCTTCTCGACCTTCTCGCCGTCCCTGACGTCGACTTCCTTGATCCGGACCTTCACGCGGGCGTGCAGATCCGCCTGGCGCGACTCGTACGCGCGCGCTGCTTCCGCGACGTCGGCGAAGTACATGCCGTCACCGGTCGCGCCGATCTTCTCGCGCGTCGCGTAATAGAGCCCGAGCACGATGTCCTGCGACGGCACGATGCACGGCTCGCCGTTCGACGGCAGAAGCACGTTGTTCGACGCGAGCATCAGCGTGCGCGCTTCCATCTGCGCTTCGAGCGACAGCGGCACGTGGACGGCCATCTGGTCGCCGTCGAAGTCGGCGTTGAACGCCGTGCAGACGAGCGGATGGAGCTGGATCGCCTTGCCTTCGATCAGCACCGGCTCGAACGCCTGGATGCCGAGGCGGTGCAGCGTCGGCGCACGGTTGAGAAGCACCGGGTGCTCGCGGATCACGTCCTCCAGGATGTCCCAGACGACGGGCTCCTGGCTCTCGACCATCTTCTTCGCCGCCTTGATCGTCGTCGCCAGGCCCATCGTTTCGAGCTTGTTGAAGATGAACGGCTTGAAGAGCTCGAGCGCCATCAGCTTCGGCAGACCGCATTGATGCAGCTTGAGCTGCGGGCCGACGACGATCACCGACCGGCCCGAGTAGTCGACGCGTTTTCCGAGCAGGTTCTGGCGGAAGCGTCCGCCCTTGCCCTTGATCATGTCGGCGAGCGACTT
>DATJFI010000062.1:0-24825 GCA_035495715.1 Casimicrobiaceae bacterium
AGGCCGAACGCGATGACGCTGTCGACTCCCGGTGCGGCGCGCAATTCGTGCGCGAGCGCCGCGAGCCTGCGCTCGTCGCCGCCGTCGGCAAGGGCGACGATCCACGTCGCAAGCCCGGAATGCGCGATGACCGCGTCCGGCGTGCCCTCGACGAGCAGCCGGCCACTGCTGATGTACGCGAGGCGATGACAGCGCTCGGCCTCGTCCATGTAATGCGTGCTGACCAGGACCGTGATCCCGGATGCGGCGAGATCGTGGATCTCGTCCCAGAAATCGCGGCGCGCTTTCGGATCCACGCCGGCGGTCGGCTCGTCGAGCAGCAGCAGTTGCGGCGAATGAAGCAGGCAGGCGGCGAGCGCGAGCCGCTGCTTCCAGCCGCCGGACAGCGTGCCGGCGAGCTGGTCCCGGCGGCCGGCGAGA
Source organism: Casimicrobiaceae bacterium (assembly GCA_035495715.1). Taxonomy (GTDB): domain Bacteria; phylum Pseudomonadota; class Gammaproteobacteria; order Burkholderiales; family Casimicrobiaceae; genus VBCG01. The sequence continues at coordinate 421 of DATJFI010000062.1, forward strand.
CCGAGGCGCGCAAGCGTCGCATCGACCGCGCGGCGCCGCTCCCGCACGCCGTACATCCGCGCGACGAACTCGAGGTTCTCGACGATCGACAGGTCTTCGTAGAGGCTGAAGCGCTGCGTCATGTAGCCGACTTCGCGCTTGATCGATTCGGCCTCGGTGCGAAGATCGAAACCGAGGCACGTGCCCTCGCCCTCGTCGGGCGTCAAGAGCCCGCAGAGCATCCGGATCGTCGTCGTCTTGCCGCTGCCGTTCGGACCGAGGAAACCGAAAATCAGTCCGCGCTCGACGCGGATCGACAGGTGATCGACGACGGCGCGCGCGCCATAGCGCTTCGTGAGGTCGTGCACGTCGATTGCGGCGTCGGCGTTCACGACGCGCCGGCTGCGCTCGACGCGCCAAGCACGACTTCGACCGGCAGGCCGGGATGCAGCGCGGGATTCGGCTGCTGCGGCCACGCCTCGACGAGGAACACGAGGTTGGCGCGATTCTGCCGGCTGTAGATCACCGGCGGCGTGAACTCGGCCTGCGGCGCGATGAAGCGGATCGCGGCCGGAATGTCGCCGCCGCAACCGTCGCAGCGAACGATGACGCCGTCGCCGATCCGCAGCGTGCCGACGAGCGTTTCGGGAACGTAGAAGCGCACCTTGACGTTCGCGGGGGGCAGCAACGAGACGATCGGCGCGCCCGCTGCCACCCATTCGCCGGTGCGGTAGAGCGTGTCGACGACGCGTCCGGCGGCGGGCGCCGCCTGCGACTTCTGCTCGACGCGCCAGCGTGCTTGCGCGAGTGCGTCCATCGCCGCCTTCACGTCGGCCTGCGACGCCGCGACCTGGTCGGCGCGCGCGGGCAGGTTCGCGATGCGCACCTGCTCCGTCAACTCGGCGACGCGCGCGCGATCGCGATCGCGCGCGGCCTTCGCCTGGTCGAGCTGCTGGGGCGGCAGGAACTTGTCCGCGACGAGCTTCTGCGTGCGCTCGAGATCGGCCTGGCTCTGCGCGGCAGACGCTTGCGCCTGCGCGAGCTGCGCGCGGGCCGCGGCGACCTCCGGCGGCCGGCGTCCCTTCTCGAGGTCGGCCAGCGTGGCCTGCGCCTGCCGCACGCGCGCCTGCGCCTGCGCGACCGCCGCCTGCTCCTGGTCGCTCTCGAGCGAGAAGAGCATCGCCCCCTTCGTCACCATGTCGCCGCGCGAAACGCCAAGCGTCGACAGCGTTCCCGAAAGCGGCGACGCGACGAGCACGTATTCGCCCTCGACGTAACCCGGATAACCCGAGGGCGGCGTGCGCGCGCAGCCGCCGAGCATCGACGCGCCGAGCGCCAGCGACACGACGACGGATCGCAGCACGGGCCTCATCGGCTCGTCCGCTTCCGGGCTTTCGGCGCGGCAAGCGTTGCGAGCACGAGATCGACGCGCTCGGAAAGCGCATCGTCGTCGAGGACCTCGCGCGCGAACGCGAGGCGCACGGCGGGCGGAACGGCGCCGCTTTCGGTGACCGCGGTGCCGAGGAGGATCGGTCCGCCGATCGCGCCGCCCAGAAGCGCGAGCGCCTGCAGCGGCGCGACGTCGCGCAGCGTGCGCGCCGATTGCGCCGCGCGGACGAGGCCGGCGACGACACGCAGGTGACGGGGCAGGTTCGCGCGCGCGAATGCGATCGCGACGCGCTCACCGGCGAGCGCATCGAGCAGGATGCGCCGCAGGACGGCGCGATGGTCGCGCGCGAAATGCGCGAGGACGAGCAGCGCGCGCCGCAGCGCGGCGAGCGGGACGTCGCCGTCGGCCGCGAGCGTCAGACGCTCGAACATCGCCTCGTACATCTGCGCGAGCAGCACGGCGACGAACCGCTCCTTGCTTTCGAAGTGATAGTGGAACATCGCGAGGTTGACGCCTGCGCGCTCGCAGACCCGGCGCACCGAAAGCGCCCGGATGCCGGTCGACGGATAGAGCGCGCGGCCCGCGCGAAGCAGCGCCGCATCGACGTTGCGCGACGGTCTTCCCACGCCGATTATTATACGGCTGTTTAGTTACGGCGTGTGCGGGGGGCGCGGCCATCGCCTCGTCGTGTCGCGTTTTGCGAGATCCGGGTCAGTCGTCGCCGGCGGCCGCAGGGGCGAGCGCATGCCGCGCAGCGCGCCGCGCGAGCCTGCGCTGCGACCAGCCGTCGAGATACGCGTAGATCACCGGAACGACGATCAACGTCAGAAGCGTCGACGTGATGACGCCGCCGATGATCGCGCGGCCCATCGGCGCCTGCTGCTCGCCGCCGTCGCCGAGGCCGAGCGCAAGCGGCAGCATCCCGCCGATCATCGCCGCCGTCGTCATCACGATCGGCCGCAGCCGGACCTGTCCGGCGCCGAGCAGCGCCTCGCGCAGGCTCGCGCCGCCGCGGCGCGCGCGGTTCGCGAAGTCGACGAGCAGGATCGCGTTCTTGGTGACGAGGCCCATCAGCATGACGAGGCCGATGACCGAGAAAATGTTGAGCGTCGTCCCGGTCAAGAGCAGCGCGAGGAACACGCCGATCAGCGAGAACGGCAGCGACGCCATGATCGCGACCGGCTGCATGAAGCTCGCGAACTGGGACGCGAGGATCAGGTAGATGAAGACGATCGCGAGCGCGATCGCCGCGACCGCGGACGCGAACGATTCCTGCATGTCCTGCTGCTGCCCCGCCGCTTCGAGACGGTAGCCCGGCGGCAGATGCATCTCGTTCGCGATCCGCTGCACGTCGTTGCCGACGTCGCCGGCCGGCCGGCCCTCGACGTTCGCGTAGATGCCGATCCGCCGCTGCAGGTTCTGCCGCTTGATCATCTGCGGGCTCGTCGTCGCGACGATGTCGGCCACCTGCCGCAGCGGCACCATCCGCATCTGCCCGTCAGGACCGCGGCGATCGGTCGTCAGGTACAGGTTTGCAAGGTCGGACGCAAGCTGGCGGCGATCGCGCGACAACTGCACGTTGACTTCGTAATTCTGGCCATCCGGTCCGAGCCAGTAGCTGATCGTGTCGCCCGCGACGAGCGGGCGGATCGTGTTGCCGACCTGCTGAACGCTGATGCCCAGATCGGACGCAGCCGCGTTGTTGAGACGGATCGACAACGCCGGATTCGCGGCCTTGTCCGACGTCTCGAGGTCGGCGATGCCCGGCACCTTGGCGACGCGCTGCGCAAAGTCTTCCGCGACCTTCGACAGCGTGTCGGCGTCCGGGCCGAGCACGTTGAACCAGATCGGCCGGTCGAAGCCGAACGCGAGCTCGATGCCCGGAATCGGCCGCAGCGCGGCGCGGATCGCGCGCTCGAGATCCTTCTGCGAGCGGCTGCGAGCGTTCGCATCGACGAGCTTCAGGTTGACGCGCGCATAGTTGCGGCCGTCCTCGGTGCCGACGGTCGTCATCGCGAGGGCGATCTCGGGAAACGTGCGCCGCAGCGTGTCCTCGACCTCGAGCACCTTGCCGTTCGTGTATTCGAGGCTCGACCCGACCGGCGTGTTGAGCCGAAGCGAGATCAGGCCCTCGTCGACCTCGGGCATGAACTCGGTGCCGACGAGCGGCACGACGAAGAAGCTCGCAACGAACGAGCCGAGCGCGATCGCGAGCACCGACTTGCGATGCGACAGCGCCCACTGGAGAACGACCGCGTAAACGCGGTGCAGCCCGTCGATCGCGTGCTCGACGCGATCGAGCAGGCGGCCGAGCCAGCGCATCCGGGCGAAGCGCGTCGCGTGCGGATCGGGCCACACGGACGACAGCATCGGGTCGAGCGTGAAGCTCACGAACAGCGACACCAGCACCGCGACGGCGACGCTGACGCCGAACTGGAAGAAGAAGCGCCCGATGAGCCCGTTCATGAACGCTATCGGCACGAAGACCGCGACGATCGCGAACGTCGTCGCCATCACCGCGAGGCCGATCTCGTCGGTGCCTTCGCGCGCCGCCCGCTCGTGATCCTTGCCCATGCCGAGGTGGCGCACGATGTTCTCGCGCACGACGATCGCGTCGTCGATCAAGAGGCCGATCGTCAGCGAAAGCGCCATCAGCGTCAGAAAATTGAGCGTGAACCCGAATGCGCGCAACGCGATGAACGTCGCGACGACGGCGATCGGCAGCGTGAGCCCGGTGATGATCGTGCTGCGCCAGCTCGCGAGAAAGAAGAAAACGATGATGACCGTCAGGATCGCGCCTTCGACGATCGTGCTCTTGACGCGATTGACGGCTTTCTCGACCTGGTCGGACCGCGACCACGTGAGCTTCACCTCGACGTCGCCGGGGAGCTGCTTGCGCAAGTCGTCGACCGCCGCCTTGATCGCGCGGCCGGTGTCGACGATGTTCGCGTCCTGCGCCTTGACGATGTCGAGCGCGATCGCCGGACGGCCGTTCACGCGCGAGAACGAGTCGGCCTCCTTCTCGCCGTCGATGACGTCCGCGACCTGCGTCAGGTAGACGGGGCCGCCGCCCTGCTGGGCGACGATGATGCGGCCGAACTGTGCGGGATCCTTGATCTTGCCCTCGACGCGCACGATCTCGTCGCTTGCGCCGCGCGTAATGCGTCCCGCCGGCACGTCCTGGTTCGCCTCTCTTATCGCGTCGATCACGCGGTCGACGCCGATCCCGAGCGCCGTGAGCGCGTTCGGCTTGATCTGAATCAGGATCTGCCGCGTCGCGCGGCCGTTGACGAAAATCTGCGCGACGCCCGGCTGGTGCTCGAGCACCTTGACGATCGTCTGGTCAGTGAGCGACGTGAGCTCGCGCAGGCCCGTCGTCGCCGACATGACCGCCAGCGACGCGACCGGCTGGCTGTTCTCGTTCTCGACCCGGGCGACCTGCGGATCCTTGACGTCCTTCGGAAACGTCGAGCGGATCAGCGCGATGCGGTCGCGCACGTCCTGCACGGCCTGCGCGACGTCGGTCGAAAGCCGGAACTCGGCGAAGACGTCGCTTCGCCCTTCGCGCGTCGTCGAGAAGATCCGCTTGACGCCCGACACCTGGTTCACCGCGTACTCGATCGGCTTCGTGACGTCGGCCTCGACGGCCTCCGGCGCCGCGCCCGGGTAGAGCGTGGTGACCGAGACGTACGGCAGCGTCACGTCGGGCATCTGCTCGACCTTGAGCTCGCGGTACGAGAAGATCCCGAGCACCGTGATCGCGGCCATCACCATCGTCGCGAAGACCGGGTTCTCGATCGAGGTACGGGTGATCCACATCGTCGTTCCTCGTTACCCGGCGCCGCCGTTCTTGCCGCGCGACGCGTTCTGCGACGACGCGGCAGCCTTGACGAGCGCCGGCAGCCCGTCCTTCAGGTTGTCGAAGCGCGCGGCGAGCACCGGCGTTTCGCGCGGCAGCTTCGTCTTGATCTCGACCCGCGCGTTGCCCTCGTCGCGGCGGCCGGTGATGACGATGCGGCGGACGAGCTTGCCGTTGTCGATCGTCCACACGTACGACTGCCCGGCCTCGCTCCGCACGGCGATCGCCGGCAGCGTCGGCGCGGGCGCGCTCGCGGCGAGGGCGATGCGGCCCGTGGCGAACATGCCGTTGCGCAACGCGGCGTCCGGATTGGGCAGGCTCACGTAGACGATGATCGCGCGCGTTCCCGGTTCGGTGGATGGATTGATCCGGTCGATGCGGCCCTCGAAACGGCGCTCGCCGAAACCGTCGACGCGAAGCTCCACCGGCATCCCGCGCGAGAGCTCCGGCACGTCGTTCGCCGGCACCATCGCCTGCACCTCGAGGTCGTTCAGGTCGACGATCGTCAGGATCGGCGATTCGATCGCGACCTTCTCGCCCGTCTGCACGAGCCGCTTCGAGACAATCCCGGACAGCGGCGCGACGACCTGCGCGTCGGCGAGTGCGTTCTGCGCGAGCTGCGCCTGCGCCTCGGCCGACTTCACGTTGCCGAGCGCGACGTTGTACGACGACTCGGTGCCGTCGAAGGCATTCTGCGAGATGAACTTGTCCGAGAGAAGCCGCAGGTTCATCGCTCGGGTCTTCTCGGCGAGCGCGAGTTGTGCCTTGGCGCTCTCGACGGCGCCTTGCCGGTCGACGAGGCGTGCCTTCAGGTCCGGCGAATCGATGTGCGCGAGCACCTGCCCCGCACGGACGGCCTCCCCCTCGCGAAGGTCGAGCCCGGCGACGTCGCCCGCGACCTTCGCCTTGACCGTCGTCTGGCGAACCGCCTGCAGCGTCCCCGACACGGGGAGCCACCGCGCGAGCGGACGGTTCTCGACGTACGCGACGTCCTCGGCCGTGAACTGGAGCGCGACCGGCGGCGCGCCGGCGCCCATCTTGCCTGCGTCCCGCTTGCCGATGCGTATGGCGACCGCGCCGGCCAGGCTTCCGGCCAGCACCAGGACGACCACTGCCGCAATGACCCGCGCGCGCGTTCTTGCCGTCATTCGTTCTCCCTGCGCACGCTCGTGGCGCGCGACCCCGTCTCTGACACTCCGCGCGCCCACGGGATGACGCGGACGCGGGGCTCGTGCACCGGCATTGGATGCGCCGGTCGCCACGCGCGGATTCAACTGCGGACCCGGACGCTAGCCGCGGCCGCGCACCGGCCGCAAGCGCGTTGCGACGAACTGCGGCCCGCGGCGACGAATCGCGGCGGGCGAGGCGCAATTGTCGCTGGAATTCGCGATCATTGACACCCGAATGCGACGGGAACCATAATGCCGCGCTTTTTCCTCCCCCTCCCGGAGAATCCCCATGCGCTCTATCAACACGATCGGCCTGACGGTCGTCGCCGCGGCGATCGTCGGCCTTTATGGCTGCGGCAAGGAAGAACCCAAGCAGGCGGCTGCGCCGAAGACCGAGACGGCCGCCGCGACGCCGGCCCCGGCGGCGGCACCGCCCGCCGACGAAACGATCACCGTCAAGATCGGCTCGGCCGGTCCGCTGACAGGCGAGATCGCGCACCTCGGCAAGGACAACGACAACGGCGTGCGCCTCGCGATCGACCAGGCGAACGACAAGAAGATCAAGCTCGGTGGCAAGACCGTGAAGTTCGACGTCCAGTCCGAGGACGACCAGGCCGATCCGAAGCTCGGGCCGACGATCGCGCAGAAATTCGCCGACGCGAAAGTCGCGGGCGTGGTCGGTCACCTGAATTCCGGCGTGACCATCCCGGCGTCGTCGGTCTACAACCAGGCCGGCATTCCGATGATCTCGGGCTCGGCGACGAATCCGAAGCTGACCGAGCAGGGCTTCAAGAACATCTTCCGCGTCGTCGGCCGCGACGACCAGCAGGGGCCGGCGGTCGCGCAGTACCTCGAATCGATGAAGCTCAAGAAGGTCGCGATCGCGGACGACGCGACCGCGTACGGCGAGGGCCTCGCGAACGAGGTCGAGAAGACGCTGAAGGCTGCCGGCGTCACCGTCGTCGCGCACGAGAAGACGAACGACAAGGCGACCGACTTCAAGGCGATCCTCACGAAGATCAAGGGCCGCAATCCCGACGCGGTGTTCTACGGCGGCATGGACGCGACCGGTGGACCCATGCTGAAGCAGGCGCGCGAACTGGGCATCAAGGCCGTGTTCAGCTTCGGCGACGGTGCCTGCACCGACACGATGAAGAAGCTCGCCGGCGACAAGAACGCCGAAGGCTTCATCTGCTCGCAGGCGGGGCTGCCGGTCGTCGCGGCGTCGAAGAACTTCCTCGACGCCTACAAGGCCAAGTACAACGTCGATCCGATCATCTACGCACCGTTCACCTACGACGCGGCGAATCTGCTGATCGCGGCGATGCAGAAGGCCGATTCGCCCGATCCGGCGAAGTATCTGACCGACCTGCAGAAGATCAGCTACAACGGCGCCACCGGCCACATCGAGTTCGACGACAAGGGTGACCGGAAAAACGCCGAGATCACGATCTTCACGATGAAGGGCGGCAAGCTCGACCCGGTCGCGATCGTCAAGGGCGGCAAGAGCATCGCGTTCGCCGACTTCATGAAGGCGTCCGATGCCGGCTCGGGACAGTCCGCGGCAGCGGCCCCTGCCGGTGAAGCGAAGAAGACGGAGGAAGCGAAGAAGTAGAAGTCCTCCACGCGAAGCGCGACGGCGCCCGCGAGTCGCGGGCGCCGGTTTTTTGCGGGGTCGGAGAGCAGCTTTCGCGTTCGCAAACCGAAGTGGGGTCAGAGACGACTTTGCTTGCGAAAACTCGTCTCTGACCCCGCCCCCTTGCCCTGCCCGCCGCAGAAAGCCGACAATCCGCTGGCCGCTTCGAAACGCCCCCGTGGACACCCTCATCCAGCAGCTCGTCAACGGCGTCACGCTCGGCAGCGTGTACGCGATCGTCGCGCTCGGCTACACGATGGTCTACGGGATCATCCAGCTCATCAACTTCGCGCACGGCGAGGTCGTCATGCTCGGCGCGATGACCGCGTACTCGGTGATTGCCGCGCTGGTCGGCAGCGGAACGACGCTGCCGCCGCTCGCGATCCTCGGGATCGCGACGCTGACCGCGATTCCCGTCTGCATGATCGTCGGCTACCTGCTCGAGCGCGTCGCGTACCGGCCGCTGCGCCGCGCGCCCCGACTCGCACCGCTGATCACGGCGATCGGGCTCTCGATCGTGCTGCAGAACATCGCGCTGATGATCTGGACGCGCAACCCGCTGCCCTATCCGCAGGTCGTCACGACGGTGCCGTATCACCTGACGCCGCATCCGGACGGCGCGACGATCACGAACGTGCAGATCGCGATCATCGGGCTGTCGCTCGTCATGATGGCGGGGCTCGTGCTCGTCGTCTACCGGACCAAGCTTGGCGTCGCAATGCGCGCGGTCGCGCAGAATCCGCAGGTCGCTGGGTTGATGGGCATCGACATCAACGCCGTCATCTCCTTCACGTTCGTGATTGCAGGGGCGCTCGCGGCCGTGGCGGGCGTGATGGATGCGAGCTATTACGGAATCGCGCACTACCAGATGGGCTTCCTGCTCGGCCTCAAGGCGTTCTCGGCCGCCGTGCTCGGCGGCATCGGGAACCTGGCCGGCGCGATGCTCGGCGGGCTCCTGATGGGCATCATCGAGGCGCTCGGCGCCGGCTACGTCGGCGAGCTCACCAACCTCTGTGGACTGTCGGGATGGTTCGACGCGATCGCGCAGCGCTGCGCCGGCGATCCGCACCTCGAGCTCTTCGGCTCCAACTACCAGGACGTGTTCGCGTTCGTCGTGCTGATCCTGGTCCTGATATTCCGACCGTCGGGGTTGCTCGGCGAACGGGTTTCGGACAGAGCCTGAAGCGATGCAGGTCGCGCTGCCCATCGCGAAGGTCCGGCATCCGGCGCTCGCCTTTGTCGGCATCGCGCTTCTCGCGGTCGCGCTCACGGCGCTGCCGTTCGCGCTGGCGTCGATCGGCACCGCGTGGGTGCGGATCACGAACCTCGCGATCCTCTACTGCTTCCTGGCCCTCGGGCTCAACATCGTCGTCGGCTTTGCCGGCCTGCTCGACCTGGGCTACATCGCGTTCTACGGCGTCGGCGCATACGTTTACGCGCTGCTCGCGAGCCCGCACTTCGGGCTGCACCTGCCGTTCTGGATCATCCTGCCGCTCGGCGCGCTGGTCGCGTGCATCTTCGGCGTGCTGCTCGGCGCGCCGACGCTCAAGCTCCGCGGCGACTACCTCGCGATCGTCACGCTCGGCTTCGGCGAAATCATCCGGATCTTCCTGAACAACCTGTCGCGCCCGTTCAACCTGACGAACGGGCCGCAGGGCATCACGCTGATCGACCCGTTCCGCATCGACGGCTACAGCTTCGGGAAAGTGCATTCGCTCGGCCCACTCACGTTCTCGACGCCGATCAACTACTACTACTTCCTGCTCGTCGTGCTGCTCGCCGTCGTCGCGCTCAACCTCCGCCTGCAGAACTCGCGGATCGGGCGCGCGTGGGAAGCGATTCGCGAGGACGAGATCGCCGCGCGCGCGATGGGCATCAACACGCGCAACATGAAGCTCCTCGCATTCGCCATGGGCGCGTCGTTCGGCGGCATCGCCGGCGGCATGTTCTCGGCGATGCAGCAGTTCATAAGCCCCGAGAGCTTCGTGCTCGTCGAGTCGATCATGGTGCTCGCGATGGTCGTGCTGGGCGGCATGGGCAACGTGTTCGGCGTGATCGTCGGCGCGCTTCTGCTTTCGTTCGTTCCCGAGATCCTCCGCTACACGGTCGGCCCGGTGCAGAACGCGCTCTTCGGCCGGACGCTGATCGATCCGGAGGTCATCCGGATGCTGCTCTTCGGGCTGGCCCTCGTGCTCATGATGCTGTTCCGGCCCGCCGGCGTGCTGCCGTCCGCCGTGCGCAAGCGCGAGCTCGAGACCCGGCCGGCGCAAGCCGCCACGGGTGGCCGCAGCTGACCGATGGCTACACCCGACACGGGCGAGCTGCTCGACGCACGCGGCATCACGAAGCAGTTCGGCGGCGTTCTGGCGCTCGCGGACGTCGCGTTCTCGATACGGCGCGGCGAGATCTACGGGCTGATCGGCCCGAACGGTGCCGGCAAGACGTCACTCTTCAACGTGCTGACCGGCATCTACCCCGCCGACGGCGGCGAGTTCGTGTTCGACGGCCAGTCGCTGTCGGGGCTCAAGCCCAACGACGTCGCTGCCCGCGGCATCGCGCGCACGTTCCAGAACATCCGCCTCTTCGCCAACCTGTCGGCGCTCGAGAACGTGATGATCGGCCGCCACGTGCGAACGCGCGCCGGCGTGTTCGGCGCGATCGTCCGCGACCGGCGCACGCGCGACGAGGAGGCCGCGATCGAAAAGCGCGCCTACGAACTCCTCGCGTTCGTCGGCGTGCACCGGCGCGCGAACGATCTCGCCAAGCATCTCGCGTACGGCGATCAGCGCCGCCTCGAGATCGCGCGCGCGCTCGCGACCGATCCGAAGCTGCTTGCGCTCGACGAGCCCGCCGCCGGGATGAACGCGACCGAGACGGCCGGTTTGCGCGGCCTCCTCGACCAGATCCGGCAGACGGGCGTGACGATCCTTTTGATCGAGCACGACATGCGGCTCGTGATGAGCGTGTGCGACCGCGTGCTCGTCCTCGACTACGGGCGCAAGCTCGCCGAGGGCCCGGCGGCGGAGATCCAGCGCAATGAGAAAGTCATTGCGGCCTATCTCGGCGGCGGCATCACGCTCGAAACGCGGAGAAGGGCGTGACGGCCGCGGCGGGTGCGGAAACGCGCACGACCGCTAACGCGCTGCTCGCGCTCGACCAAGTCGCGATTTCCTACGGCGGCATCCGCGCCGTCAAGGGAATCGACCTCGAAGTCGGCCGCGGCGAGCTCGTCTGCCTGATCGGCGCCAACGGCGCCGGCAAGACGACGACGCTCAAGGGCATTTGCGGGTTGTTGCCGCTCGAGCACGGCCGCGTGATGTTCGACGGCGACGACGTGACGGGACGCAACGCGTTTCGGCTCGTGCGCCAGGGCCTCGCGATGGTCCCGGAGGGCCGCGGCATGTTCGGCGCGCTGACCGTCGACGAGAACCTCGCGATGGGCGCTTATGCGCGCAACGACCGCGCCGGCATTCGTCATGACGTCGAGCGCGTGTACGTTCTCTTCCCGCGACTCAAGGAGCGGCGACGCCAAACGGCGGGCACGATGTCCGGCGGCGAGCAGCAGATGCTCGCGATCGGACGCGCGATGATGTCGCGGCCCCGCCTTCTGCTGCTCGACGAGCCGTCGATGGGACTCGCGCCGCTGATGGTGCAGAAGGTGTTCGAGACGATCCTGGCGGTTGCGCAGGAAGGTGTCACGATCCTGCTCGTCGAGCAGAACGCGAAGCTCGCACTCGACGTGAGCGACCGCGGGTACGTGATGGAGTCCGGCGAGGTTACACTCGCAGGCAAGGCCGCCGATCTGCTCGACGACCCGAAGGTGCGCGCCGCGTACCTCGGCGAGGCGGCCTGAAGCTTTCCGAACCGCTTCTTCGGCAACCGACGCAACTCCCGGCAACGTGAACCCCGATCCCGCGGGCTTGCGCGCACCGCGGCGCGCGATCCGCACCGTGTCGGCGCAACACGCATTCAACTGGTATCGCGACGCGATGCGGTTGTGGAAGCGCGGACCGGCGAGGTTCAGCCTCATCGCGCTCGTCGTGCTCGTCGCGAACTTCGGGTTGACGCTGTTGCCGATCGTCGGCATCGTGCTCGCACAGCTCATCCTGCCGCTGATCGAGTGCGGGCTGCTCTACGCGAGCCTCGCCGCCGACCGCGGCGACCGGCCGCTCTTGCGCCATCTCGTCGCGGTCGCGGCGGCGCCGGCGCGCGCGCAGGCGGCCGTCGTCGTCGCTGCGCTCGTCGTCTTTATCGTCGAGGCGCTCGTTGCCAACCTGGTCGGCGGCTACAACATGCTGACGCCCGCGAGCAATGCCGACTCGATCTCCGGCGTCACGCTCGTCGTCACCTACGCGGCCGGCATCGTCGCCTCGCTGCCGCTCACGTTCGTGCCGTTCGCCGCGCTGTTCGACGGTGAGCGCTTCCGCGACGCGTTCGCGCAAAGCGGCGCGGCGTTCGCGCGGAATGCCCGCCCGCTTCTCGTCTACGGACTGCTCTCGTTCCTGCTGCTGATGCTCGGCCTCGCGACGAGTGGCATCGGCCTGCTGCTGGCACTCCCCTGGTCCGCAGCCGCCTCGTACGCCGCGTGGAAGGACGTCTTCGGCGTCGCCTGATCCGCGCCGGCGGGAAAGTGTCGGCGCCGTCCTACATGAATCTGGTTGTCCGTCCGCCTGAAACGCACCCCGGGCCGACGCTACGATTGTCGCGAATCCGTCAAGTCAACGTGCGGGGATCGCGCCATGTCGCTGGATCACGCAGCAAGTTCCGTTGGAATCGAACCGCCGGCCCGCACGGAGCGCCGTCGCGGTGACGACACCCGCGGCCGCCTGCTCGACGCCGTCGAGGCGCTGATCGCCGATCACGGTTTCAAGCCGCTCACGCACCGCACGATCGCCTCGCGCGCCGAAGCGCACGTGGCGCTGCTGAACTACCACTTCGGCAGCAAGGAGCAGTTGATCGAGGAAGCGCTCGCGCGTCGCGCGGCGCACTTGCTCACGATGCAGCACGACGCGCTCGCCGCGCTTCGCGCTCGCGGTGACTGGAGCGTCGAGGAGGTGCTTTGGGCGTACGGACGGCCATTCGTCTCGCTCGACGAAACGACGTCGCCGTGGCGCAACTACCTCTGTCTCGTCGCGCGCCTCGCCGGGCACGACGCGTCGGATGCCATCATGATGCGGCATTTCGGCAGTGTCTATCGCGAATGCCTGAATGCGCTCCGTCATGCGCTGCCGAACGTCGACGACGGATCACTCGCGGCCGGCTTCCGCAACTGCCGGCTGCTGCTCGAGCACGACGCGCTCGCGCGCTGCAAGGCCGGAGGCCATTCGCCGCAGTTCGTTCCAAGCGCCGAGGAGCTGATCGCGTTCCTGGCAGGCGGCATGCACGCGCTCGCCGGCCACCCGCGGCGGCCGAAGGCCGAGGCGGAAGAGACCGCCCACTGACGCCGCACGCCGCGCGCGGCGGCATTCGTTCTCAGCGCGTCGTCGCGAGACCGAATTCGCGAAGCGCGGGGTCGGCTCCGGCGCGCGTGATCTCGATGCGCTCGACCTGCGCCGCGCGCGGACCGCTGCGGCAGGCCTCGACGAAGCGGTCGCAACTCGCGCGTGCGCCCTGGACGTGCGCCTCGACGCTGCCGTCCATCCGGTTTCGCACCCATCCGACGAGCGCCGCCGCGGACGCTTCGCGCATCGCAAAGTCGCGGTAACCGACGCCCTGCACGCGACCGCTGATGCGCAGGTGCACGCTGCGTGACGCGGCCGCATTCCAGCGCGTGTGAAGCGCGAGCGCCGCGACGCTCTTCGCGTCGGTCAGCCGCTCTTCGTCGACCGCCGCGTAGAGCGCCGCTTCGCTGCACTCGGCGATCTCGAGAAACTCGCCCGCGTCGAGACTGGCGCCGACGTGCGTGAGGCCGCGCGCTTCGTAGAGATGGATCGCCTCGGTCGAATACGCGATCACCGGATGAACGATCCCGAGCTTGATCCAGACCTGCGCCCGGTAGCCGGCTTCCTCGGCGAGTTCCCGCACGCCGGTTTCGAGCGGCGACTCGCCAGGATCGAGCTTGCCGGCCGGAAACTCGAGGAAGCGGCGATTGTGCGGATAGCGGAACTGTCGCTCGACGATCATCCGTCCATCGTCGTGCACCGGAACGACGAGAACGGCGCCAGGATGTACGACGTATTCGCGGACGGCCTCGCCACCGTCGGGTGTCGACACACGGTCGCGTCGCACGTCGAGCAGCGCGCCGCGATACACCTGCTCGCCATCGATGCGACGCTCGGCGAGCGGGTCGTCTTCGCGCAGCGGCGCGGCCCTTGGATCGTCGATCGCCGACGTCATCGCAGCCAGTCGCGCGGCGGCAGGAAGTCGGTGTAGAGCGCGGCCTCCGGCGTACCCGGCGCCGGCGCCCAGTCGTAGCGCCAGCGTGCGAGCGGCGGCATCGACAGCAGGATCGCCTCGGTGCGGCCGTTCGATTGCAAGCCGAACAGCGTGCCGCGGTCCCAGACCAGGTTGAACTCGACGTAGCGGCTGCGGCGATACGCCTGGAAGTCGCGCTCGCGCTCGCCGAATGGCATCGCCCGGCGCCGCTCGAGTATGGGCAGGTACGCGCCGAGAAAAGCATCGCCGACGCTCTTCGTCATCGCGAACGCATGCGCGAATCCGCCTTCCTGGAAATCGTCGTAGAAGATGCCGCCGATGCCGCGCGCCTCGTTGCGATGGCGCAGGAAGAAGTACCTGTCACATGCTTGCTTGAATCGCGGATAGAGGTCCTCGCCGTGCGGCGCGAGCGCGTCGCGGCATGCCGCGTGGAAATGCCGGGCGTCGTCGACGAAGCCGTAGATGGGCGTCAGGTCCATGCCGCCGCCGAACCACCAGACCGGCGCGTCGTCCGGCTGCTGCGCCGCGCAGAAATGGCGAACGTTGAGATGAACGGTCGGCGCATAGGGATTGCGCGGATGCAGCACGAGCGACACGCCGATCGCCTGCCACGCGCGTCCGGCGAGTCCCGGTCGATGCGCCGTCGCCGATGCGGGCAACGCACCGCCGGAAACGTCCGAGAAGAGGACGCCCGCGCGCTCGAAGATCTCGCCCTCCTCGAGCGACATCGACACGCCGCCGCCCCCTTCGGGCCGCTGCCATTCGTCGCGGCGGAACGCGCGCTCGCCGTGATCGACGAGACGCTGCACGATTGTCACCTGCAGCGCGCGCATGTAGTCGCGCACGGCGGCGACGTCGGGTCGATCGTCGGTCGCCGCTGGGACGATTGCGTTCGGCCGCTCCGCCATGGCGAGCGATCGTCAGCCGCCGTTGCGGCGCGCGAGCGCGCGATGACCGATGTCGCGCCGGTATTGCATGCCGTCGAAGTGGATCGCTGCAACCGCCGCATACGCGGCGCGTTGCGCCTGGCGCAGCGAATCGCCGAGCGCGGTGACGCCGAGGACGCGGCCGCCACCGACCTTCACGCTGCTGTCGCCGGCGACGGTTCCCGCGTGAAAGACGACGACGTCCGGATGCGTCTCGCGCCCGACGCGATCCAGCCCGTCGATCACGTCGCCACGCCGCGGTGCCTGCGGATAGCCGGCGGCGGCGAGCACGACGGTGAGCGCGGAGCGCCGATCCCACTCGGCTTCGACGCGATCGAGCGTGCCGTTCACCGCGTGCTCGATCAGCGCGACCAGGTCCGAGCGCAGGCGCACCAGGATCGGCTGCGTCTCCGGGTCGCCCAGCCGGCAGTTGAATTCGAGCACGCGCGGCACGCCGGCGCGGTCGATCATCACGCCGGCGTAGAGAAAGCCGGTATACGCGATGCCTTCGGCGACCATGCCGTTGATCGTCGGCACGACGAGGTCGCGCATGATCCGCGCGTGGATCGTCGGCGTCACGACCGGCGCCGGCGAGTACGCGCCCATGCCGCCGGTATTCGGGCCGCCATCGCCATCGAGAAGCCGCTTGTGATCCTGGCTCGATGCGAGCGGCAGCACGTGCACGCCGTCGGACATCACGATGAAGCTCGCTTCCTCGCCGTCGAGGAAATCCTCGATGACGACGCGTGCGCCCGCGGCGCCGAGCGCGCCGCCTGTAAGCATCGCGTCGATCGCGCGATGCGCCTCGTCCGCGTCCGTCGCGACGACGACGCCCTTACCTGCGGCGAGGCCGTCCGCCTTGACGACGATCGGCGCTCCATGCGCGTCGACGTACGCGTGCGCGTCGGCGGCGTCCGCGAACGTCCGGGAGTCGGCCGTCGGTATCCGGTGCCGCGCCATGAACGCCTTGGCGAAGGCCTTCGAGCTTTCGAGTTGAGCGGCGGCGCGCGTCGGCCCGAAGATGCGCAGGCCGGCGGTGCGAAACGCGTCGACGATACCGGCCGCGAGCGGCGCCTCGGGTCCGACGATCGTCAGCGCGACCGCTTCGCGCTTCGCGAAGTCGACGAGCGCCGCGATGTCGTCGATCGGCACGTTCGCGAGGTCGGGATCGGCGCCGGTGCCTGCGTTGCCGGACGCGACGAACACTTTCGACACGCGCGGCGACTGCGCAACCTTCCACGCGAGCGCATGCTCGCGGCCGCCGTTGCCGACGACGAGAACGTTCACGTGAGGAGCGCGTCCACGTGCGTCAATGACGGAAATGCCGGATGCCGGTGAACACCATCGCGACGTTGCGCTCGTTCGCCGCCGCGATCACCTCGTCGTCGCGCACGCTGCCGCCGGGCTGGATCACCGCGACCGCGCCGTTGTCGGCCACGACGTCGAGACCGTCGCGAAACGGAAAGAACGCGTCGGACGCCGCAACCGACGCCGCGAGCGACAGCCCCGCATCGGCCGCCTTGATCGCCGCGATGCGCGTCGAATCGACGCGGCTCATCTGGCCGGCGCCGATGCCGAGCGTCCGCAGGTCACGCGCATGGACGATCGCGTTCGACTTGACGAAGCGCGCGACGCGCCACGCGAACAGCAGATCGGCGACCTGCGCCGGCGTAGGCGCGGTACGCGTCACGACGCGCAGATCGCTCGCGTCGATCGGCCGCTCGTCCGTGGTCTGCACGAGAAAGCCGCCGCCGACACGCTTCAGGTCCCATTCGTCGCCGCGCGCGTCGTCGGGCAGCGGCAATTCCAGGACGCGCACGTTCTTCCTCCGTGCAATGACCGGCAGCGCATCGTCGGCGTAGCCGGGAGCGACCAGCACCTCGACGAACTGCTCGGCGACGGCCTCGAGCGTCGCCGCGTCGACGGGCCGGTTGAATGCGATGATGCCGCCGAACGCGGACACGGGGTCGGTCGCGAACGCCGCACGGTACGCCGCGAGCGGCGCATCGGCGCTCGCGACGCCGCACGGATTCGCGTGCTTGACGATCACGCACGTCGGCGCGGCGAACGACGCCGCGCAGCGCCACGCGGCATCTGCGTCCGCGACGTTGTTGAACGAGAGCTCCTTGCCTTGAAGCTGGCGATACGACGCGATCGCCGACGCCGCCGCGTTCGGCTCGCGATAAAGCGCCGCGCGCTGGTGCGGATTCTCGCCGTAGCGCATGTCCTGACGCTTGTCGCCCGACACGTGAAACGACTGCGGGAAGCCGACGACGTGACCGCCGGCGTCGCGCGCCGTCAGCCAGTTCGCGATCGCGCCGTCGTAGCAAGCCGTATGCGCGAACGCCTGCTGCATCAGCCGGAACCGCAATGCCTGCGAAAGGCTGCCGCCGTTCGCGTCGAGGTCCGCAAGCACGGCGCCGTAATCGCGCGGGTCGACGACGACGCCGACATCGGCCCAGTTTTTCGCCGCCGAGCGCACCATCGCCGGACCGCCGATGTCGATGTTCTCGATCGCCCGGCCGAGTGTGCAATCCGGTTGCGCCACCGTTTCCCGGAACGGATAAAGGTTGACGACGACGAGGTCGATCGTCGGGATCGCGTGGGAAGCGAGCGCATCGCGATGCTCCGCGACGTCGCGGCGCGCGAGGATGCCGCCGTGGATCTTCGGATGCAGCGTCTTCACGCGGCCATCGAGCATCTCCGGAAAGCCCGTGTAACGCTCGACCGCCGTCACTTCGACGCCGCTCTTTGACAGCAGGCGCGCCGTGCCGCCGGTCGACAGCAGCGCGACGCCGCGCGCAGCCAGCGCGCGCGCGAAGTCGACGATGCCGGTCTTGTCGGAGACCGACAGCAATGCCTGCGTCACAGTCCCCGCCATCAGGATGCCTGAAGAAGCTAGATGAGCTTGTACTTCGCGAGCTTGGCGCGCAGCGTGTTCCGATTGAGGCCCAGCATCTCGGCCGCCTGCGTCTGGTTGCCATTCGACCGCTCGAGCATCGACGCGAGCAGCGCGCGCTCGACGTGCGCGATGACCATGTCGTAGATGCCGTGCGGCGGCTCGCCGTCGAGTCGCCGGAAGTACTCGTCGAGCGAGTGCTCGACGCTGCGACCGATCTCGTTGCTGCCGTTGAGCCGCACGGATCTCTTCACGCCGCCAGCGCCTCCGCTTCGAGCGCAACGCCACGCGCAGCGCGAATGGACGCCGGCCGCTCGTGCCGCGCATCGTTCGCGGCATACGGCAGGCGCTCGGACGCGTCGGCGAGGCGCGCGAAGAACTGGTCCACCGAGCGGCGCTGCGCACACACCGACTCCGCGCGGTTGACCTGCTCGCGGAGCGCGGAGGCGCCCGGAAGCGACGCGCTGTACCAGTGCAGGTGCTTGCGCGCGACGCGCACGCCGAGCTCCTCGCCGTAGAACGCGTAGTGATCGTCGAGGTGCTCCAGGATGACGGCACGCGCTTCGGCGACCGACGGTGGCGGCAGCAGCCGCCCCGTTTCCAGGTAATGCACGATCTCGCGAAAAATCCAGGGCCGCCCCTGCGCAGCGCGGCCGATCATCAGTCCATCCACGGCGGTGCATGACAGCACGTCGCGTGCCCGTTGCGGCGTCGCGATGTCGCCGTTCGCGAAAACCGGAATGCGCACGGCGCGCTTCACCGCGCGCACCGTTGCGAATTCCACCGGACCCACGAAGAGACACGCGCGCGTGCGCCCATGCACGGCGAGCGCGGCGATGCCGGCGCGCTCGGCGATGCGCGCGAT
Organism: Casimicrobiaceae bacterium; assembly: GCA_035495715.1. GTDB lineage: Bacteria > Pseudomonadota > Gammaproteobacteria > Burkholderiales > Casimicrobiaceae > VBCG01. Next base: position 19,519 of record DATJFI010000062.1, read on the forward strand.
CGTCACGGCGTTGCGCGAATGCGGAGCCGGGCCGGTACGAATCTTGAGCGTGACGGGGACCGGCACAGATTGAACGACTGCGTCAAGGATGCGCGCGACGAGCGCCTCGTCGGCGAGCAGCGCCGAGCCGGCGGCCGCGTTGCAAACCTTCTTCGCCGGACAGCCCATGTTGATGTCGATGATCTCGGCGCCGCGGTCGACGTTGTAACGCGCGGCATCCGCCATCATCGCGGGATCGGCGCCGGCGATCTGCACGGCGATCGGCGCCGCTTCGCCGGCGTGGTCGATGCGTCGTCGCGATTTCCCGGTGTCGAACAGCTTCGGATTCGACGCGACCATTTCCGACACCGCGTAACCCGCGCCCATGCGCTTGCACAGCATCCGGAACGGACGATCGGTGACACCGGCCATCGGCGCGACGGCAAGATTGTTCGGCAATGCGTAGCCACCGATGCGCACGATGGATTGGGAGTTTTGCGGAAGGGGTGGAATTATACCCATTCGCCTCGCTGCGTCGACAGCCGCGAGGCTGGCGCTTCCGCGCGCATCGTCGGCAATATCCGCGGCGCGCGTCGATTCGCGATTCAATGCATGCCGTAGAGCATCGTGCGCGCGAACGCGCGCTTCGCGAACGGCATTGCATCGAGCAGCATCATGCCGACACCGCGGGGCACCCGCAGCCACGGCGCGTCGTTGCCGAACAATCGCACAAGACCGTGCGTGAATGCGATGCCGGCGCGGCGATCGCGTTCGCGGCCCGCGCGATAGCGTGCGAGCATCGCCTTCGAGCCGATCGCGTCGCGCGGCGAATCGAGGATCGCCTGCGCGAGCTCGAATGCGTCGCGAAGGCCGAGATTGAAGCCCTGTCCCGCGATCGGATGCAGCGCCTGCGCGGCATTCCCGATCACGGCCGTCCTTGCGGCGGTGATCGTCTCCGCGACCTCGAGCGCGAGCGGAAACGCGCGGCGCTCGCTGACACCGGCAAAGCCGCGAAAGCGGCCGCCGAAGTGCGCCGACAGCGCGGCCAGAAACGCCTCGTCGCGCAAGCCAAGCAGCGCCGGTATGTCGGCCGGCGAGCGCGTCCAGATCAGCGCGTAGTCGCCGCCCCTCGGCAGCAGCGCGATCGGGCCTGCGCGCGTGAACCGCTCGAAGGCGACGCCGCGATGCGGACGCGCGAGCGCGATCGTCGCCACGACGGCGACCTGGTCGTAGTCGTGGCGCCGCCGCCTCACGCCGGGCACCGATGACGCCGTGCCGTCGGCGACGACCGCCAGTCGCGCGCGAAGGATCGAATCGCGCTGCGTGCTCGAGCCGTCCGCGAATCGAAGCGCGGCGTCATCGAGCCCCGGCTCGATGGTCTGCACCGGCGCGCCGTAGCGGACGTCGACGCCGGCACGCGCCAGCGCGCTGTCGAGCACTTGCGCAAGCGCGCGATACGAGACGACGTAGCCGAGCGCGGGCACGCGCTGCTCGGCCGCGCTCAGTTGCACGGCGCCGAAGCCGCCGGCCTGCGAGACATCGATCGCCGTTATCGGCGTGACGGCGCCGCTCATCGACGCGAGCGGCGTCCAGACGTGCAAGCGCTCGAAGATCAACCGCGCGCCGTGCGACAGCGCGAGCGTACGGTCGGCGACGCGCGTCTCGCCGGCGGCGCGGGCATCGGCGACAACGACGTCGAGCCTCGCGTCGGCGAGCGCGAGCGCGAGCGTCGCACCGACCGGACCGGCGCCGGCGATGGCGACGTCGTGGATCCTAAGATCCCCCCACGCTTGCGGCCGGTCGAACGATGCTCGTGCTTCGCACTCGATTGTTCGCTCTCGGGGCGGCCCGTCGAGCTCACGCGCTGCGCTGCCCCCCGGGGAGGCGTGATTCGCCTCGGCCTCCTTGTTCTTGCTCGTCATTCGCCGCAGCAAGTGTCGGCCTCGCGTCCACGCTCGCGGACGCGCTCTTCGAGCCTTGGCTTCGCCACCGCTCGCGTGGACGTCCGTTGCGGCGGCTCGGCGGCGCTCACTTCCCGACGGCGGCTTCGACGTCGGCGACGGTTTTCGGCGTGCTCGCGGTGAGGTTCTCGACGCCGTCGGCGGTGACGAGGACGTCGTCCTCGATGCGCACGCCGATGTTCCAGAAGCGTTCGGGCACGTTGTCGGCAGGCCGGATGTATGCGCCCGGCTCGACGGTCAGCACCATGCCGGGCGCGAGCTTCATCGACTCGCCGTGCACCTGGTAGAGCCCGGCGTCGTGCACGTCCATGCCAAGCCAGTGACCGGCACGATGCATGTAGAACTGCCGGTAGCGCCCGCTTTCGAGCACCTCGTCGAGCGAGCCCGACAGCAGGCCGAGATCGATGAAGCCCTGCGCGAGCACGCGCTCGGCGACCTTGTGGTAATCGTGGAACGGCACGCCGGGCCGCACGGCGTCGATGCACGCGAGCTGCGACGCGAGCACGATCTCGTAGATCGCCTTCTGCGCGCCGCTGAATTGGCCGTTCACCGGAAACGTGCGCGTGATATCGGACGCGTAACCCTGGTACTCGCAGCCGGCGTCGATCAGCAGCAGGTCGCCGTCGTTCATCTGCCGGTTGTTCTCGCGATAGTGCAGCACGCACGCGTTGGGACCCGACGCCACGATCGAGCTGTACGCGACCGCCTGCGCGCCTTCGCGAAGGAACTCGTGCATCAGCTCCGCCTCGACCTGGTACTCGAACATGCCCGGCCGCGCGGCGCGCATCGCCCGTCTGTGCGCGGCGCTCGAGATCGCGCACGCGCGCCGCATCAGGTCGAGCTCGTGCTCGTCCTTGACGAGGCGCATCGCGTCGAGCGTCGTGCGAACGTCGACGATCTCCTCGGGCGCCGACACGCCGGTGCGCACGCGCGCGCGGACCTCGTTCAGCACTTCGGTCAGCTTCCGGTCCCACGGCTCGAAAAGACCGAGCGGCGTGAAGAGCGCCGGCCGGTCCGACGCGATCTCCGGCAGCTTCTCGTCGAGCGCCGCGATCGGATGCGCCTCGTCGAAGCCGAAGATCTCGCGCGCCGCGTCGGGACCGTAGCGGAAGCCGTCCCAGATCTCGCGCTCCTCGTTGCGCTCGCGGCAGAACAGCACGTGCCGGTCGCCTTCGTCGCCGGCGATCAGCGCGATCACCGCCTCCGGCTCGGGAAAGCCCGACAGATAATAGAAGTAGCTGTCGTGGCGGAACGGAAACAGCGAATCGCGATTGCGCGGCACTTCCGCCGCGGTCGGCACGAGCGCGACGCCGCCGCCGCTGCGCTCGCGCATCGACTTCAGCACCGCTTCGCGCCGTTTACGGTAGACGTGGTGAGCGTGATTCATGGCGAGGGAAGAAAGGCGCGGACGGCCGCGCGTCGGGGTATGCCGCATTATAGGTGTTGACGCGAGGTCCGCTCGCGCCAACCAGGAGATTGCCCGCGTGGACCTACCGAACGCTCGCGCACGCAACGCAGCACACGCATCGGCCACCGAGGTCGCTTCGCTGTCGCTCGCCGAATACGGCGACGGGCTGCGTCGCGGGACGATCGGTGCGACGGCAACCGTTGAACGACTGCTCGCGACGATCGGGCAGGCGAACGACACGCTCGACGCGTTCACGTACGTCGATGCCGACCGGGCGCGCGCGACGGCGGCTGCGATCGACGCGCTCGTCGCAACCGGGGTCGACCTCGGCCCGTTGATGGGCGTGCCGATCGCGCTCAAGGATCTCTACGCGGTCGACGGCATGCCGCTGACCGCCGGCTCGCGCGTCGACATTCGCGAATGCACGCCTGCGCAGGGCTCGATCGTGCGCGCGCTCGTGCGCGGCGGCGCGATCGTTCTCGGCAAGACGCGGACGACCGAGTTCGCGTTCGGCACGTTCAATCCGTCGCATCCGACGCCGCGCAATCCGGCAGATCGGGCCGTGCACCGGATGCCCGGCGGATCGTCGTCCGGATCGGCGGTCGCGCAAGCCGCCGGGCTTTGCGCGATTGCATTCGGAAGCGATACCGGTGGTTCGGTGCGGCAACCCGCGGCGCTCTGCGGCGTCGCCGGATTCAAGCCGACCGCGGGGCGCCTTGGCCTCGATGGCGTCTTTCCGCTCTCGCCGACGTTCGACAGCCCCGGCTGGTTCGCGCACCGCGTCGCCGACCTCGCGCTCGTCTGGCAGGTGTTGTCGGGCGAGAGGCCGGTGCGCGCGCGTCCCCTCGACACACGCGTCCTCGGGCGGCCCGACGCGCACTTCTTCGACGATCTCGACGCCGACGTTGCGCGCGCGATCGACGCGGCCGAAAACGCGCTGCGCAAGGCCGGCGCGCGGATCGTCCCGGTCACGCTCCCGCCGCTCACGGATCTCGATGCCGCGTTCGGAGCCTATCTCGCGGCCGAATTGGTTGCCTATCTCGGCCCCGAGCGCGTGCGTGCGAATCTCGATCGGATGGACCCGGTGGCGGCGGCGCGCATCACGCCGGGCCTCGCGCTCGAGGCGCATGCGTTTCTCGCGCTTTCGCATCGCTTCAAGGACGTTGCGAAGCGTGCGCAGGCGGCGATCGCCGGCGTCGACGCGTTGCTCACGCCGACCTGTCCGCGGATCGCACCGCCGGTCGACGCGATGCTCGCACCGGACAAGGCCGCTGCATGGAGCCGCGACGCGCTGCGCTTCACGCGGCCCGGCAACCTGTTCGGCTTCTGCGGCCTTTCGCTTCCGGTTGGTCATCTCGTGGCGACACCGCTGCCCGTCGGCCTGCAACTCCTCGGCCGCGCGGGCGGCGACTCGGAGCTCCTCGCGATCGCGGCCACCGTCGAGACGATCGTCGGCCGGCCGTGAATCCGCGGGAGCGCAAGCGGTCGCTTCGCGACACGATATTGGCCGCGCGCGACGCGCTCGATCCGGCATGGCGCGCGGAAGCGTCGGCGGCGATCGCGGCGCGGATCGGCGCCACCGATGCCTTCGTCCACGCGCGCACCGTGCTGCTCACGCTGCCGTTTCGTAGCGAATGGAACGCGATGCTCATCGTCGAGCGTGCGCTTGCGGCCGGCAAGATCGTCGCCGCCCCACGCGTCGATGCGCCGGCGCGGATGCTGCGCGCCTACCGGATCGAGGATCTCGCGCGCGACGTCGAGACCGGTTATCGCGGCATTCCCGAACCACGCGCGACGTGCCCGGAGATCGCGCTCGCAAGCGTCGACTGGGTCCTCGTGCCGGGCGTCGCGTTCGACGCGCGCGGCGGCCGGCTGGGCTACGGCGGAGGCTTCTACGATCGGCTGCTGCCCGGCGCTGCAGGGAGCGCTCCACGCGTCGCCGGCGCGTTCGAGATGCAG
>DATJFI010000063.1:0-7659 GCA_035495715.1 Casimicrobiaceae bacterium
TGCAGCACCTTCGACGCTGCCGTGAACGACAGCACCTCGGCCGTGACGACGAAGTAGCCGAGCTGGCGCAGCGTGTAGTGCAATTGGCGATAGGACGACATGGGGCGATCCACCGCGCGGCTACGTCCACTTCGAGCAGAAAACCCTGCAGCCGCGGACAACCCGTTGCGTTCGCGGTTGTCGCCTGTGTCTCAGGTATGAACCGTCACCGATGTGACCGGAATACACCGCGGAAATCTGGTGCCGGTGGAAGGAGTCGAACCCTCGACCTTCGCATTACGAATGCGCTGCTCTACCAACTGAGCTACACCGGCACGAAGCCCGACATTATAGCGGAACGTGCTGCGTCGCCGGAGACCGCGCTCCGCGTCAAAACCCGTTGAAGCCTCGCCACAGCGACGAGACGCCATTCCAGATGATCTGCACGCCGATGCAGAGCAGGATGAAGGCGGACATCCGAAGCAGCACCGCCGTTCCGGTCGCGCCGAAGCGGCGAAGGATCGGCTCCGCATAGCGCAGCGTGACGAAGATCGCGATCGCGACGAGCAACGCGCCCGTCGCATGCGCGAGCGCCTGGACGAGCAGCGGGTGCAGCCCCTGCGACTGGTTGGCGCCGAGCGTGATCGCGACCGAGATCGACCCGGGACCCACGATCAGCGGCATCGTCAGCGGATAGAACGCGCGCGTGCGCAAGTCCGGGCGGCGCAGCGTGTTCGCAGCGTCCTGCACCCACTCGAGCGGCTCGTCCGGCTGATGCAGCAGTGACCACGCGAGCGAGCAGACGACGAGACCGCCGCCAACCTGCACGATTGGCACCGACAACCCGAAAAATTGCAGAACGTATGCGCCGATCAGAAGCGACGCGAGCAGCAGCAGGAAGCAGTTGACGGCGACCCGGCGCGCGAGGTCGGCATGTTCCTGCGTCGTGAGATCGATCGTCTTCGCGAGGTAGACCGGCGCCGCGCCGAGCGGGTTGACGATCGGCAGCAGCGTCACGAGGGCGAGCAGCGTCGATTCGAGGAACAGGCGAATGTCGTCGTCGATCACGGTATGGCTGTTGTTGTTATGGAAGCCGCCGGGCGGCGGCTTCGCGGCGCCGCGCATTCTGGCACAACCGACGCCCGTGCGGCACGGCGTTAGAATTCGCGGCCGGCGCTCTGCCGCATCATCTCCACGCACAAAAGCCGCCTTCGCTTGTCCGCCACGCGATCCCTGTTCGGCTTTCACGCCGTCACCGCGCGGTTGCGCCAGCACGCGCAGTCGATCGAGGCGCTTTACGTCGATGCTGCGCGAAACGATGCCCGCATGCGCGATCTCGCGGCCCGCGCGCGCGCCGCGAATGTCGCCGTTCATCCGGTCGATGCGGCACGGTTGTCCGCGCTGTCAGGTCACGCCGCGCACCAGGGGGTCGTTGCGATCGTCGACGCGGCGCGGCCGCACGTCACCCTCGACGACGTGCTGGCCGACCTTGCCGAGCCGGCGCTACTCCTCGTGCTCGACGGCGTTACCGATCCGCACAATCTCGGCGCGTGCCTGCGCTCGGCCGACGCTTTCGGCGCGCGGGCCGTCGTGGTGCCGAAGGACCGCTCGGTCGGCCTCAACGCGACGGCCGCGAAGGCGGCGAGCGGCGCCGCCGAGACGGTGCCGGTGATTGCGGTGACGAACCTTGCGCGTACGATGCGCGAATTGAAGGAGCGCGGCGTCTGGCTGCTCGGCGCGGACGAGGGCGGCGAAAGCCTGTTCCACGCGGACGTGTCGGGGCCGATCGCGTGGGTTCTTGGCGCCGAGGGTCAGGGGTTGCGCAGGTTGACGCGCGAATCGTGCGACCGGCTCATTGCCATTCCGATGCACGGCAGCGTCGAAAGTCTGAACGTGTCGGTTGCGGCCGGCATCTGTCTTTACTGCGCGCGTGCCGCGCGAGCGAGGTCATCATGATGAAACGCTTCACGAAGAGCCGCAGCGCGATGGCGCTGACGTTCTGCGCAGTCGCCGCGCTCGCCGCGTCGCAGGCGGCGGCGAAGGGGACACTCGTCTACTGCTCCGAGGGAAGTCCGGAAGGCTTCCAGCCGCAGTTCTTCACGACGGGAACGACGTTCGACGCGGTCTCGGTGCCGATGTTCAACCGTCTTGTCGAGTTCGAGATCGGCACGACGAACATCGTGCGGGCGCTCGCCGAGTCGTGGACGGTCGCACCCGACGGCAAGGCGTACACGTTCAAGCTGCGCAAGGGCGTCAAGTTCCACAGCAACGCGAACTTCAAGCCGACGCGCGACTTCAACGCCGACGACGTGCTGTTCTCGTGGAACCGGATGGCCGACGAGCATCATCCGTTTCACACAATGACCGCCGGCCAGACGTTCTCGTACTACGACGACATGGGCATGAAGAACATCGTCGACCGTGTCGACAAGGTCGACGACTACACGGTGCGTTTCGTGCTGAAGCGTTCCGAGGCGCCGTTCCTTGCCGACATGGCGATGGACTTCGCGTCGATCCTGTCGAAGGAATACTTCGAGACGATGATGAAGAAGGGCACGCCGAATGCCGCCGACGTCTATCCGATCGGCACCGGTCCGTTCGAGTTCGTGAGCTATCAGAAGGACGCCATCATCCGCTACAAGGCGTTCGACAAGTACTGGGGCGGCCGGCCGAAGATCGACAACCTCGTCTACGCAATCACGCGCGATGCGACCGCGCGCTACGCGAAGCTCAAGACCGGCGAATGCCAGGTGATGGCGTTCCCGAAACCCGCGGATCTCGACGCCATGAAGCAGGATCCCGCTCTCGCGCTCCAGCAGAAGGAAGGCCTCAACATCGGCTACATCGCGTTCAACGTCGAGAAGAAGCCGTTCGACGACAAGCGCGTGCGCCAGGCGCTCAACTACGCGACGAACAAGGAAGCGATCCTGAAGGCGGTCTACCAGGGCAACGGCAAGGTTGCCAAGAATCCGATCCCACCGATCCTGTGGGGCTACAACGACGCGGTGCAGGACTATCCCTACGATCCGGCGAAGGCGAAGGAATTGCTGGCGCAGGCGGGCCATCCGAACGGCTTCGACGTCGACCTCTGGTACCTGCCGGTGACGCGGCCGTACAACCCGGACGGCAAGCGGATGGCGGAACTGATCCAGGCCGACTGGGCTAAGGTCGGCGTGCGCGCGAAGCTCGTCACCTACGAATGGGCCGAGTACCGCAAGCGCGCGAAGGGTGGCGAGCATCAGGTCGTGATGTTCGGCTGGTCCGGCGACAACGGCGATCCCGACAACTTTTTCGTCCCGCTCCTGGGCTGCGAGGCGGTCAAGGGCGGCGGCAACAACGCGCGCTGGTGCAACAAGGCGTTCGAGGACCTCGTCATCAAGGCAGCGCAGACGCCGAAGCAGGCCGACCGCGCGAAGCTCTACGAGCAGGCGCAGGTGATCGTGCACGACGAGGCGCCGTGGATTCCAATCGCGCATTCGGTGCGCTTCGACGCATTGCGCAAGGAGGTGCGCGGCTACAAGATGGACGCGACGGCGCACCACTATTTCGACAAGGTCGATCTGGCGGCGCCGTGATGCACGAGCGCGGACGCGACGCGGCGGGTATCCGATGTTGCGCTTCGTCCTGCGCCGCCTTGCGCTGATCATCCCGACGTTCTTCGGCGTCACGCTGCTCGCGTTCGCGCTGATCCATCTGATCCCCGGCGATCCGGTCGAGAACCTTTCGGGCGAACGGGGGATGGATCCGGCGCGACGCGCGCGCCTGCTGCATCAGTTCGGGCTCGACCAGCCGCTGCCGCTGCAATACGTCCGCTACATCGGGCAGGTGCTGCGCGGCGACCTCGGCGAATCGCTGACGACGCACGACAGCGTCGCGCGCGAGTTCGCGACGCTCTTTCCCGCGACCGTCGAGCTCGCGTTCTTCGCGCTCGCATTCGCGCTGGTCGTCGGGTTGCCCGCCGGCGTGCTCGCGGCGGTCAAGCGCAACACGGTAGCCGACTACGCGGTGATGGGTGTCTCGCTGACCGGCTATTCGATGCCGATCTTCTGGTGGGCGTTGCTGCTGATCCTGTTCTTCTCGGTGCAGCTCGGCATTACGCCGGTCTCGGGCCGCATCGCAGTCCAGTACGACGTCCCGGCCGTCACCGGACTCATGCTGGTCGACGCGCTGCTTGCAGGCGATATGGGCGCGTTCCGCTCGGCGCTTTCGCATCTCGTCTTGCCGACGATTGCGCTCGGCACGATTCCGCTCGCCGTCATCTCGCGGATGACGCGCTCGGCGATGCTCGAAGTGCTGCGCGACGATTTCGTTCGCGCCGCGCGTGCGAAGGGATTGCCGCGCTGGCGGGTCATCGTCGTTCACGCGCTTCGCAACGCGCTGATCCCCGTCGTGACCGTGGTCGGGCTGCAGGTCGGGCTGCTGCTGTCGGGGGCGATCCTCACGGAGACGATCTTCTCGTGGCCCGGGATCGGCAACTGGCTGATACACGGCGTGCAGTCGCGCGACTATCCGGTCGTCCAGGGCGGCATCCTGTTGATCGCCGGGATCGTCATTGCCGTGAATCTCGTCGTCGACCTGCTGTACGGCGTCGTCAATCCCCGCATCCGCCATGCCTGACGTCGCGCCAGCCGTGCTCGCGATGCCGAGCGGGACCGACGCCGTACCGCCGTCGCGTGCCCGCGAATTCTGGCGTGCGTTCAGCCAGAACCGCGGCGCGGTCGTCGGCCTCGCGCTCGGCGGCGTTCTCGTCGTGCTCGCGCTCGCGGCCGACGGGATTGCGCCGCATTCGCCGATCGAGCAGTTTCGCGACTTCGAGCTCGCGCCACCGTTCTGGCACGCGGGCGGCACGCTGCGCTTTCCGCTGGGGACCGACGCCGTCGGGCGCGACATCCTGTCGCGCATCGTTTACGGTACGCGGCTTTCGCTGCTGATCGGCACGATCTCGGTCGCGATTTCGCTGACCCTCGGCAGCGTGCTGGGGCTTCTCGCCGGCTATTTTCGCGGCATCGTCGACACCGCGATCATGCGGCTGATGGACGTGATGCTCGCGCTGCCGAGCCTCCTGCTCGCCATCGCCGTCGTCGCAATCCTCGGGCCGGGCCTCATCAACGCGATGTACGCGATCGCGATCGTGCTGCTCCCGCACTACGTGCGCCTCGCGCGCGCCGCGGTGATCGCCGAGGCGGGCCGCGAGTACGTGACGTCGTCGCGGATCGCGGGCGCGGGTGCCTTGCGCCTCATGTTCGCGACGATACTGCCCAATTGCATGGCACCGCTGATCGTGCAGGCGACGCTGGGATTCTCCAACGCGATCCTCGATGCCGCCGCGCTTGGCTTTCTGGGGCTGGGCGCGCAGCCACCGACGCCCGAGTGGGGCGCGATGCTCGCCTCGGCGCTCGAATTCATCGAGCGCGCGCCGTGGGTCGTTACGTCGCCCGGCCTGGCGATCCTCGTCACCGTGCTCGCGTTCAATCTGACCGGCGACGGGCTGCGCGACGCGCTCGATCCGAAGCTGCGGCGCTCGATGGCATGAACGATCGCGCAGCGCCGCTCGTCGACGTGCGCGACTTGGCCGTCGATTTCGGCACGCCCACACACCCATTGCCAGCCGTCGAAGGTGTCGACCTTGCGATCGAGGCGGGCGAGATCGTCGGCCTCGTCGGCGAGTCGGGTTCCGGGAAGAGCGTGACGGCGCTGGCGCTGATGGGCCTCGTCGACGCGCCCGGTCGCGTGCATGCTGCGCGGATGCAGTTTGCCGGGTGCGACCTGATGAATCTGCGCGACGACGCGCGCCGCGCGATCGCGGGGCGGGACATCGCGATGATCTTCCAGGACCCGCACGCGAGCCTCGACCCGTGCTACACCGTCGGCTACCAGCTCGACGAGGCGATCAGGCTGCACGGCGACGCCGGCGAGCGCGCGAGCAAGACGAAGCGGCGCGCGCGTGCGTGCGCGCTGTTGCGCGAGGTCGACATCCGCGAGCCCGAAGCGCGCCTGCACGCGTACCCGCATCAATTGTCGGGCGGGATGGCGCAGCGCGTCATGATCGCGATCGCGCTCGCGGGCCGGCCGCGCCTGCTGATCGCCGACGAGCCGACGACCGCGCTTGACGTTACGGTGCAGGCGCAGGTGCTCGCGCTGCTATCGCGCCTGCGCGCCGAGCGCGCAATGGCGATCCTGCTGATCACGCACGATCTCGCGGTCGTTGCCGAGACGGCCGACCGCGTGGTCGTGATGTACGCGGGGCAGGTGATGGAAACGGGACGCGTCCCCGAGATCTTCGATGCGCCCCGCCATCCGTACACGCAGGCGCTCCTCGACGCGCTGCCCGACCACGAGCCCGGCCGCACGCGTCTGCGCACGATTCCCGGCGTCGTGCCGGGTGCGCGCGATCGTCCGGCGGGCTGCCTGCTTGCGCCGCGCTGCGCATTCGCCGCCGACCGCTGCGCGGCTTCGCGTCCCGCGCTTCGGATACTCGCGCCGCATGTCGGCGTGCGCTGTCATTTTCCGCTCGGCGCAGGATGAGCGCTCGTCCCGGCAGCGCGCCGATGCTCGAAGCGCGTGCGCTGACGCGCCACTATCGGCTCCCCGGTGGACATTTCGCGAAGCGCGGCGTCGTCCGCGCGCTCGACGGCGTCTCGTTCACGCTGCACGCGGGCCGAACGCTCGCGGTCGTCGGCGAATCGGGAAGCGGAAAGTCGACGCTTGCGCGGCAAGTCACGATGATCGAGACGCCGACGTCGGGCGAGCTGCTGATCGACGGTCGCGATGTCGCGCGCGCGACGGCCGCCGAACGCCGCGCGCTGCGCCCGCAGGTGCAGATGGTGTTCCAGAACCCGTACGCGTCGCTCAATCCGCGGCGCACCGTCGGTGCGTTGCTCGAGGAGCCGCTCGCGATCCAGCGCCGCGGATCGCGCGCCGAGCGGCGCGAGGCGGCGCTCACGATGCTCGCGAACGTCGGTCTGCGTCCGGAGCACGCGTCGCGCTACCCGCATATGTTCTCGGGCGGGCAGCGGCAACGGATCGCCGTCGCGCGCGCGCTGATGCTGAACCCGCGGCTCGTCGTCGCCGACGAGCCGATCTCGGCGCTCGACGTGTCGACGCAGGCGCAGGTGCTGAACCTGCTCGCCGACCTGCAGCAGGCATTCGGCGTCGCCTACCTCTTCATCGCGCACAATCTGCAGGTGGTGCGGCTGATCGCCGACGACGTGATCGTCATGCACCATGGAGAGGCCGTCGAGCAGGGGCCGAAGGACGCGATCTTCGACGACCCCCGTCACCCGTATACGAAGGCGCTGCTCGCGAGCACGCCGAGCATCCATCGGCGTCGCCGCAACAAGCCGTCGTGAGCGGACGCCGCGCATCATTGACGCTGCGGCGGCGATCCGGGCATGATCGGGACCCATCATCATGAAAACTGCACGAAGCGGCGGCAGACGTTACCGATCCCTTCGGCGTTGTCACGCCGGAAATCGGCAGTGGTCTTGAAATCGGGCGCCAGTCGACCGGTCAGCCACATCAGCTCGACGTTGCGCTGCGCCTCTCGCTCCAGCCGCCGACTCGATGGGACGCGATTCAGATAACCGTAGATGTAGAGCTCGAGCAGCACCGCCGGGTGGTACGACGGGCGCCCGGTGACCGCTGGATCAGCGCCCTCGAAACCGAGCGCCTTCAGGTCCA
>DATJFI010000064.1:0-18779 GCA_035495715.1 Casimicrobiaceae bacterium
GCGCGTCAGAAGCTCGACCGATCCCATCTCGCGCATGTACATGCGCACCGGGTCGGTCGTGCGGCCGAACTCGCTGTCGAGCGTCGACGCGGCGGCTTCGGCTTCCTCCTCGACGTCCTCGGCCGGGACCGACGGCGTCGACTCCGACATCAGCAGCGTCTCGGCATCGGGCGCCTCGTCGTAGACCTGGATCCCCATGTCGCCGATCATCGAGATGATGCCCTCGATCTGCTCGGCGTCGAGAATGTCGTCGGGAAGGTGGTCGTTGATCTCGGCGTACGTGAGGTAGCCGCGCTCCTTGCCGAGCACGATCAGCGTCTTGAGGCGGCGCTTGCGCGCCTCGACGTCGGCCGGCGTCAGCTCGCGCGGCGCGACCTCGGCGTGCTTGCCGTTCTTGCCCTTCCGGTGCGCCGCGTCCTCGGCGCGCTTGCCGGCGATCTTCGCCGCGATCTCGCCGACCGACGGCTTGCGGTTCGGGACCGACTTCGCCGCCGCGACCGGCGTCGCGGCGACGAGCTTCGTCCCCCGGTCGAGCCTCGTCGTCCCACGGTCGAGCCTCGTCGTTCCCCGGTCGAGCTTGTCAGGCTTGGTGGTCGGCGCCGGCGCCGGTTTCGCCGCCTTGGCGGAGGGCTTCGATTTCGGCGCCGCCTTCGGCTTCGACGCCGTCGTCCTGCCCGTCGCGCGCCTCGTGCCGGACGGCTTTGCCGCCGGACGCTTCGCAGGCGAGCGCCGGCTCGCGGCGGTCGCCGGCTTCCTGCTTCCGCTTTTCGCCGCCGGTTTCCTCGCCGCCGACTTGCTCCTGGTCGCAGGACGCGACTTGCGGGCGGGCTTAACGTGCTTCTTGGCCATGATCATCCTTGTTCGGTAACGGCGCCGCCCCGGGTCAGGGCGCACCGCCGGTGCGCCGTCTCCGCATTCCGGTTTTGCGCACCGCCGAAAGACAATGGGGGCGGCGCGAAAAACCTCAAATTATAGCGCGCGAAGCGCAAAACGCACGGCCATCCGTCGACCGTCAAGCCTTGCGCCCCGCCTTTGCCAGCATCTCCCGCTGGGCGGCGGTCAGCGTCGACAACGGCTGCGTCAGCAGGGCCGTCACGACCCGCTGGTCCTCCGCCTGCCGCAGCTTTTCCACCGCAGCCAGGACGTCGACTTCCACCTGGTCGGCGCCGATCGCCTGATCGGCCGCCGCCGCGAGCACCTGTGCAATCAACTCTCCGTGTGCCGTGTCGGCGAAGTGCTGGACGATGCTCGCCGTCGACGGGTCGCCCGCTTCGTGCAGGCAATGGTCGAGGACCGCGTTCCAGGCAGCCGCCTCGGCGCCGGCCCCGTCCACGCGCGGCAAGTCGTGCCTTCGCGCGAGCGCCGGCTCCAGCACGAGCCCGGTCAGGAGCGCGCGCAACAGCGACGGCGGCCGCCGCGCCGGGGCGGGCGGTGCCCGCCGGCGGGACGAAGACGACGTACTGCGGCCCCCGTGAGCCGCCGCCGGCAGCGACGCCACCAGCGATCCGAGTTGGGCCTCCGGAAGGTCGGCGAGTTCGGCCAATTGGCGGCGCACGAGGGTCGCGAGGATCGGGGCCTCGATCTGCCCGACGTACGGCCTGGCGGCCGCCACGAGCGCGGCCCGTCCCTCGGCGGTCGTCGGCGAATGCCGTGCCGCGAGCTCGGCAAGCAGGTATTCCGAAAGCGGCGTCGCGGTTTCGAGCGCCCGTTCGAACGCTTCCTTGCCGCGCTTGCGTACGAAGTCGTCGGGATCCTCGCCGTCGGGCAGGAACAGGAACCGCGCCTCCTTGCCGTCGACGAGCGCCGGCAGCACGTTCTCGAGCGCGCGCCACGCGGCCTTGCGTCCGGCGGCATCGCCGTCGAAGCAGAAGACGACGCTGTCGGAAAGCCGCATCAGCTTCTGCGCGTGCACGGCAGTTGTCGACGTGCCGAGCGTCGCCACCGCGTAGCCGACGCCGTGCTGCGCGAGCGCGACGACGTCCATGTAGCCTTCGACGACGACGACGCGGCCCGCATCGCGAATCGCATTGCGTGCGAGGTACAGGCCGTAGAGCTCGCGACCCTTGGAGAAGACCGCCGTCTCGGGCGAGTTCAGGTACTTGGGCTCGCCGCTGTCGAGAATGCGGCCGCCGAAGCCGATCACGTGCCCGCGGCTGTCGTGGATGGGGAACATGATCCGGTCGCGGAAGCGGTCGTAGCGCTTGCCGTTGTCGCCGGCGATGACGAGGCCGGTCGCGTCGAGCGTCGGATCGTCGTAGGCGGTAAACGCCTGCGCCAGGTTCTGCCAGCCGGAGGCCGCGTAGCCGATGCCGAAATGCGCGGCGACGACGCCGGTCAGGCCACGCCGCTTAAGGTAAGCGATCGCCGCCGGCGATTCCTTCAGTTGTGCGCGATAGAACTTCGCCGCGACGAGCAGCGCTTCGTTCAGGTCGTGCGAAACCTTGCGCTCCTCGCGCTCGCCCGGCCGCTCGACGCGCGGCACTTCGAGTCCCGCATCGCGCGCGAGCGTCGCGACGGCCTCGGGAAACGACTGACCGGAATGCTCCATCAGAAAGCCGATCGCCGTACCGTGCGCGCCGCAGCCGAAGCAGTGATAGAACTGCTTGGTCGGGCTCACCGTGAACGACGGCGTCTTTTCGCTGTGGAACGGGCAGCACGCGTGGTAGTTGGCGCCCGCCTTCTTGAGCGGAACGTGGCGGTCGATCACGTCGACGATGTCGACGCGCGAAAGCAGCGTCTCGATGAAGTCGCGGGGAATCAGAGGCGCGCTTTCACCTTCGCCGACACCTGCGCCATGTCGGCTCGTCCGGATAGCTGCGGCTTCAACGCCGCCATGACCTTGCCCATCAGCGCCGGCCCCGAAGCGCCGGCTGCCTGCGCCTCGGCGATCGCCCGCTCGACCGCGGCGTCGATCTCCGCGTCGCTCATCCGCTGCGGCAGGTAGGCTTCGAGGATCACGATCTCGGCGCGCTCGGCGTTTGCGAGGTCGGGCCGGTTGCCGGCATCGAACTGCGCGATCGAATCCTTGCGCTGCTTGACCATCCGGTCGATGACCGCGACGACGTCGGCATCCGACAGCGTCTTGCGCTCGTCGACCTCGCGCTGCTTGATCGCGGCGAGCAGCAGCCGGATCGTCGACAGGCGCGACGCCGCCTTCGCGCGCATCGCATCCTTCATGTCATCGGTGATGCGGTCCTTCAGCGGCATCGGGAACAAAAAGGGGCGATCGGTTCGCCCCTTCGGTCTTTCGTCAAATACGCGCCGCGGCGCGCAATCAGTAAAGCTTCGGCGGGAGTTGCTGGCTGCGAAGACGCTTGTAGTGCCGTTTGACAGCAGCCGCTTTCTTGCGCTTGCGCTCGGAGGTCGGCTTCTCGTAGAACTCGCGGGCCCGAAGCTCGGTCAGGAGTCCCGTCTTTTCGATCGTGCGCTTGAAACGGCGAAGCGCGGCCTCGAAGGGCTCGTTCTCGCGAACGCGAACGCTGGTCATGTGCGGATGGATACCTTTCCTGGTAAATCTTGGGGTTACGGTAACCGATAATTATAGCAGCCGCCTCGCGTCGCCGGCAAGCGGCGCTATAGTCGGCCCATGCGCGTGCTCGGCATCGAAACCTCCTGCGACGAGACCGGCGTCGCGCTCTACGACACGGAGCACGGCCTTGTCGCCGACGCGCTGCACTCGCAGGTCGCGCTGCACGCAGCGTACGGCGGCGTCGTCCCCGAACTCGCCTCGCGCGACCACATCCGCCGCGTGTTGCCCCTCGTGCGTGACGTGCTGGCGCGCGCGGGCCTGGACATGCGCGACGACGTCGACGCGCTCGCGTACACGCAAGGTCCCGGCCTCGCGGGCGCTTTGCTGGTCGGCGCCAGCATCGCCAACGCGCTCGGCTTCGCGCTAGGGAAGCCGGTGCTTGGCGTGCATCACCTCGAAGGGCATCTGTTGTCGCCGCTGCTGTCGGATCAAGCGCCGTCTTTTCCGTTCGTCGCGTTGCTCGTGTCCGGCGGGCATACGCAGTTCTTCGCCGTGCACGGCGTCGGCGCCTATCGATTGCTGGGCGATACGCAGGACGACGCGGCCGGCGAGGCGTTCGACAAGACCGCGAAGCTCCTCGGACTCGGGTATCCGGGCGGCCCTGCGCTTGCAGCGCTCGCGGATCGCGGCGATCCCGACGCCATCGCGCTGCCGCGGCCGATGATCGACTCGGGCGACCTCGACCTGAGCTTCTCGGGACTGAAGACGGCGGTCGCGCTGCGCGCACGCGAAGCGGCCGACGGCGCGAATGCGTCGTCGCTGCCCGATGCGCTCAAGGCCAATATCGCGGCAGGTTTCCAGGCGGCGGTCGTCGACGTGCTCGTCGCGAAATCGCTGCGCGCGCTCGACGTCACCGGACTCGCTTCGCTCGTCGTCGCAGGCGGCGTCGGCGCGAACCGGTCGTTACGCACGCGCCTCGCCGCCGCTACGGCTGCGCGCGGCGCGCGCGTCTGGTTTCCCGAGCCTCGCTATTGCACGGACAATGGCGCGATGATCGCGATGGCCGCGGCGATGCGCCTCGCCGACGCGACGCGCAACTATGCCTTCTCGGTGAAGCCGCGTTGGGAATTAAGAACCGTCGAGGCCGCGCAGCCCAGCGCCTAAACCTATCCCAAAATCGGGCGAGCGGGGAAACGGCAGCGTCTATCGGCCCGCGCAGTCCATTTTGGGATAGGTTCAGTGCCCAATCGTGCGCTCGCCGCCGGAGATCAGTTGCCGGATGTTGGTGCGGTGCCGCCAGAAAAGGAGCAGCGCGATGACGAGCCCGACGGCCGCGTCGGGACCCGCTCCCTTCGCATAGAAAAGCCCGAACGGCAGGATGACGGCGGTCGTGAGGGCTGCCAGCGAGCTGATCTTGAACCCGAACGCGATCGTGAGCCAGACGGCGATCAGGACGATTCCAAGCGGCCAATGCAGTGCGAGCACGATGCCCGCGGCGGTTGCAACGCCCTTGCCGCCGGCGAACCGGTGGAATACCGGGTAGAGGTGACCGAGGAACGCCGCGAGCGCGACCGCCGGGATCGCGAAATCGGGTGCGCCGAGCACGGGTGCGATCGCCTTCGCGGCAAACACCGCGACGAAGCCCTTTGCGCCGTCGCCGACCAGCGTCAGCAGCGCAGCCGTCCGGTGGCCGGTGCGCAGCACGTTCGTCGCACCCGGATTCCCGGAACCGTACGCGTGCGGGTCCGGCAATCCGAACGCCCGGCTCACGACGACGGCGAACGACACGGAACCGATCAGATACGCGGCGACGATCAGCAGGAGCGTTGCAAGCACGGAAGCGTTGCGGGCTTTCGGTAAGATTGGCCGCGATTCTAGCCCGGAGATCCGCCGGCACCTTTTCGGCGGGCCGTCCGGATCAGCCGTGTCGATTTCCGCTTGCGCGCTCGGGAGCCACGCTCGATGAACACGATATTCATCCACGACCTTCGGCTGGAGACGAAGGTAGGCGTCTACGCGTGGGAGCGGGAACTGCCCCAGACGATTCGCGTCGATCTCGACATCGGTCTGCCGTCGGCGCGGCCGTTCGAGACCGGACAGCTCGCCGATGCGATCGATTACGCGGCCGTCGTCGCGCGCCTTCGTGCATTCGCAGTCGACCACCGGCACGCGCTGCTCGAACGCTTCGCCGAAGCCGTCGCGTCGATCGTGCTCGACGAGTTCGGCGCGCAGTCGGTGAAGCTGCGCGTCGCGAAGCTCGGCGCGCTGCCCGGCGTGCGCGAGATCGGCGTCGCGATCGAGCGCGACGCGGCGATGCGTACGTGATTGCTGGAATCGGCCGGTCATCGCCCCAACCATGGAGAGCGCCATGAATGACGAAACGTTCAACCTCAGCATCCGCAAATTCCTGAAGGTCGTCGGCATCGGCTCGCAGCGCGAGATCGAGCGCGCGGTCGCGCAGGCGATCGAGGACGGCGCGATCAAGGGTACCGAGAGCTTTCCCGCGCACATGACGCTCGTCGTGCAGGGGCTCAACATCCAGGTGCCGTTCGACGGCACGATCAAGCTCGAATAGAGCGGAATTCGCGCGCGCTCGATGAGATACAAGGACTATTACGCGACGCTCGGCGTTGCTCGCAATGCGAGCGAGGACGACATCAAGAAGGCCTACCGCAAGCTCGCGCGCAAATACCATCCCGACGTCTCGAAGGAGACCGACGCCGAGGAGAAATTCAAGGAAGTGTCCGAGGCGTACGAGACGCTCCGGGACAAGGAGAAGCGCGCGGCGTACGACGAGCTCGGCAGGCACGCGCCCGGCGAGCAGTTCCAGCCGCCACCCGGCTGGGAGCGCTCGTTCGGCGAGCAGCCATCGGGCGGCGGCGGCTCGTTCTCGTTCGACGACATCGATCTCGCGGATCTTTTCGCCGGCCTCGGCGGGCGCGCGCGAGGCGGCCCGCGTCGCCCCGACATGCCGATTCCCGGGCAGGACTTCGAAGCTGCGGTGCGCATCTCGTTCGACCAGGCCTACAAGGGCACCGAGGTCGAGTTCGACATGTCGGTCGCGGAGCCCGACGACAACGGCGTTTTGCGCCGCGTGCCGCGCAAGGTCCGCGTGCGCATTCCGAAGGGCGTCACCAGCGGCCAGAAGCTGCGCGTGCCGGGCAAGGGCGGGAAGGGCATCAACGGCGGCCGCGACGGCGATCTCTATCTCGACATCGACGTGCAGACGCATCCGCTGTACCGCGCGGAAGGACTCGACCTTTACATGGATCTGCCGCTCGCACCGTGGGAAGCGGTGCTCGGCGCGAGCGTCGAAGTGCCGACGCCGGCCGGACGGGTGACGCTCAAGGTGCCGCCCGGCACGCAGGCCGGGCGGAAGCTGCGGCTTTCGGGCCGTGGCCTCGCGCGTCCCGACGGCACGAGCGGACATCTGTATGCGGTCGCGCAGATCGTCGTGCCGACGGTCGTCGACGAGCGCCAGCGCGCGCTCTACGGCGAGCTTCGCGATCAGACCGCGTTCGACCCGCGCGCGCACATGGTCTAGGACCGGGTTCAGGATGAATCATCGGACATCATGGTAAAGATCGAATCGTCGACGGCGGTCGTGCTCGACGACAGCGGAACGATCACGGTCGCCGAGCTCGTCGAGCAGTCGGGACTTTCCGAGGACGAGCTTGCCGTGCTCGTCGATTGCGGCGCCCTGGAGCCGCGCGAGCGCGAAGGCGCGTCGTGGCGCTTCAGCGCGCATTGCGTCGTCACGGCGCGCACGGCACGGCGGCTGCGTGACGACTTCGCGCTCGACGATACGCATGCGCTCGCGATCCTGCTGCGGCTGATGCAGCGGATCGAGAATCTGGAGTTGGAGCTGCGGCGAAGACGCTGGGAACGATGATTCAGGATCGATGGGATGATCGTCAATCCTGCATCTCTCCGAGCAACACCGCATTGCCGCCCGCCGCTGCCGTATTGATCGACACGGTCCGCTCGACCGCGAAGCGCGGCAGGTAGTTCGGGCCGCCGGCCTTCGGTCCGGTGCCTGACAATCCTTCGCCGCCGAACGGCTGCATGCCGACGACGGCGCCGATCATGTTGCGGTTCACGTAAGCGTTGCCGACGCGCGCTCGCGCGAGAATCCGTTCGACCGTCGCATCGACGCGGCTGTGGATGCCGAGCGTCAGGCCGTAGCCGTACGCGTTGATCGCATCGACCAGTTGGTCGAGCTCGCTTGCCCGCCACGTTGTCACGTGCACGACGGGTCCGAACACTTCCTGCGTCAGCCGATCCATCCGGTCGAGCACGACGAGCGTCGGCGCGACGAACGTTCCATGCACGCAGGCCTGCGGAAGCCGCACGCGGTGGCGAACGAGATCGAGCGACGCCATCACCGCGACATGCGCTTCGAGCGCGTCGCGCGCAGCCTCGTCGATCACGGGACCGACGTCGGTTGCAAGCGCGCCGGGATCGCCAATCGCGAGCTGATCCATCGCGCCTTCGAGCAGTTCGAGCACGCGCGGCGCGATGTCTTCCTGAAGGCACAGCACGCGCAGCGCCGAGCAGCGCTGGCCGGCGCTGTCGAACGCCGATTGCACGACGTCGGCAACGACCTGTTCGGCGAGCGCCGAGCTGTCGACGATCATCGCGTTCTGGCCACCCGTTTCGGCGATCAGCGGCACGATCGGCGTGCGCGACGCGAGCGATTGCGCGATCGCGCTCGCGGCTGCCGTCGAGCCGGTAAACGCGACGCCCGCGATGCGCGGATCGGCGACGATCCGCGCGCCGATCGTCTCGCCCGGTCCGGGCATCAGCGCGAGAACCTCGCGCGGCACGCCGGCTTCGTGCAGCGTCTGCACGGCCTGCGCCGCGATCAGCGGCGTCTGCTCGGCCGGCTTCGCGACGACGGCGTTGCCGGCGGCGAGCGCCGCGCTGACCTGCCCGGTGAAGATCGCGAGCGGGAAATTCCACGGCGAAATGCAGGCGAAGACGCCACGGCCGCGCAGCGCCAGCGTGTTCGATTCGCCGGTGGGAGACGCAAACGCGAGCGGCGCCACGAAGCGGCTGCGCGCCTGTGCCGCATAGTAGCGGCAGAAGTCGGCAGCTTCGCGCACTTCGGCGATCGCCGCGCTGCGCGTCTTGCCGGCCTCGCGTGCGAGCATCGCCACGAACAGCGGACGCTGCGCCTCGATCAGCGCGGCGGCGCGATCGAGGACCGCCGCGCGCTCGGTCGCCGGCCGCGCATCCCACTCGCGCTGCGCCGGGACGAGCGTGTCGAGCGCGCGGTCGACGTCCTCGTCGACGGCGTCGACGACCGCGCCGAACACGATGCGGCGATCGGTCGGCGAGCGCACGTCACGCGTGTCGGCACGCACGACAGCGATCGTCGGCGCCGCCGTCCAGTGCGCCGCAGCGCTCGCCTCGATGGCCTCGTCGAGCGCGCGCATCTCGGGCTGATCGGCGAGCGAGACGCCTTCCGAATTGCGACGTTCGGGCGCAAGCAGGTCGACGGGCAGCGGGATCCTGGGTGCCGGCGCGAAGTCCCAGCCGCGTGCGCGCGCAAGCGGATCGGCGACGACGTCGTCGATCGCGACCGCGGGGTCGCCGATGCGGTTGACGAACGACGTGTTCGCTCCATTCTCGAGCAGGCGGCGCACGAGGTACGGCAGCAGATCGCGGTGTCCGCCGACCGGCGCATAAATGCGGCACGCGATGCGGTTCTCGTCGGCGAGCAGGTGCCGGTACAGCGGCTCGCCCATGCCGAAGAGGCGCTGGAACTCGAATTCGTCGATGCCCGCGCGCGCGGCATGCTCGCTGACCCACGCGATCGTGTGCGCGTTGTGCGTGGCGAACATCGGATAGGTCGCGTCGCGTGCGGCGAGAAGCGCCTTCGCGCAGGCGAGATAGCAGACGTCGGTGTGGGGCTTCCGCGTGAACACCGGATAGCCGGCGAGGCCCTGAACCTGCGCGCGCTTGATCTCGGTGTCCCAGTAGGCGCCCTTGACGAGGCGCACCGGAATGCGCGTGCCGGTCGCGTGCGCGAGCGCGACGACGTAGCCGACGACGGCGCGCGCACGTTTCTGGTACGCCTGCACGGCGAGTCCGAGACCGTGCCAACCGGCGAGCGATGGCTCGCGGCGCACGCGCGCGAAGAGCTCGAGCGACAGCTCGAGCCGCTCGGCTTCCTCGGCGTCGATCGTCATGCCGATTTGCGCGTCGCGTGCCTCGCGCGCCAGTGCGATCGTCGTCGGCACGAGCTCCGCGAGCACGCGCTCGCGCTGCGGATATTCGTAGCGCGGATGCAGCGCGGAAAGCTTCACCGACACCGACGGTCGCGCGAAGATCGGCGCGCCTTCGGCAGAAGCCCTGCCGACCGTCGCGATCGCGTGCCGGTACGCGTCGAAGTAGCGCGCCGCGTCGGCCGCGGTGACCGCCGCTTCGCCGAGCATGTCATACGAGTATCGCCACGGCGCGTCGCTTCGCGACGTCGCGACCTCGATCGTGGTCCCGAGCACGAATTGCTCGGCCATCAGCTTCATCGCCTGGCGAACGGCGACGCGCACGACCGGCTCGCCGGCGCGGGCGACGAAGCGTTCGTACCATGCGCGCGGGTCGCGCGCATCCTTGCGGTCGATGCGCGTCAGCCGGCCGGTCAGCATCAGTCCCCACGTCGACGCGTTGACGAGCAGCGAATCCGACGCGCCGAGGTGACATTCCCAATCGCCACGCGACAGCTTGTCGCGGATCAGCGCGTCGGCGGTCGCCGCGTCGGGAATGCGCAGCAGCGCCTCGGCGATGCACATCAGCAGCACGCCTTCGGGCGTCGCGAGATCGTATTGCTGAAGGAACGACTCGATGCCGCCGTGCGCCGTCCGCGCCGCGCGGACCGCCTCGACCGATCCGCGCGCACGAGCGGTGATCGCATGCGTCGTCGCCGCGTCATCGTCGAGCTGCGCCGCGAGCGCCATCATCGTCGTGCGCTCGTCGGCGAGGAACGCGTCGCGGATCGCGGCACCCTCGGGCCCTTGCGGGATCAACGGCATTTCGTCAGGCGCATCGATCATGGTTCGCGCTAACCGCGAGGGTGGTGAATCGCGTGGAGCTGCTTCAGCCGCTCCCGCGCGACGTGCGTGTAGATCGTCGTCGTCGTGATGTCCGCGTGACCAAGCAGGAGCTGCACGACGCGAAGATCGGCGCCGTGGTTCAGGAGGTGCGTCGCGAACGCATGCCGCAGCACGTGCGGCGACAGCGCCGTCTTCGCGATGCCTGCGCGCACGGCATACCGCTTGACGAGCGCCCAGAACGCCTGCCGCGTGAGCGGCGCCTGCCGCTTCGTCAGGAAGAGCTCGTCGCGCTTCGACATGGCCGCGAGCGTCGGCCGCACCTCGCGCAGGTAACGCATCACCCAGGCGACCGCCTCGTCGCCGATCGGCACCAGGCGCTCCTTGCTCCCCTTGCCGACGACGCGCACGAAGCTGCCGTCGTGGGCGACCTGCGACAGCTTGAGCAACGTGAGCTCGGAGACGCGAAGCCCGGTGGCGTAGAGCATTTCGAGCATCGCGCGGTCGCGCACGCCGAGCGCCGTTTTGGTGTCCGGTGCGTCGAGCAGCGCCTCGACCTGCGCCTCGGAGAGTTGCTTCGGCAGCCGACGCGGCCTGCGCGGTGCGCGCACGCGCAGCGTCGGATCCTCGCCGATCGCGCCCTGCGTGAGCTGGTAGCGGTAGAAGCGGCGCAGTGCGGAGAGACGCCTCGCGACCGACGTCGCCTTCGCGCGCGCGGCGAACTGGTCGGCGAGCCACTGCTCGATATCGCCGCGCCCCGCGCGAAGCAGCGTCGCCCGTCGCGCGCCGAGCCACGAACGCCAGCCGGCCAGGTCGCGCCGGTAGCTCGCGAGCGACGCCGGCGCAAGCCCGTCCTGCAGCCAGAGCTGGTCGCAGAACGCATCGATGAGCGCGTCCTCGGCGTGCGCCGCGACGTGCGCGGCGTTCATCACAGCTTCATGTGCTGCGGCAGCAGCGTCACGAGCGACGGAAAGAACCAGATCGCGAGCACGGCGGCACACATCAGGAAGAACATCGGCAGCGAGTGCCGCGCAATCCACGTGATCTGCCGGTTCGTCATCCCCTGCAGCACGAACAGGTTGAAGCCAACCGGCGGCGTGATCTGCGCCATCTCGACGACGAGGACGATGAAGATGCCGAACCACAAGAGGTCGATGCCGGCCTTCTCGACGGTGGGCAGGATGACGCCCATCGTCAGCACGACCATCGAGATGCCGTCGAGGAAGCAGCCGAGGATGATGTAGAAGATCGCGAGCGCGACGATCAGCGCGAATGGCGTGAGTCCGAGCGTCGCGATCCATTCGGCAAGCTCGCGCGGCAGCCCGATGTAGCCCATCGCGAGCGTCAGGAACGCCGCACCGGAGAGAATCAGCGCGATCATGCAATAAAGCCGTGTCGCGCCGAGCAGGCTCTGGCGAAACGTGCGCCGGTCGAGCGAGCCCTGTGCGGCGGAGAGAACCAGCGAGCCGACGACGCCGAAGGCGGCGGCCTCGGTCGCCGTCGCGATGCCGGTGTAGATCGACCCGAGCACGAGCGCGATCAGCAGCACGACCGGGATCAGGTGACGCGACGCATGCAGCTTCTGCGCAAGCGTCGTGCGCTCGGTCGCCGCCGGAATGCGTTCCGGATGGACGAGCGCCCAGGCGCCGATGTATCCGGAGAACAGCAGCGCGAGCACGACGCCGGGAATGACGCCCGCGATGAAAAGCTTCGCGATCGACACGTTCGCCGTCACGCCGTAAACGATCATGATGATCGACGGCGGGATCAGCAGGCCGAGTGTGCCGGCACCGGCGAGCGAGCCGATCGTGATGCCTTCGGGATAGCCGCGCCGCTCGAGCTCGGGCAGCGTCATCTTGCCGATGGTGGCGCACGTTGCGGCCGACGAGCCCGAAACGGCGGCGAAGATCGTGCAGCCGATGATGTTCGTGTGCAGGAGCCGCCCGGGCACGCGCTCGAGCCACGGCGCGAGGCCCTTGAACATGTCCTCCGACAGGCGCGTGCGAAACAGGATCTCGCCCATCCAGACGAAGAGCGGCAACGCGGTCAGCGTCCACGAGGACGCCGTGCCCCAGATCGTCACCGCCATCGCATCGCCTGCCGGCCGTGACGAGAAGAGCGTCATGCCGATCCACGCAACGCCCGAGAGGGCGAGGCCGATCCAGACGCCGCTGCCGAGCAGCACGAACAGCGCGACGACGAGCAGCGTGGTGATCAGCGCATCCATCGAGCGGCGCTATTCGTGCCTCGTCAGTTCTTCGGGCGTGCGCAAGCCGCGCGCACCGCGGAGCTCGAGCACGAACTCGTCGACGAACGCGACCAGCAGGACAAGCGTACCGACGGCCATCGCGATCTGCGGAATCCACAGTGGCGTCGCGTCGTTCGCGGTCGAGATGTCGTTGAGCTGCCACGACTGGAAGGCGAGACGCACGCTGTAGAAGGCGAAGGCGGCGGCCAGGACCGCCGCGACTGCGAGCGACCCGAGCTCGAGACGGTGGCGTGCCTCGACGCCGACGTGCTCGAGCACGAGCGACACGCGGATGTGCTCGCGCCGTTTGAGCGTATGCGCGAGCGCAAGGAATCCGCTAGCCGCCATGCAGTACCCGGCGTAAGCGTCGGTGCCGGGCACGTACCAGTTGACGAGCCGCCCGACGATGCCCACCAGCACCATCGCGAGCGTGCCGACGAGAAAAAACGCCGCCACGTAGGCGGCGGCGTCGTACAGCCTGTCAAGTACCGCGCGCATGCGTCACGCGGGTGGCGCGCAGGGCGAAGGCAACGCCAAGGTCGCATCGATGCGCATGCTGCTCATCACTGTTCCGTGCGATACGCGTCGATGATCTTCTTCCCGTCCGGGCCCGCCTTGCGCAGCCAGTCGGCGAGCATCACGTTACCGACCTTGCGCAAGTCGGCGGTAAGCTGCTCGCCCGGCTTGTCGATCGTCATGCCGTTCTTGCGGAGCTGGTCCAGGTACCAGTTCGTCTTGTCCTCGGATAGCTTCCAGCCCCGCGTCTCGGCGGCGGCCGCGGCCTTCATGACGGCGGCCTGCGTTGCTTTGTCGAGCGCGTCGAACGCGGCGCGATTGACGATGATTGCGTTCTTGGGCAACCAGGCCTGTGTGTCGTAGAAGTGCTTCAGGTGCTCGTAGGTCTTCGAGTCGTAGCCGGTCGCGCCCGACGACATGTACGAGTCGATGACGCCGGTTGCAAGCGCCTGCGACACTTCGGCCGCCTGCACGGTGACGGGCTGCGCGCCGACGAGCTCCGCGATCTTCGAGGTCGCCGGGCTGTAGGCGCGCCACTTCAGTCCCTTCATGTCCGCGGCGCTCCTCAGCACGCGATTGGTGTAGATCCCCTGCGGCGGCCACGGCACCGTGTAAAGCAGCACCATTCCCTGCTTCCCGAGCTTGTCTTCGAGCGCCTTGCGCTCGGCCTTGTAGAGCTTGTACGCGTCCTTGTACGACGTCGCGAGGAACGGCACGCCGTCGAGGCCGTAGAGCGCATCCTCGTTCTCGTAGTTGACGAGCAGGATCTCGCCAGCCTGCGCCTGGCTGCCCTGCACGGCGCGCTTGATTTCCGGCGCCTTGAAGAGCGACGCGTTCGGATGAAGCTGGAGCTTGAGCTTGCCGTTCGTCGCCTTGTCGACGTCGTTCGCGAATTGCTGCAGGTTCTCAGTGTGGAAGTTGTTCGCCGGGTACGCCGTCGGCACGTCCCATTTCGTTTGGGCGGCCGCCGGCATTGCGAGGGCGAGGGACAGAGCGAGGGCGGAGAGGACGCGATTCATCGGCTATCAGGTATCAGGAATAAGGGGTTCGGGCTCGGCGCAGCATATTACAAGCAGGGCCGCGCATGTGCCACAAGCGGGAACGGACTTCCTATAATGGCCGGCCTCCGTGACACACCGCTGATACCCGATACCTGATCGCTGATACCGGACGCGATGCAATTCTGGATCGACCGCGGCGGCACCTTCACCGACATCGTCGCGCGCCGCGACGACGGAACGCTCGTCACGCACAAGCTGCTTTCGGACAACCCCGAGCGCTATCGCGACGCGGCGGTGCACGGGATTCGGGAGTTGCTCGGCCTCGCGGCGGGTGCGCCGATTCCTCCCGACGCGATCGATGCGGTCAAGATGGGCACGACCGTCGCTACGAACGCGCTTCTGGAGCGCACCGGCGAACCGACGGCCCTCGTGATCACGCGCGGGTTCGCCGATGCGTTGCGCATCGCTTACCAGCATCGGCCGAAGCTCTTCGTGCGGCGCATCGAGCTGCCGGCGCAGCTCTACGCGCGCGTCATCGAGGTCGACGAGCGCGTCGGCGCGCACGGGAACGTCGTCCGCCCGCTCGACCTGCGGGCGCTCGAGCCCGCGCTGCGTGGCGCATTCGCGGATGGCATCCGCGCGGTTGCGATCGTGCTGATGCACGGCTACCGCTATCCGCAGCACGAACGCGCAATCGCCGACCGCGCGCGCGCGATCGGATTTGCGCAGGTCTCCGTATCGCACGAAGTGAGCCCGCTGATGAAGCTCGTGTCGCGCGGCGACACGACGGTCGTCGACGCGTACCTGTCCCCGATCCTGCGGCGCTATGTGGATGAAGTGGAGCGTGACCTCGGCACCGGGCGTTTCCGGCTGCAATTCATGCAATCCTCGGGCGGGCTCACCGACGCGCGACGCTTCCAGGGCAAGGACGCGATCCTGTCGGGACCCGCCGGCGGCATCGTCGGCGCGGTCGAAGTGGCGCGCCTCGCGGGATTCGAGCGGATCATCGCCTTCGACATGGGAGGCACGTCGACCGACGTCAGCCATTGGGCTGGCGAATACGAGCGGGCATTCGTGACCGAGGTCGCCGGCGTGCGGCTGCGCGCGCCAATGATGAGCATCCATACGGTCGCGGCGGGCGGCGGCTCGATCTGCCTGTTCGACGGCGCGCGGCTTCGCGTCGGTCCGAATTCGGCCGGCGCGAATCCCGGTCCCGCGAGCTATCGCCGTGGCGGCCCGCTGACGGTCACCGACTGCAACGTGATGGTCGGCAAGCTCGACCCGGAGCTCTTTCCCAAGGTATTCGGTCCGCAGGGCGATTCACCGCTCGATGCCGACATCGTGCGGCGCAAGTTCGAAGCGCTCGCCGCGGAAATCGCCGCGGCGCCGGGCCTCGCGCGAGCGCCCGAGCAAATCGCCGACGGCTTCCTCGACATCGCCGTCGAGAACATGGCGAACGCGATCAAGCACATCTCCGTGCAGCGCGGCTACGACGTCACCGCGTATACGCTCTGCTCGTTCGGCGGCGCGGGCGGCCAGCATGCGTGCAGGGTCGCAGACGCGCTCGGCATGACGCGCGTGTTCATTCACCCGCTCGCGGGCGTGCTGTCGGCATACGGGATGGGTCTCGCCGACGTGCGCGCGCTGCGCCAGCACGCGGTCGAGGCCCGACTGTCTCCCGTGTCGCTGGAAGCTGCGCACGTCGCATTCGCCGCGCTCGTGGACGCGAGCCGCCGCGACGTCGAAGCGCAGGGCATCGAGCCGGCGCGCATCCGCTGCGAACGGACGCTGCACCTCAAGTACGAAGGCACCGACACGACGCTGCCCGTGCCCATGGCGAACGACGTGGACCACGCGGTACGCGAGTTCGAGCGCCGCTATCGGCAGCAATATGGTTTCCTGATGCCCGGCAAGGCGCTCGTGATCGAGGCGATCGCCGTCGAAGCGATCGGAAGCGCACACGACGTCGACGACGAGCGGCACCAATTCGCGCCGCGCGCGGGCGGACTCGCCGCGTTCCGGCACAACCGCATCTACACGCAGGGCGCGTGGCGGGAAACGGCGGTGTTCGCGCGCGAGGATCTGCGCCCCGGCGACATGATCGACGGACCGGCGATCGTTCGCGAGCAGAACGCGACGACGGTGCTCGAGCCCGGATGGCGCGCGACACTCACCGAGCGCGATCACCTGCTCCTCGAGCGCGTCGTGCCGATCGAGCGTGCGCATGCGATCGGCACGAGCGCCGATCCGGTGATGCTCGAGGTCTTCAACAACCTGTTCATGGCGATCGCCGAGCAGATGGGCGTCACCCTCGCGAACACGTCGTACTCGGTCAACATCAAGGAGCGCCTCGATTTCTCGTGCGCGCTGTTCGACGCCGACGGCAATCTGATCGCCAACGCGCCGCACATGCCCGTGCATCTCGGCTCGATGGGCGAGAGCGTGAAAACGATCATCGACCGGCGGGGCGACACGATGCGGCCGGGCGACGTCTTCGTGCTGAACGCGCCGTACAACGGCGGGACGCATCTGCCCGACGTGACGGTGATCGCGCCGGTGTATCTCCACTCACCCCAGCCCTCTCCCCGCGAGCGGGGAGAGGGTGCCCGGAGGGCGGGTAAGGGGCCCGAGTTCTTCGTCGCCTCGCGCGGCCATCACGCCGACATCGGCGGCATCACGCCGGGCTCGATGCCGGCGGACTCGACGCACGTCGACGAGGAGGGCGTGCTGCTCGACAACGTGCAGCTCGTCGCCGACGGTCGCTTCCTCGACGCCGAGATGCGGGCGATCCTGCTCGCCGGCCGCTATCCGGTCCGAAACGTCGAGCAGAACATGGCCGATCTGCGCGCGCAGGTCGCCGCGTGCGCGAAGGGCGCCGACGAGTTGCGCAGGATGGTCGGGCACTTCGGCCTGCCCGTCGTGCGGGCGTACATGAAGCACGTGCAGGACAACGCCGAGGAGGCCGTGCGGCGCGTGATCGGTGCGCTGTCGGACGGCCGCTTCGAGTATCCGATGGACAGCGGCGCGGTCATCCGCGTGTCGATCGGCGTCGACCGCGAAGCGCGCTCGGCGACGATCGACTTCACCGGCACCAGCACGCAGCAGCCGACGAACTTCAACGCGCCGTCGGCCGTTTGCAAGGCGGCCGTGCTCTACGTGTTTCGCACGCTCGTCGACGACGACATCCCGATGAACGCCGGGTGTCTGACGCCGCTGTCGATCGTCATTCCCGACGGCTCGATGCTGAGTCCGCGCTATCCGGCCGCCGTCGTGGCGGGCAATGTCGAAACGTCGCAGACGATCACCGATACGCTCTACGGCGCGCTCGGCGTCCTTGCCGCGTCGCAGGGAACGATGAACAACTTCACGTTCGGCAATCGGCAGTATCAGTATTACGAGACGATCGCCGGCGGTGCCGGTGCAGGCGCCGATTTCGACGGCGCGAGCGTCGTGCAGACGCACATGACGAACTCGCGCCTCACCGATCCCGAGGTTCTCGAATGGCGATTTCCCGTGCTGCTCGAGGAGTTCTCGATTCGCCGCGGCAGCGGCGGGCGCGGCGCGCATCGCGGCGGTGACGGCGCGACGCGACGCGTGCGCTTCCTCGAGCCGATGACCGCCGTCATGCTCGCGAACCACCGCCGCATCGCGCCATTCGGCGTCGCGGGCGGCGAGGCCGGCGCGCCCGGCCGCAACTGGGTCGAGCGCGTCGACGGTTCGCGCGAGGACCACGGCGCGACGTTCAAGGTCGAGATGAACGTCGGCGACGTGTTCGTCGTCGAGACGCCGGGTGGCGGCGGCTTCGGTACGGCCACGTGAGGCGTTGGCGCGCGCACGAATTCCGGCGCGTGCTGGCGGCCGAGGCCGTTTCGAACTTCGGTGCGATGCTGAGCCGGGTGGCGATCCCCTGGCCCGCGACGCTGAGCCTCGACGCCTCGCCGCTCGCGCCTCATCATGGCCGACGTCGCAGCCGGCGCCGTGGCGGCGCTGTTCCTCGGGACCTTGATCGATCGTTCGGGCAGGCGCGCGGCGGCCGGCCCTCGGCAGTGCGCGCCTTCGTTGCGGACGTGCACGATGGACTCGCCGCGCTCGCCGCGACGCCGATGCTGCGCGTGCTGACCGTCGTCGAAGTGCTGGTTGCGTGCGCACCGCGCCGACGCTGACCGCGATCGCGCCGCTGGCTCCCCAGCAGATCGTCGGCGACGCCGGTCATACGATCTACCAGGTGCACGATCGCACGCTGCGCCAAACGGCCGTCGCCGCAGCGCTGGTCGCGCGCGCCGACGGCGCGAGCCGGACGCTCGGTTACGCGTCGACACTCGCGGGTGCGATTGGCGGCGGATGGATGGCCACGCTTCTCGGCGCGCGCGCCGGGCTGACCGTCGCTGCCAGCGTGCTCGCGCTCGCGGCAATGGTGACGGGGATCAGGCTCGCACGGGCGCAGCCCGCGTCGTGTCGCGCCTCGATGCCGGAAGTTGATTCGGATACGCGAG
>DATJFI010000065.1:0-28709 GCA_035495715.1 Casimicrobiaceae bacterium
AAGTCGGTCGCCTCGGCCAGGCGCGACGCGTCGCGCGCCTCGATCTCGCTGCGCAGCGGCGTGCCCTGGCAATACGCGATCGCGGGCTCGCGCGGCGACGGCGCGCGGCTGCGCTTCGTGACGACATCGATCCCTGGCGCAGCGGTGAAACCGCCGGCGGCGACGTCGCGCGCGATCGCGCTCGGGTCGTGGTAGCCGTGCGGCGTGCGCGCGAGAAAGCGCGGCGGGTCGCTCGGGAACAGCGTCGCCAGCGTGCGCGTGATGTCGTCGGCGAATTCGTTGTCCTCGATGCGATCCCATACGTTGAAGATCAGACTGCCGCCGTCGCGCAGCACCCGCTTCGCCTCGGCGAAGGCCTTCGGCTTGTCGGGAAAGAACATCGCGCCGAACTGGCAGACGACGGCGTCGAACGACGCGTCGGCGAACGGAAGGCTCGTTGCGTCGGCCTGCTTCCATTCGACGGAGCGCGCGGTGCCGACGGCTGCTGCCTGATCGAGCATCGCGCGATTCAAGTCGGTCGCGACGATCGTCGCGCTCCGCGGAAGCGTTGCAGCGAGCCGGCGCGTCACCACGCCGGTGCCGGCCGCGACCTCGAGCACGCGCGAAGGTGACTGCGACGCGACGCGCACCGCGAGATCGACGGCGTAGGGCTCGAAGATCAGCGGCACCAGGTAGCGCTCGTAAAGCTGCGGGATCGAGCCCGCGAACAGGGTGTCTGATTTCGATGCCGTCACGTTGCCTCCTTCGTGATGACGCGGACCACGGATTCCCGGTGCAAGCGAAAGCCCATGCGCCGATAGAGCCGCGACGCGGTCTCGTTCGCGCGCATCACGTGCAGGCACGGCGTCTCGGCGCGTAGTATCTCGCGGCGAATCAGCTTCGTCATCAGGCGCCGTGCGTAGCCGCGTCCCTGGTAGCGGGGATCCGTGCAAACGCCGGAGATCTCGCGCAGCGGCGGCGCCGACAGCCGCTCGCCGGCCATCGCCACGAGGCGTCCGTCGTCGAAGCAGCCGAAGTAGTCGCCGAGTTCGAGCGTGCGCGGGCCGAAGGGCCCGGGATGCGTGCGCGCGACGAGGTCGAGCGCCTGCTCGACGTGATCGGCGCCGAGCACAATCGCGTCGGGCGCCTCGTCGGCGGGCATCGGCGCATCCCAGATCATCTTGAGCATGACGTCCTCGACCTCGATGCGCCAGCCGCGCGGCGATGGTTTCGACCAGCCGTCGCAGTAGAACTGCTCGCCGTCCTCGCAGAACGGCGCGAGCGCCGCGAAGTCGGGCTCCGCGCGGTTCGCGAAGCCGACGATCCGCGAGAAGCCCGTCGCATAGCGGCGCGCCTCGGCGGTTCCCGTCGCGAACCGTGCATGCGGACCCGCGAGCGTGCGCCAGACGATGTCATCGAGCGTTTCCACCGGGCTACTTGCCGTCGAAGGCCGCCTGCAGCGTCGGCAGGTCGAGCTTCACCATCTTCAGCATCGCGTCGGTTGCGCGCTTCGCCTTCGCGCGATCGGGGTCGGCCATCATCGTGAACAGCGCCCTCGGCACGATCTGCCAGGACACGCCGTAGCGATCCCTGAGCCAGCCGCATGCCTCGGGCGTGCCGCCTTGCAGCAGCGCGTTCCAGTAACGGTCCACCTCGGGTTGGTCGTCGCAATCGACGACGAGGGATATCGCGTGGTTGAACGGCTCCATCCGTCCGGCGCTCATCGCCGCGAAGGATTGGCCGAAGAGGGCGAACTCCACGACCTTGACGGACTCCGGTGGCCCGCTCGGCGATTCGCTGGGCAGCGTGGAAATGCGTGTGATGCGCGAGTCGGGGAATATCGACGTATAGAACAGCGCGGCCTCCTCGGCTTCCTTCGCGTACCAGAGGAACGGGGTGATCTTCTGCATGGCTTTCTCCTTTCGAATGGTAAGCAGATGTTACGGCGGTTCGGGTATTGGCGCCGGGACCCGCACGAATGGTCGATCGGACGCGCGCCGGATCGACATCCGGCGCTGTTACGATGCGCGCGAAACCGGCCGCTGAAATAACAGTCGAAACGGCCGTGTTAGCTCGCTTTCGCAGGCGCCGTCCGCGGCAGCGCCGCTTTCAAAAGTTTGGAGGTCTGCATGCACGCAATCCCGTTCGATGAAAAGCGCCGCCGGCTGCTCGTTGCCGGCGGCATCTCGCTCGCAGGCGCCGGGCTCCTGACAGGTCGCGCAGTCGCCCAGGGTGCCGCGAAGATGCCGATCGGCATCATCGGCTCGGGACACATCGGCGGCACGATCGGCAGCCTGTGGGTGAAGGCCGGCCACCCGGTGCTCTTCTCGTCGCGGCATCCCGACGAGCTCAAGGACCTTGTCGCGAAGCTCGGACCGCTCGCGAAGGCGGGAAGCGTGGCGCAAGCGATCGCGTTCGGCGACGCGCTCCTGATCGCGGTGCCGTACCGCGCGTTGCCTTCGATCGGCGAGGAGAACCGCGCGGCGTTGAAGGGCAAGATCGTGCTCGACGCTTGCAACGCGGTCGCGTCGCGCGACGGCGCCGAGTTGCGCAACGAGGTCGACCGCAACGGCATCGGCGTCACGTCTCAGAAATATCTCGCGGGCACGCACGTCGTGCGCGCGTTCAATACGATGTCGTACATGATCTTCGCGCGCGAAGCGAACCGCGCGGACCCGAGGCTCGCGGTACCGATCGCCGGCGACGATCCGAAGGCCGTGCAGATCGCGTCCGAGCTCGTGCGCGATGCCGGCTTCGAGCCGGTCGTCGTCGGCAAGCTCGCCGACGCGTCGCGCTTCCAGCAGGGCGGGCCGGGATACGGTCAGAACGTCACCGCGGCCGAGCTCAGGCGGACGCTCTCGCTTTCGCCGTGAAATTGCCCGGCATCGACCGCTTCCTGCCGGCGACGCCGGCGGAGCGCGCCGCGGCGCTGTGGTCGTTCGCGTACTTCTTCACGCTGCTCGCCGGCTATTACGTCCTGCGTCCGTTGCGCGATCAGATGGGGATCGCCGGCGGCGTGAAGACGCTGCCATGGCTCTTCACCGCGACGTTCGTCGCGCTGCTCGTCGCGCAGCCGATCTACGGCGCGCTCGTCGCGCGGCTGCCGCGGACGCGCTTCATTCCG
Source organism: Casimicrobiaceae bacterium (assembly GCA_035495715.1). Classification (GTDB taxonomy): domain Bacteria; phylum Pseudomonadota; class Gammaproteobacteria; order Burkholderiales; family Casimicrobiaceae; genus VBCG01. Next base: position 3,104 of record DATJFI010000065.1, read on the forward strand.
ATCGTCTATCACTTCTTCGCGCTCAATCTCGCGCTGTTCTGGCTGCTCTTGACGCTTCGCATCGAAACGACGCTCGTCGCGCGCGTGTTCTTCGTCTGGGTGAGCGTCTTCAACCTCTTCGCGGTCGCCGTGTTCTGGTCGTTCATGGCCGATCTCTTCACGAGCGAGCAGGGCAAGCGGCTGTTCGGCTTCATCGGCGCGGGCGGCACGCTCGGCGCGCTGCTCGGGCCGGTGATCACGATCGGGCTGTCCGTGCCGCTCGGGCCGGCGAACCTGCTGATCGCCGCGATCGCGTTCCTCGAGCTCGCGGTGCTCTGCTCGCATCGCCTCGAGCGCGCGGCGGCGGCCCATCCCGGGTCGCGCGCCCGCGAGCGTCGCGTCGGCGGCGGAGCGTTCGCAGCGTTGCCCGAACTCGTGCGCTCGCCGTACCTGCTCGGCGTCGGCGTCTGGGTGAGCCTGTTGTCGTTCGGCGCGACGATGCTCTACCTGGAGCAGGCGAACGTCGTCGCGGCGAGCGTCCACGGCGCCGGCGCGCAGACGCGGATCTTCGCGAGCATCGATCTCGCGGTCGGGTTGCTGACGCTCGCGACGCAGGTGTTCGCGACGGGCCGTGTGCTCGAGCGCTTCGGCGTCGGCATTGCGGCGGCCGCGCTGCCCACCGTGTACGTCGTCGGCTTTTCCGTTCTCGCAATCGTGCCGACGCTCGCGGTCGTGCTGGTGTTCCAGGTGGTGCAGCGCTGGATGAACTTCGCGATCGCCAATCCCGCACGACAGGTATTCTTCACCGTCGTCGGGCGCGGGGAGAAATACAAGGCGAAGAACCTGATCGACGTCGTCATCTATCGCGGCTCGGACGCGCTTTACGGCTGGGTGTTCGACACCCTGCAGGCACTCGGTCTCAAGCTCGCTGGCATTGCGCTGTGGTGTTTGCCGGTCGTCGCCGGCTGGCTCGTGCTGTCGATCGCGCTCGGCCGCACCCAAGCGCGTCGCGCCGCGCGCGAGGTCGCCGTCGCTCAGGGAGATTGACGATGATTGCGCTCACCCGTCGGCAGTTCGCGGCGTTCGTCGGCGCTTGCGTGCTCGCGCCGCATGCGTTCGCGCAAAAGGACGGCGCGTCGCCGTTGATGCGCGCGATACCCAGAAGTGGCGAACCTTTGCCCACCGTCGGCCTCGGCACTGCCGGTGTGTTCGATCGCGACGGCGACGCAACGCGAAAGACCGCTACGGAGGTCGTCCACGCGTTGCTCGACGGCGGCGGCCGGCTGATCGACACCGCATCGACGTACGGCGATGCCGAGATCGTGCTCGGCAAGGTCATGGCCGCCGATAACCTGCGCGAGCGGATCTTCGTCGCCACCAAGCTCGAGGAGCCGGACGAGGACGAGCTCAAGCGCTCGCTCGCGCGGCTTCGCACGCCGAAGCTCGATCTTTTGCAGCTTCACAACGTGCACGACACGCGGCAATCGCTCGCGAAGTTTCGCGGCTGGAAAACGCAGGGCGTCTGCCGCTACGTCGGCATCACGTCGACGTATCACAACCACTTCGACGCGGTCGAAGCCGTGCTCGCGCGCGAGAAGCCCGACTTCGTGCAGATCGACTATTCGCTCGACGAGCGGACGGTCGAGGCGAAGATCCTGCCGCTCGCGGCCGACGTCGGCGCCGGCGTGCTGACCGCGCTGCCGTTCGGCCGCGGCCGGCTCTTTCGCGCCGTGCGCGGGAAGGAGATCCCGGACTGGGCGCGGCCATTCGCGGGTAGCTGGGCGGAGTTCTTTCTCAAATACCTGCTTGCCGATACGCGCGTCACGGCGGTGATTCCCGGCACGACCAGCGCCGCGCACATGCGCGACAACCTGGGTGCGATGCGCGGGCCGCTGCCGGATGCCGGTCAGCGCAAGCGCATGGTCGCGTTCATCGCCAACCTTTGAACGTATCACAGGCTCTGGTCGGCCAATTGCGCTAACCCACGAACGCGTGCTTGCCCCGGCGATAGCGTCTTTCGGCCTTTGGATCGGTGAGCGCGCGATGCAGCGCATCGTGCAGCTCGTAGAGCGACGCGTCGTAGCCGGCATCTTCGAGCCCCTTCGCATAGCCGAGCGCGATCGCGTTGCCGGCGAGGCGCACCGCCTCGTGCTCGATGTCGCCTTCGAGCGGCGCCGACGTGTCGCCGAACGCCTTGCGGCAAACGGTCACCGACAGCGAGTGATACTTGCGGCACGTCGCGGGACGCGCATCGTAGGCGAGACACACGCCGTCTTCGAGCAACGCGCAGGCGATGCCCGCCCGCACGTGCGCGGCCGGCGTCAACGCGGCGATGCGCCGCCGGTTCTCGTCGATGCGCGCGACGACGCGCGCGCGCTCGTCGGCGCGAAGCTTCGTCGCGACGTGATGGGCGAGCACGAACGCGTCGTGCGGGCGGATCTCGACGCGCAGGTGGCAGCAATAGCTGCAACCGCGCGCGCACGCGAACGTGACACGATGCTGCGACGCCGTCGCGGTCTGCAGCTCGGCGATGCGGCCGTACATGCGCACGGTCTGCGCGCGCGCCGCCGCTGCGTCGGGCGCTTCCTGCGTCCGGGCGCCCTTGCGCTCGCGATCGAACGCGGCCTGAAGCCCGGCGGGAACCGGCGGATCCATGGCGACATTCTAGCGGCGCACCACACGCCGTCGCGCGGCGTCGCTTGCGTGACGGCGCTCGATCGGCGTATCGTTGGACGACCGGGGTAGCGCAGATCCCCGGCGGTCCCGCGACCGAAGACGGTGTCCCGTCCAAACCTGCAGCCTTTCCCATGGGCTCGCTTATGGACACCGCCGATTCGACTTCTCCTTCGTCCGACGAGCCACAGGCGCCGCCGCGCTATACGCTGTGGCAGCTCGTCCGCTACATGCTGCGTCTCGGCGCGCTCGGCTTCGGCGGTCCGGTCGCGCTCACCGGCTACATGCGGCGCGACCTGGTCGATGCGCGCGGCTGGATTGCAGACGCCGACTACAAGGAAGGTCTCGCGCTCGCGCAGCTCATGCCGGGTCCTCTCGCCGCGCAGCTTGCGATGTACATGGGCTACGTGCACTACCGGATCGTCGGCGCGACACTGGTCGGCTTTGCGTTCGTCGTCCCGTCGTTCGTGATGGTCGTCGCGCTCGGCATCGCCTACGTCGCCTACGGCGGGCTCGGATGGATGCAGGCGGTGTTCTACGGCGTCGGCGCGGCCGTGATCGGCATCATCGCGATCGGCGCATGGAAGCTCACGACGCGCAGCATCGGCAGGGATCGTTTGCTGTGGACGATCTATGTCGTCGCCGCATTGACCACCGTGGTGACGGAAAACGAGTGGGTCGCGCTCTTCGTCGCGGCAGGATTGGTCGCGTGGCTGTGGCGGACGCCGCCGCGCTGGATGCGCTCGCGCGGAATCGGCGCCGCCGTTGCGATGCAGGCGCCGGTCGCGGCGGGCGTCCTGTCGGGCGTCGACTGGCCGCTCCTCGCGCAAATCGGCGCGTTCTTCGCGAAGGCCGGCGCGTTCGTGTTCGGATCGGGCCTCGCGATCGTGCCGTTTCTCTACGGCGGCGTCGTCACCGAGCATCGCTGGCTGACCGAGCGCCAGTTCGTCGATGCGGTGGCCGTCGCGATGATCACGCCCGGACCCGTCGTGATCACGGTGGGGTTCATCGGTTATCTCGTCGCGGGCCTTCCCGGCGCGTGCGTCGCCGCGCTCGGCACGTTCCTGCCGTGCTATCTGTTCACGATCGTTCCGGCGCCCTACTTCAAGAAGTACGGCAGGCGGCCGGCGCTCGTCGCGTTCGTCGACGGCGTCACGGCGGCGGCGATCGGCGCGATCTCGGGCGCTGCGATCGTTCTCGCGAAACGCACGATCGTTGATTGGCCGACGGCCGCGATCGCGACGATCGCCTTGCTGCTGTTGTGGAAGGTCAGGAAGCTGCCCGAGCCGCTGGTCGTCGCGGGCGCTGCAGTGGTCGGTCTCGTTGCCTATCCATTGCTGCGCCGTTAAATGTTCCATTCGGTACATTTTTTGCGTCGCCACGGCTGAAGCGCCGGGCTTGCGCCCAACATAACAGGCTGACAAGGACAGGCTCGGCGTTTCGGCGACCCTGCCACTTTCGAGGGAGTTTGGTCATGTCGATTGCAAACGGGTCTGTTGGACGGCTGCTTAAAAACGCCGGCATACGCTGCGCGTGTCTCGCACTGGGCGCAATGTGCTCGCGCGTGAGTCGAAACGCGACGCTCGTGCCCGAAGCTACAGCCGTGGCTTCGGCACGGTCGTCGCGACGAACGCGCCGAGCCCCGCCATGACGGCGATGCTCAGGAAAACGGAGCGGAACGTGCGATCGAGCTCGCGTGCCAACGCGCTGCGGTCGGCGGCCGCGAGCTGACCGAGCACTTCGGGTCCCTGTTCGACAAGCCGCGCGAGCAGCGTGGCGGCGCCGCCGTCGCGCCGGCCGACCGAGACGAACACGATCGCGCCGATAATCGCGACGCCGATTGCGCCGCCGATCGAGCGCGACAGCGACATCGAGCCGATCGCCGAGCCGAGCGCGTGGCGACCGGCCGCCGCCTGCACGGCGACCTGCAGCGCCGGCATCACCATGCCGAGCCCGAAGCCGGTGAGTGCCGTCATGCAAAGGAGCGCCGATGTCGGCGCGAACGTGACGATCGCGGCCAGCGCGACGAGCGCGCACGTGGCGAGCGCGAGCCCGACGATCGGAAAGATCGTGACCTTGCCCGTTCGCGTGACGAGCCGGCCCGTCACCGTCGCGCCCGTCACCATCGACAGCGTGATCGGCAGAAGCAGCGTTCCCGATACGCCGATGGCGAGACCGCGCCCCGCCTGCAGGTACAGCGGAAGATAGAGCACCGTCGCAAAGAGCGTCGCCGCGAAGCACGCGACGACGACGTCGGCGCGCAGGATCTCGGGCCTTCGCAGCAGCGCGACCGGAATCACCGGCTGCGCGGCGCGCTGCTCCCATCGGTAGAGGCCCGCGAAGGCGATCACCACGGCGGCAATCAGCGCGTAGAGTCCCCACGAATCGAACGCAAGCGCATGTCCCGCCGACGACAACGCGAACAGGAATCCGAGCGTGGCCGCACAGAACAGCAGCGCACCCACGACATCGGGACGATAACCTTCATCGTGTGGCGCGACGATGTCGGGAATGCGCTGCGCGAGCACGCCGGCGAGCACGCCGAGCGGCAGGTTGATCGCGAACACCGACCGCCAGCTCACGTGCTCGGTGAGATAGGCGCCGAGGATCGGCCCGGACGTCGAGGCGAGCGCGAAGACGCCGGCGAAATAGCCCTGGAAACGCCCGCGCTCGCGCGGCGGCACGTGCTCGCCGATCAACGCCTGTGCGAGCGTCATCAAGCCGCCGCCGCCGGCGCCCTGTACGGCGCGCGCGACGACGAGCGTGAGCAGCGTCGGCGCCGCCGCACAGCCGATCGAGGCGATCGTGAAGATTGCGAGTGCGACCATCAGCATGCGACGGCGCCCGAAGCGATCGCCGAGATGGCCGTAAAGCGGCGCGGCGATCGTCGCCGCGACCAGATACGCGACGACGACCCACGACAGATATTCGAAGCCGCCGAGATGGCTCGCGATCGTCGGCAGCGCGGTCGCGAGGATCGTCTGGTCCGCGGCGGCCAGGAACATCGCGACCATCACGCCGGGAAAGACCTCCCGGAACGCCTCGCGAACGCTCAACGCTTGCGGCCCTGCGCCGCGAGTGTGATCCCCCCACGCTTGCGGCTTCGCCGCTGCGCTGTCCCCCGAGGGGACGGGATTCGCGGCTTGGGGCGGCCCTGCGCCGCGAGTGTGATCCCCCCACGCTTGCGGCTTCGCCGCTGCGCTGCCCCCCGAGGGGGCGGGATTCGCGGCTTGGGGCGGCCCTACGCCGCGAGTGCGATCCCCCCACGCTTGCGGCTTCGCCGCTGCGCTGCCCCCTGAGGGGGCGGGATTCGCGGCTTGGGGCGGCCCTGCGCCGCTCATGCGCTCATCGCGTCGCGACGATGAAAAGGCGCGGAAACGGCAACAGCACCGCGCCGTCGGAAAGCGGCGCATACGCCTGCCCGACAGCACGCGTGTAACGCTCGAGATACGCACCGCGCTCGCCGTCGTCGAGCGGATCGAGGAACGGCCGCAGGCCGCTGCCCTTGAACCATTCGACGACGCCGTGCGCCCCGCCTGCCAGGCGATGATGGTACGTCGTGACCCAGACGTCGACGCTGCTGCAGTGCGGCCGCAAGAGCTCGTAATACCACCTCGTGCCGCGACGCGCGGCACGCTTGCCCGCGACGCCTGCGAGCTTGCTCGACCACGGCCCGTTGGCCGCAACCTCGCGCATCAGTACGTGCGCGGGCTCGTCGAGGTTGTCCGGCATCTGCACGGCGAGGCTGCCTTCCGCCGCGAGCCTGGCGACCAGTGCAGGCAGAACGCGTGCGTGATCGGGAAGCCATTGCAGCACCGCGTTCGCGAGGATCACGTCGAACGGTCCCGGGTCGCTCCACGTCGCGATGTCGATCTGATCGAAGCGAACGTCGGGCAGGCGCTTTCGCGCCGCCGCCAGCATGTCGGCGGAGCTGTCGAGGCCGGCGACCGCTGCGTTCGGAAAGCGCGTCCGCAGCGCCTCCGTCGAGTTGCCGGGACCGCAGCCGATGTCGACGGCGACGCGGACGTTGCGCGTCGGGATGGCGGCAAGCAGGTCGCGCACGGGCCGCGTGCGCTCGTCCTCGAAGGCGACGTACTGGCGCGCCGACCACGTCATCGCGGGATGCCGCGATCAGGACGCGGCGCTGTGGCGCGCGACGTCAATGCGACGCCGCCTCGAAACGCAACAGTTTCGTGAGCTCACCGACGTCGTTCAGCGTCTCGATGCGCCATGCGAGGTCGAGCACGCGCTCGGTCCGCTCGCGGTCGAAGCCGCCCCACGCGGCGCATTGGCGGAACTTGTCGGAAAGCTCCGCATCGCTCATCGGATTGGCCGGGCTGCCCTTGCCGAAATCGGCAACGCCTTTGACGACGCGCCCGTCGTCGGTTTCGACTTCGACGATCGTCGTCATCTTGTCGAAGCCCGCCGCTTCCGCTTCCGGATGCGTGCCGAAATCGACCTTCGCGATCATTGCCTGCACGTCGGAACGGTTGACGACCTCGTCGGTGAACTCGCCGAGGCCGGCCTTGCGCTCGATCAGCAGGATCGCCATGCAGAACTCCATGCTGAACTTCGCCTGCAGCTCGGTGCGCGGCCGATGATGAATCAGCGCATTCGGCATGTTGTGATTGGTTCCGACCGAAACGCGCCGGATATGTTCCGGCCGCAGGTCGTGCCGGCGAACGAGGTCGAGCATGACCGCCATGCCCGGATGCGTGAGCGAGCCGCTCGGATGCGGCTTGATCGAGACGCCCGGCGACGCGAACGTCCACGGATTTCCGAGCTTGCCGTCGATCATTTCGACGGTGTAGCCGCCGCCGGCCGCGCGAAAGAAGCCGCGGTCGGCCTCGAGGCCGTTCGGCGAGGCGGTGAAGCCGAGCGCGGCGAGTTCCGCGGCAACGACGCCGGCCTCGGCCGCACGTCCGGCGTGGAACGGTTTCGTCATCGTGCCGAAGTTCTCGCGCAAGGCGCCCGCCTGCGTTGCGCCGAGCGACAGCGCGCGACGCGTCGTGTCGCGATCGAGCCCGAGGAGCTTCGCGGCGGCCGCCGCGGCGCCGATCGCGCCGACCGTGCCGGTCGTGTGGAAGCCGTGCTGATAGTGGCGCGGCAGGATCGCTTCGGCGACCTTGCACTCGACTTCGACGCCGGCGTGATACGCGGTCATCAGGTCGCGGCCGCTCCTGCGATCGCGCTCGGCGAGCGCGAGCGCCGGCGGCAACGCGGGCGCCGTCGGGTGGGTCAGCAGTCCGTAGACGCGATCCTTCAGCACGGCGAGCTGCGTGTCGTCGTAGTCGTCGGCGTGGATCGAGACGCCGTTCGCGAACGCGGCGAAGCGCGCGGGGACGCGGCGTTCGCTGCCGACGATCGTGCCGCCCTGCGCCGACTCGACGCCGAGCGACACGAGGTAGTGGCGAACGATCCGCGACGTCTTCGACGCGCTCCCGGCGAGCGCGAGCCCGATGCCGTCGAGCACCGAGCGCTTGCCGATGTGCATGACGTCGGCAGGGATCGCGTTGGCGTCGATCCCGGTGATGAAGCCCGCGACGTAATCGGTAATCGGGGCAGCGGGCGGGAACGTGGGGGTCGAATCGGGCATGGTCGTGATCGAGGGTGGATTGAACGGAGCGTTGCAGAGTCGGCGGAGGCTACGCGTTACGAAACCTGAACGGATTCTCGCGCCAGGCGCGCGCACAGGCGGATGGCCTGCTCGAGCGCGCCGGTGCTCGCGACGCCCTTGCCGACAATGTCGAACGCGGTGCCGTGCGCCGGCGTCGTGAACACGGTCGAAAGGCCCGCGGTGACGGTGACGCCCCGGTTGAAGCCCTTGAGCTTCGTCGCGATCTGGCCCTGGTCGTGGTACATCGACAGCACGCCGTCGAATTGGCCGGCGAAGGCCTTCAGGTAGACAGTATCGGCCGGGTAGGGGCCCGTGCACGCGATGCCGCGCGCCGCCGCGGCGGCGACCGCGGGTGCGATGACGTCGATTTCCTCGCGCCCGAACAGACCGCCTTCGCCGGCGTGCGGATTCAATGCGGCGACGGCGATCCGCGGCTCGGCGATGCCGGCGCCGCGCATCGTCGCATCCGCAAGCGTCAGTGCCTCGTCGATCCGTGCGGCGGTGAGTTGATCGAGGGCGGTCCGCAGCGACACGTGCGATGTCGCACGCGACATCCACAGGTCGTCGAGCACGTTCATTTCGCCGAAGTACCCTTGATGGCGAGCGAGATGCGCGAACATCTGGTGCTCGTCGCTGAAGCGCCAGCCGCCCGCATGCAGTGCCGCCTTGTTGAGCGGCGCGAAGACGATGCCGTCGAGCTCGCCCGCATCCGCGAGCGCGATCATCGTCGCGAGCGTTTCGCCGCAGACGCGCCCCGAGTCCGGCGATACGCGGCCGCGGGGCACGCTCGCCGGATCGAAGTTCGCAACATCGAGCAGCGGCACGGCCTGCGTGCCGAAGACAGCGTCAGCGGCTGTCTCGACGCGTTGCACGGGAAAATCGACACCCGCGTCCCGCATGCCCTGCGCGAGCACGCGCGAATCACCGACGACGAGCAGTCGCGCCGTCGAATGCATTCTTCCGTCGGCCAGGATCCGTGCGCACTGCTCGGGCCCGATCCCTGTCGGATCGCCCAGCATCAGGCCGAGGCGTGGCAGGGTATCGCTCATCGCAGCCTCGCATCGGTGAAGCGGTGAACGACCGCGACCAGCGCGAACGTGATCGCGAGCATCGTCAGCGACAGCACGGCGATCGGGCCCCAGTCGTTGCTCTCGCGCAGATCGAACATCGTGACCGACACCGTCTTCGTGCGCGCGGTGAAGAGCAGGATCGTCGCCGACAGCTCGCGGATCGAGCCGATGAAGATGAAGATCCACGTCGCGACGACGCCGTTGCGGATCAGCGGCGAGGTGATGTCGACGAGCGCCCGCAGACGCGTCGCGCCGAGGATGCGGCTCGCATCCTCGAGCTCGGGATGGACAGCGCGCATCGCGCTCGTGATCTGCTGGTAGCCGACGGGCAGCTCCTTCGTCACGTACGCGAGAAAGATGATCGTCAGCGTTCCGTACAGCAGGAGCGGCGGATGCGTGTAGCTCAGGAACAGGCCCACCGCGAGGACGATGCCGGGAATCGCGACCGGTGCCGTCGCGAGGAACGCGAGGTAGCGATGGCCGACGACGAGCTTGCGCAGGCTCAGGTAACCGACGAGGGTGACGAGCGCAGTGCCCGCGGTCGCCGCGGTCACGCCGAGCACGAACGTATTGAGCAGTGCAAGCCGCGTCTGGCTGAATTCGAGGAACACGAAGCGCCAGTGCATCAGCGACAGGTTGCCGTCGAGCGGCGCCGACCAGTTGCGCACGAAGGCGGTGCGGCCGAGCACCGCATACGGCAGCAGGATCGAGCAGCCGAGCACGACGACGAAGAGCGCGAGCGCAGGCAGCGTCATTGCGCGCAGGCGCACCGGCTGTCCCGAGCTGCCGCGTTTTCCTCCGAGCACCGAGTAGCCCCGGCGGCCCATGATCGCCGCCTGCGCGCGCAGCAGCACGACGGTGATCGCGAGAAGCGGCAGCGAAGCGGCGGCGGCGAGCCCGAGGCGCGGCGGGAACTGGAACAGGCTCCAGATCTTCGTCGTCATCGTATCGACGCCAGCCGGCAACGCGAGGATCGCCGGCGTGCCGAACAGCGTCATCGCCTGGAGGAATGCGACGAGGAAGCCACCGAGCAGCGCGGGCAGCACGAGTGGCAACGTGATGCGCGTCGCGGTACGCCACGGTGGCGCGCCGAGGATGGCGGACGCCTCCTCGAGCTCGGTCGGAATCGCGTCGAGCGCGTTCGCGGCGAACGTGAAGACGTAGGGAAACGTGTAGAGCGCCATCACGAACACCATCCCCCACGCCGAGAAGATGTCGACGAGTGGCGCTACGTCGAACGGCTTCACGCCACGCAGCGCGTAGTACGCCTGGTTGACGAGTCCCGCGTTGGGACCGCCGAGCAGCACCCATGCGAACGCGCCGAGAAACGGCGGCGTGACGAACGACGCGAGGATCAGCGTGCGCCACCAGCGCTTGGCCGGCAGGTCCGTGCGCGAGACGAGCCACGCCATCGGCGCCGCGAAAGCGACGCACGCGACGCCGACGGCGGCCGACGTCCACAACGTCGTCCAGAGCGGCTTCACGAACGCGGCATCCGTCATGAGCTGCCGGTAATGCGCGAGCGTGAGCCGCTTCGCGTCGTCCTGCACGCTCGTCACGGCGAGCCAGAAGAGGGGCATCAGCACGAGCGCCGCCAGCAGAAGCGCGATGGCCGTCGAAAGCGGCGCGCTCGCATCGAACGTCCGCGCGGCGACGCGCAACTGCGATGCACGTCGCACGCCGCCTGCCAGCGGATGCGCAGAGGAACCCATCAGCGCGACGGTTCGCGCATGGCGCGAAACCGCATCAGTTGCCGAAGATCGCCGTATAACGCTGCTTGATCTCGGCGATGTGCGGCAGCATGGCGGCGGGATCGTCCGCCAGCAGCTTGATGTCCTTGAGCGGCGTGCGGTTCGCGGGCTCCTTCACGTCGGGATGCACCGAGCGCAGGCCGCCGTCGTCGACGAGAAGCTGCTGGACTTTCGCGGTGTAGAGGAAGTTCTGCAGCACCCGCGCCGCGTTCGGATGCGGCGCGCTCGCGAAGATCGCCGTCGGCGACGTGACGAACGGCGTGCCTTCCTTCGCGTAGATGATCGCGACCGGGCTCTTCGCCTGGATCTCGATGAACATGTTGTATTCGTTGCCGTCGACCATCACGGCGCGCTCGCCGCTCGCGATGCTCTTCGGCGGTGCGGTCGTCGACTGGAGCTGCTGCACGTTCTGCTTCGCGAGCTTCTCGAAGTAATCCCAGCCGAGCGCCTTCTCGAGCGCGTAGGTGCCCGTGAGGCTCGTTCCGCTGTAGCCCGGATGCGACTTGACGAGCTTGCCCTTCCACTTCGCATCGAGCAGGTCCGCGTAGCCCTTCGGCGCATCGGCGGGCTTCACGAGGTTCGTGTTGCAGCCCATCACCGACAGCGACGCGCGCCAGACCGCGTAGTAGCCGTCGGGATCCTTGTATTGAGCCGCGAACCGTTGCACGTCGGGGGGCGTGTGCTTCGCGAGCAGGTTCTGCTGCTTCCAGAGCAGGAAGTGCGAAGCGTCGGACGAATTGACGACGTCGACGTTGTGGATGTTCGACTGGAATTCCTGAGTGATCCGCTGGAAGACGCGTTCCGAGCCCGAGCGCTCGACCTCGAGTGCGATCCGCGGATACTGCTCGCGGAATACCTTTGCGACGGCCTCGGCAACCTTGACGTCGACCGCCGTGTACCAGACGACCTTGCCCTCCTTCTCGGCCGCGGCCAGCATGGCCGGCGTCGTTTCCTGCCCGGCCGCCGCGATGGCGACGATGGACGCGCAAAGCCCGGCGACGAGCGCCGCAAGCTGGGTGAATCGCATGTTTCCTCCTGTCGCTCGCAGGGCCGCGTCAAGGGCCCGTTATCGGATGATGCCGCGGCACCGGTCGGGACGAAACCGGACGCCGACGTTCGATCCCGCGGGTATGTTGAGGGATGCCGGTGCGGCAATCAACAGCGGCTGGCCGACGTCGACAAGGTAGTCGCGGTGGCTGCCGAGATAAGCCTGGCTGCGCACGACGCCGGGCAGCACGTTCGCGCCGTCGAGCGCACCATCGGCCATCATGTCGAGGTCGTGGTTCTTCACGCAGACGGCCATCGGCTTGCCGGGACCTGCGAACTCGCCGTGCGCGACGTCGATCGCGTGCCCGGCGACGAGCACGCGCGTGCCGTCGGCGTGCGTGCCTTCGAGAATGTTGCTGCCGCCGATGAAACGCGCGACGAACCGTGAATGCGGACGGTCGAAGACGTCCTCCGGCGTGCCGATTTGCTCGATGCGCCCGCGGTTCATGACGACGATCCGGTCGGCCATCGTCATCGCCTCGACCTGGTCGTGGGTGACGTAGATCGACGTGTTGCGATATTCGTCGTGGAGGCGGCGGATCTCGAAGCGCATCTCGCCGCGGAGGTTCGCGTCGAGATTCGACAACGGCTCGTCCAGCAGCAGGATGCCGGGATTGGGCGCGAGCGCGCGCGCGAGCGCAACGCGCTGCTGCTGGCCGCCGGAAAGCTCGCCGGGATAGCGATCCGCGTGCTCCCGCAGCCGCGTCGCGTCGAGCAGCGCGTCGGTGCGGCGCCGGCATTCGGCTGCCGGCAGCGACTGCATCCGCAGGCCGTAGCCGACGTTCTCGCGCACCGTCATGTGCGGCCATATGGCGTAGCTCTGGAAAATCATACCCATGTTCCGCCGCTCGGGCGGCACGACCGACGTCGGCGACGACAGCGTTCTGCCGCCGACGCGGATCTCGCCTTCGTCGGGCGCGAGGAAGCCGGCCAGCATCCGCAGCGTCGTCGTCTTGCCGCAACCCGACGGACCCAGCAGACAGATGAATTCACCGTGCTCGACCGCAAGGTCGATGGCGTCGACGGAGGCGACGTCGCCGTAACGCTTCGTGAGCGCGGCGAGCTCGAGATGCGGCACGGATCGACCGTCAGGGATGCCGCGTATGGCCGAGGACGGCGGGATTGACGACGTTGATGGGCGCACCGTTCGCGTAAGCGACGATCTGCTCGAAGATTTCGGCGAACTGCACCTCGTATTCGTCGCGCGTGACGTAGCCGATGTGCGGCGTGCAAACGACGTTGTCGAGCGTGAGCAGCGGATCGGCAGGGTCGGTCAGCGGCTCTGTCTCGTAGACGTCGACGGCGGCCATGCCGGGCCGCCCGTTGCGAAGTGCTCCGACCAGCGCGCCCGGGACGATCAGGCCGGCGCGGCTCGTGTTGACAAGAAGGGCGGTCGGCTTCATTCGCGCCAGATCAGCCGGCGTCACGATGCCGCGCGTCGCGTCGACCAGCCGCATGTGCAGCGTCACGATGTCGGCCTGCGCGAAAAACGTCTCCTTGCTGTCGGCGACGGCGTAGCCGTCCGCGCGCGCGCGTTCGCGCGACGCCTCGCGCGACCAGACGACGACGTTGCAACCGAACGCCTTGCCGTAGCCCGCGACGACCGCGCCGATGCGTCCGTAACCGTAGATGCCGAGCGTCTTGCCGCGCACGGTGTGGCCGACGCCGATCTGCCATCGGCCGGCCTTCAGCGCGTTCATCTGCTGCGCAATCGCGCGCATCGCGGCGAGCACGAGCGCCCACGTGAGCTCGGCCGCTGCGTACGACGGTGTCCCCGCATGCTGGCTCGACGAAACGACGATGCCGAGCCGCGTGCAGGCATCGATGTCGATGTGCGGGTAGACGCTGCGCTGGCTGATCAGGCGCAGCTTCGGCAGCCGCTCGAGCAGCGGGGCGCGGATGTGCGTGCGTTCGCGGATCAGGACCAGCGCTTCGGCATCGGCGAGCCGCGCCGCAAGGCGATCGACGTCCTGCACGTGATCGTTGTAGATCGTGACGTCATGCCCGGCGAGCTTGCGAAACGCGTCGAGCGTACGGAGCGTGTCGTGGTAATCGTCGAGGATCGCGACGCGCATGTGCTGATCCCGCGATCGCGCTAGCGCCCCAGCGCGACCCCGAACGCGCAGCCGGTTTTCGCCTTCACGTCGTCGAGCGACACGCCTTCATGCAATTCGCGCAGCACCAGTCCCTCGCCGTGCGGCAGGACTTCGAACACGCAGAGCTCGGTGATGATCATGTCGACGACGCCCTTGCCGGTGATCGGCAGCGTGCAGCGCTCGAGGATCTTCGGGCTGCCGTCGCGCGCCGTGTGCTCCATCAGCACGATCACGCGCTTGACGCCCGAAACCAGGTCCATCGCGCCGCCGGGGCCCTTCACCATCTTGCCCGGCACCATCCAGTTCGCGAGGTCGCCGTTTCGCGCGACCTCGAGCGCGCCGAGGATCGACAGGTCGATGTGGCCGCCGCGGATCATCGCGAACGAATCGGCGGACGAGAAGAAGCTGCTGCCGGGGATCGTCGTGACCGTCTGCTTGCCGGCGTTGATCAGGTCGGGATCGACGTTGCCCTCGGTCGGGAACGGACCGATGCCGAGCAGGCCGTTCTCCGACTGCAGCGTCACGTTGATGTTCTTCGGGATGAAGTTCGCGACGAGCGTCGGGATGCCGATGCCGAGATTCACGTAGTAGCCGTCGCGAAGCTCCTGCGCCGCCCGCTTCGCCATCATCTCGCGCACCGGCGAGTCCTTCTTGCCCGCCGTTCCGGCGACGGTGCGAAACTCGATCCGCTTCTCGTACGTCGGTCCTCTGACGATCCGGTCGACGTAGATGCCCGGCGTCTGGATCGCGTTCGGATCGATCTCGCCGACCTCGACGAGCTCCTCGACCTCGGCGACCGTGACCGCGCCGCAGGTCGCGATCATCGGGTTGAAGTTGCGTGCCGTCTCGCGATAGACGAGGTTGCCGGCCTTGTCGCCCTTCCACGCCTTGACGATCGACAGGTCGGCGCGGATCGCTTCCTCGAGAACGTACTCGCGGCCGGCGAACGTCTTCGTTTCCTTGCCGTCGGCGAGCAGCGTGCCGGCCGCCGTCGGCGTGTAGAAGCCAGGAATGCCGGCGCCGCCGGCGCGAAGCTTCTCGGCGAGCGTCCCCTGCGGCGTCAACTGCAGCTCGAGCTCGCGCGCGAGCACCTGGCGCTCGAACTCCTTGTTCTCGCCGACATACGAGGCGACCACCTTCTTGACCTGACGGTCCTTGAGCAGCAGGCCCATCCCGAAGTCGTCGACACCGGCATTGTTGCCGACGATCGTGAGCCCCTTGATGCCGCTGTCGACGAGCGCCTGGATCAGGTTTTCCGGAATGCCGCACAGCCCGAAGCCGCCGGCGGCGATCGTCATGTCGTTGCGCAGAAGACCCGACAGCGCCTCCTTCGCGTTCGCGTAGACCTTGTTCATCGTGTCGCCCTCGCTCGTGATCACCGGTTCGAAGTCCGATTCGCTATTATGCTTCAGGCGATGCCCGCCACGAAGCGCGAGGTGTCGCATTCGCGAACCGACTTTCATCACGCGAGAACGAACCATGCCCCAACACCTGCTGCTCGAGACGCGCGAGCGCGTCGCGCTGATCCGCATCAACCGTCCGCAACGGATGAACGCGCTCAACAACGACGTCGCGCGCGAGATCTGCGACGCGCTCTTCGACGCCGATGCCGATCCGGCGATCGGCTGCATGGTCATCACCGGCAGCGAGAAGGCGTTCGCCGCGGGCGCCGACATCGGCGCGATGGCGCAATGGGATTACGCGAAGGTGTACGCGGACAACTACATCACCGCCGAATGGGAAGGCGTGCGCAGCGTCCGCAAGCCGGTGATCGCCGCGGTCGCCGGTTATGCGCTCGGCGGCGGCTGCGAGCTCGCGATGGCGTGCGACATCATCATCGCCGCCGACACCGCGCGCTTCGGCCAGCCGGAGATCACGATCGGGACGATGCCGGGATTCGGCGGCACGCAGCGCTTGCCGCGCGCCGTCGGCAAGGCGAAGGCGATGGAATGGTGCCTTACCGGGCGCATGGTCGGCGCCGACGAGGCCGAGCGCGCGGGACTTGTCGCCCGCGTGGTGCCCGCCGCCGAGCTCGAGCAGGAAGCGATCGCGCTCGCGGCGAAGATCGCGTCGTTCTCGGTGCCGGTCGTGATGAAGATCAAGGAGGCGATCAACCGCGCGTACGAGTCGTCGCTGACCGACGGACTCGCGTTCGAGCGCCGCGAATTCCATTCGACGTTCGCGCTCGACGATCAGAAGGAAGGGATGCGCGCGTTCGTCGAGAAGCGCAAGCCGCAGTTCCGCAATCGCTGAAAGTGAAACATCCCCCCACGCTCGCTTCGCTCGCTGCCCCCCAGGGGGTTGGTCAGTCGTTCGGGGCGGCCCTTCACGACTGACGGCATGGCCGACGCGCGCGACGACATCCTCGACTGGCTGGCGGCGTCGCGCCGCGACGCGGAGACGTTTCTCGCGGCGCTCGTGCGCACGCCGTCCGACAATCCGCCCGGCGATTGCGCGCCGATCGCGGAGAAGGCTGCCTCACTGCTCGAAGCGATGGGCTTCGACGTCGAGCGCCATCGCGTGCCGGACGACGAGGTGCGCCGGCACGGCATGGTCTCGTGCACGAACCTGATCGTGCGCGCGAAGCTCGGGAGCGGCAGCGGACCGACGATCGCGCTGAACGCGCACGGGGACGTCGTGCCGCCGGGCGAGCACTGGACCGCCGATCCCTATGGCGCGGAAGTGCGCGACCGCACGATGTACGGGCGCGGCGTCGCCGTGTCGAAGTCCGACTTCGCGACGTACGCGTTCGCGCTGCGCGCGCTCGAGCATGCGGCCGCGCGCGGCGCGCGCCTCGGCGGCAACGTCGAGCTGCATTTCACCTGCGACGAGGAGTCGGGCGGCGAGCTCGGTCCGGCGTGGTTGCTCGCGAGAGGGTTGAGCAAGCCGGATTACGCGCTCAGCGCCGGCTTCTCGTATGCGGTGACGACGGCGCACAACGGCTGTTTGCATCTCGAGGTCGAGGTGATCGGTCGTGCCGGTCACGCGGCGGAGCCTGCGAACGGGATCGACGCGCTCGAAGCGGCCACGGGGATTCTCGCCGACCTTTACGCGTTGCGCGGCACGTACGCCGGCGTGCGATCGTCGATTCCCGGCATCGACCACCCGACGCTCGTCGTGGGCCTGATCGAGGGCGGCGTGAACACCAATGTCGTGCCCGACCGCGTCGCCTTTCGTCTCGACCGGCGCGTGATCCCCGAAGAGCATCCCGAACTCGTCGAGGCCGCACTGTGCGAGGCGATCGACGACTATGCGCAGCAGTGGCCCGGCACGCACGTTCGCGTGCGCCGGCTGCTTCTCGCGCGGCCGCTGACGCCGATGCCCGCGCAGGCTCCGCTGATCGACGCGCTGTCGCGCGCGGCGCAAATGCGCTTCGGAACCGCGCTGCCGGTGCACGGCGTGCCGATCTACACCGATGCGCGCCACTACATGGCGGCCGGCGTGCCGACCGTGCTGTTCGGCGCGGGACCGCGCACGCTGGCGGAGGCGAACGGCCACCGCGCCGACGAGCGGCTGCTGCTCGCCGATCTGCATCGCGCGACCGACATCGTCGCGCTCGCGCTGGCCGAACTCCTCGCGCCGGCGACGCCCGGGCGCTGACGAATGGAGGCTTCCTCAGGGGTCGACCTGCGACGTGTCGTCATCGCACTCGGGCTCGCGCAGATCGTCTCGTGGGGAACGCTCTTCTATTCGATCGCGGTGCTCGGGCCGCCGATGGCGCACGCGCTCGGCGTCGGCGACGTGATGCTCTACGGCAGCTTCACCGGCGCGCTGTTCGTGTCGGGGCTCGTGTCGCCATGGGTTGGCCGCCGGATCGACCGCCGCGGCGGTCGCGGCGTACTTGCCGGCGGTTCGCTGCTCGGCGCGCTCGCCTGCGCGATCCTCGCGCTCGCCGGCAACGGCATCACGATGCTCGCCGGCTGGCTGCTCGCTGGCGTCGCGATGGGCGCCTGCCTCTACGACCCGGCGTTCGCGACGCTCTTTCGCGTGTCCGGCGCATCCTATCGACGCATGGTCACCGCGCTGACGTTGTTCGGCGGCTTCGCGAGCACCGTGTTCTGGCCGCTTTCGCAGTACCTGCTCGAAACCCAGGGCTGGCGTACCGCGTTCGGCGTGCTCGCGGCGTGCAACGCGCTGATCGGCGTGCCGCTGCACGTCGCGTTCGTGCCGTCGTCGGCGCATCGCGTCGCGATGCCCGCGTCGGCGGCCGGCGCCGGCGAAACCCCCATTCGGCGCTCGACGTTCGTCTGGCTCGCCGCGTCGCTGGCGATCGCCGCGTTCCTCGCCTCGGCCGTGTCGGCGCATCTCGTCGTGCTGCTCGCATCGGGCGGCCTCGCCGCGCGCGACGCGGTGCTCGTCGGCGCCCTGATCGGGCCGATGCAGGTGGCGGGCCGCGTGATGGAGTTCGCGTTCTCGGCGCGGCTGTCGCCGCTCACCGTCGGCACGCTCGCGTTCACGCTGCTCGCGACGGCGCTGATCGTTCTCTGCGCCGTGCGCGGCGTCTGGATCGTCGCGCTGCTGTTCGCGCTCTTGTACGGCTGGAGCAACGGCGTGATGACGATCGTGCGTGGCACCGTGCCGAACGCGCTGTTCGGCTCGCGCGATTTCGGCGCGCTGCTCGGACGGCTCGCGCAGCCGCAATTCATCCTGAAGGCGTTTGCGCCGCTTGCCGTGACGCTGCTCTTCACGCTCGACGCGACGAAGCGCACGGCGCTCTACGCGCTGGCGTTCGCGGCGATCGCGGCACTGCTCGCGTATCGAATGGCGATTCGCGACGCGTCGCGGTGATGCGTCATTCCCGCCGCGGCGTCGACGCAGCGTCTGCTTGCATGTAACCCATCCGCTCGAGATCGAGTTCCATCAGCAGCGACAGCGAGTCGGCGCCGCGGTGACCGTGGCGGATCGCATCGAAGCCGTGGCCGTACACGAGCGACACTTTCCACGCCTTGCTCTGAGGCTCGTAGCCGAGCGACGCGCTCGCGCCGGTGACCCATGCGTGCGGCTCCTCGAGGCCCTGCGTGTAATCGATGCGCGCCGTCGCTGCGCCGAAGCCGGCGCGCCAGCGCCGCGCGGCGTCGATCGGCAGCGAATAGTCGGCGCCGACGAGCACGAAGTTGCGCGCCGAGAACTCGCCCTCGTAGTAACCCGGCACGATCAGCGGAAATTCGGCGTCGAGCGGCAGCACGCCGCCGATCCGCCATGCGCTCAGTCGATCGGGATGCACCTGCGAGCCGCCCTGCAGCACGGCCGAGAAGCGTTGCTGCGAATCGGGCAGCGTGTAGACGAAGAGGCCGCGCGCGAAGAAGCGCTGCACGCGCGATTCCACGGCCCGGTCGCCGCCGAAGCCATAGGCCCCGGCGTCGAGCCGCGCGTCGCCTTCGTACCATGCCGAAAGCTCGAGGGCCATGTCCGGCGCGAGCACCGGCTCGATGCCGCCGAAGCGCAGGCCGGCACGGATGCGCGCGGTCGGTTGATCGGCGGGGACGACGAAGTCGGGCGGATTGTGACTGTCGCGCAAGTAGGCGACGTACCGGAAGCCGCCCTGCAGGATGCCGTTCAGCGGAATGCGCTGCCCCGGATTGAACAGGTGGTAGACGCGCGCCTCGATGCCGCCGTCGTGGCCGATGAATGATTCCTCGCGAACCCAGCGGCCGTTCCGGATTTCGTCGTAATCGGAATCGAAGCCGCCGCCGAACACACCGACGGCGAAGTCGGTATGCGCGCCGAACGCGTTGCGGATCGCCCATTCGCCGTCGAGATACGCCGGCGACAACGCGATGCGCAATGCATGGTCGGCGTCACGGAACTGCGGACGGCTCAGGTAATAGAAGAGGTATGTCCCGAGCGGCGCGTGCCCTGAAATCGGCTGGTCGTACCCCGCTTCGACGAGGTCGCGCCGAACGGGGTCGACCTGCGCGAAGGCGAGACACGACCAGACAAGCGCCGCGACGAGGGTGATAATCCGCACCATTCGCGACCGCCTCGCAAGCCACGTGCCCGCCGAGCGCCCGAGCGACGCGTGGCATTATCGGTTGAACCTGTGGCACCCATGCAAGTCGTACGTCGTCATGCCTGTAAACGTTACACGCCCTGCACAGAGGTTCACGGCACGCAAGCTCCCGATCGAGGACAGGATCCGCGATCGGCGTGTCGACAATGCCGCGCAAGAGCTGCGCGCGCTCGTTGCCGGCCTGTTGTCGACACCCGCGTCGATCGCGCCGAAGTATTTCTACGATGCGCATGGCTGCGCACTGTTCTCGCAAATCTGCGCGCTGCCCGAGTACTATCCGACGCGCACCGAAGCGGCGATCTTCGAGCGTAATCGCGACGAGATCGCCGGCGCGATCGGCACCGGCCGCGAGTTCGTCGACCTCGGCGCGGGCGACTGCGCGAAGGCCGCGCAGTGGCTGCCGTTCGTCGCGCCGTGGCGTTATGTCGGCGTCGACATCGCGCCGGACGCGCTCGTGCCCGCGCTCGAGCGCCTTGCCGTCGCGCACCCGGACATCGAGGTGCAGGGGGTTCTGACCGATTTCGCGCACGGGCTCGATCTTGCCCGCGACCTCGCCGGTGGACCGGTCACGTTCTTCTATCCCGGCTCGTCGATCGGCAATTTCACGCCGCTCGAAGCGGCGCGGCTGCTGCAGACAATTCGCCGCCACTGTCGCGACGACGGCAGCGGCATTTTGATCGGCGTCGATACGAAGAAGGATCTGGCGCGTTTGACGGCTGCCTACGACGATGCCGCCGGCGTCACGGCCGCGTTCAACCGCAATGCGCTTTGCCACGTGAACCGGGTGCTCGGCACGCGCTTCGACCAGGCCGCGTTCGCGCACGTCGCGCTCTACAACGCGCGCGACGGACGCATCGAGATGCACCTCGAGGCGCGCGCGGCGCAAACGATCGTCGTCGACGGCGTCGCGCGAACGTTCGCCGCCGGCGAGCGCATCCATACCGAGAACTCGTACAAGTACGCGCCGGCGGAATTCGCCGCGATGCTCGAACGTGCGGGCTTCGCGCAGGTTCGGTGCTGGCAGGACGACGCCGGCGACTTCGCCGTCTACTACGGCGCGTGATCGCGCGCGAGGCGGATGCCTGAAAATTGCCAGCGGGCGTCGGGCGGAAAGAAATTGCGGTACGTGATGCGCGCGTGCCCCGGCGCTGTGGCCGACGACCCGCCGCGGAGCACGTACTGGTTGCACATGAACTTGCCGTTGTATTCGCCGATCGCGCCACGCGCGGGACGAAAGCCCGGGTACGCGGCGTAGCTCGACGACGTCCACTCCCACACGTCGCCGGGCGCGAGCGCCGACGCGCCCGAACCGTCGCTCGTCCGTGACGCGACCGCTTCCCACTCGAACTCGGTCGGCAGCCGGGCGTTCGCCCAGCGGGCGTAGGCGTCCGCCTCGAAATAGCTGATGTGCGTCACCGGCGCATGCGGGTCGAGGTCGCCGAGGCCGTGCAGCGTGAACGCGCGCCAGCGATCGGCATCGCGGACCCAATACAGGGGCGCGCGCCAGTTGCGGCTCGTCGCAGCCTCGAAGCCGAGCGACAGCCACAGTTCCGCCTGCCGATAGCCGTCGTCGTCGACGAACGCCGCGTATTCGGCGTTCGTGACCGGACGCGACGCGACCGCGAACGATTCGAGGAAGACGCGGTGGCGCGGCATCTCGTTGTCGAATGCGAACCCATCGCCCGCGTGGCCGATCTGCGCAAGCCCGCCGCGGTAACGTATCCATGCGAGCTCGCGCTCGGGATGCGCGGCCGGCGTTCGCGCAGGATCGTACGCAGGCGCCAGCGGATTGCGCGACAGCAGATGCAGCACGTCGGTCAGAACGAGTTCCTGGTGCTGCTCCTCGTGCGCGAGGCCGAGGTCGATCACCGCGGCGAGGCCGGCATCGGTGCGCGCGGCGTCGCAGCAGTCGCGCATTGCCGCGTCGACATGCGCGCGATACGCAAGCACGTCGTCGAGCGACGGACGCGACAGCAAGCCCCGCTCGGGGCGCGGATGCTGCTCGCCGATCCCGTTGTAGTACGAGTTGAAGAGGACGCGAAAGGCGGGATCGAACGGGCGATACCCGGCCGCGCGCGGCGCGACGACGAACGTCTCGAAGAACCACGTCGTGTGCGCGAGATGCCATTTGACGGGACTGGCGTCGGGCATCGACTGCAGCGCGCAGTCCTCGGGCGACAGCGGATCCGCGAGCGCCTGCGTGCGCGAGCGGACGTCGCGGTAGCGGCGCCAGAGCGGCGGCGCCGAATCGGCGATCGGCGCGGCGGCGGGAACGCGCATCGGCGACGACATCAGCGCACGCGAACGCGAGGTGCGCCGCCAACGAAGCGTCCGATCGGTGCGGCGGCGGCGAAGCCTTCGCGGCGAAAGATCGCAATCACGTCGTCGACGGCTTCGGGCGCGCATGCGACGAGAAGACCGCCGGACGTCTGCGGATCGGTCAACAGCGCGCGTTCGCGTTCGCCGAGCCGCGCGTCGAGCGTGACGTCGCCGCCATACGAATCGAAATTGCGCCGCGACGCGCCGGTGACGAAGCCCGCAGCGGCGAGGTCGAGCACGCCGGGATGCAACGGAACGTCGTCGAACGCGATGTCGGCGCCGAGGTTCGCACCGCGGCACATCTCGAGCAGGTGGCCGAGCAGACCGAAGCCGGTCACGTCGGTCAGCGCGTGCACGGCGGGCAGGCCACCGAGGGCGATGCCCGGCGTGTTGAGAGCCGTCATGCTCGCGAGCATCGCGCGATAGCCTTCGGGCGCCAGCGCGTCGCGCTTCAGCGCGGCGCTGTAGATGCCGACGCCCAGTGGCTTGCCGAGCACGATCACGTCACCGGCGCGCGCTTCCGCGTTGCGCTTCAAGTGGCGCGGATCGACGACGCCGATCGCGACGAGGCCGTAGATCGGCTCGACCGAGTCGATCGTATGCCCGCCGGCGACCGGGATGCCGGCGCGCGCGCAAACCGAACGGCCGCCCGCGAGGATGCGCGAGATCGCGTCGAGCGGCAGCGTATCCATCGGCATGCCGACGATCGCGAGCGCGAAAAGCGGCGTCGCACCCATCGCGTAAACGTCGGAGATCGCATTCGTCGCAGCGATCGCGCCGAAGTCGAACGGATCGTCGACGATCGGCATGAAGAAGTCCGTCGTCGCGACGATGGCCTGCGATTCGTTCAGCCGATAGACGGCCGCGTCGTCGGCGGTCTCGATGCCGACGAGCAGCGCCTCGGGTACGAGCGAGCGGTCGACGTCGCGCAGGATCTGCGACAGAACCGCCGGCGCGATCTTGCAGCCGCAACCGCCGCCATGCGAGAAACGGGTGAGGCGAAGCGGCGGATGTTCGGGAGCGTTCATCGGAACGGCAGGCGGGCGCCGCTCGTGGTGACAGCGGTGCGCGCAAAAGGTCATTCTAGCCCGAACCGATGACCGGGGACGCGTCCGATTGTTGGACGCAAGCCGCAATTTGCCACGCATTTCA
This sequence comes from Casimicrobiaceae bacterium, assembly GCA_035495715.1. Lineage (GTDB taxonomy): Bacteria > Pseudomonadota > Gammaproteobacteria > Burkholderiales > Casimicrobiaceae > VBCG01. The sequence continues at coordinate 26,818 of DATJFI010000065.1, forward strand.
AGCGCTTGCGTCGGCGGCGCTTTTCTTGCTCCCGGCGCAGGCGTAGCATCCTCCCCCACGCGAGCGCCGCAAGGAGCGCGATTGAATCCGACGGATATCCGAAAGCCCGACTATTTCCACAAGGTCGTCGATTGCCAGTGGGCATGCCCGGCCCACACGCCCGTTCCCGAATACATCCGGCTGATCGCCGCCGGCCGTTACGGCGACGCATACCTCGTCAACTGGAAGTCGAACGTGTTCCCGGGGATTCTGGGGCGCACCTGCGACCGTCCGTGCGAGCCCGCGTGCCGGCGCGGTCGCGTCGAGCAGGGATCGGCCGAGCATCGTCGCGCGGGCGCTGCGCCCGAGCCCGTCGCGATCTGCCGCCTGAAGCGCGTCGCCGCCGATCAGAAGGAGGACATACGGCCACGATTGCCGAAGCCTGCCGCGCGGCGCAACGGCAAGCGCGTCGCGCTCGTCGGCGCAGGCCCCGCGTCGCTCACCGTTGCGCGCGATCTCGCGCCGCTCGGCTACGAGTGCGTCGTCTTCGACGCCGATCCGCAGGCCGGCGGCATGATGCGCACGCAGATACCGAAGTTCCGGCTGCCCGACCGCGTGATTGACGAGGAGGTCGCGTACGTGCTCGACCTCGGCATCGATTTCCGCGGCGGCGCCCGGGTCGGGTCGCTGGCGGGTCTCCTCGCCGCGGACGCGTCCGAGCGCTGGGATGCGGTCTTCGTCGGCAGCGGCGCGCCGCGTGGGCGCGATCTCGACATTCCCGGACGCCGCGAAGCCGCCGCGTACATCCATATCGGCATTGACTGGCTTTCCTCGGTGTCGTTCGGGCACACGACGAAGATCGGCAAGCGCGTCGTCGTGCTGGGCGGCGGCAACACGGCGATGGACTGCTGCCGCAGCTCGCGCAGGCTCGGCGGCGACGAGGTGCACGTCGTCGTGCGCTCCGGCTTCGACGAGATGAAGGCGTCGCCGTGGGAAAAGGAAGACGCGATGCACGAGGGCATTCCGATCCACAACTACCTCGTGCCCGTCGAGTTCACGCACGAGAACGGGCGCCTCAACGGCGTCACGTTCGAGAAGGTTGCCGCGCAACGCGACGCGAAGGGCCGGCGGCAGCTCGTGCCGACCGGCGAGCCGCATGTCCATTTTCCCTGCGACGACGTGCTCGTCGCGATCGGCCAGGAGAACGCGTTTCCGTGGATCGAGCGCGACATCGGCGTCGCGTTCGACGACTGGGGAATGCCGATCGTCGATCGCACGACGATGGCGTCGACGCGCCCGGGCGTCTTCTTCGGTGGCGACGCGGCGTTCGGCCCGAAGAACATCATCTGGGCGGTCGCGCATGGCCACGACGCGGCAATCTCGATCGACCTCTGGTGCCGCGGCGGGCCGCTTTCCGACCGGCCACCGCCGCACGTGAACCTGATGTCGCAGAAGATGGGCATCCACGAGTGGAGCTACGACAACGCGATCCACAGCGACCGCCGTTACCGCGTGCCGCTGCGGGACGTGACGATCGCGCTGAAGGACATCCGTGCCGAGGTCGAGCTCGGCTTCGACGCGAAGCTCGCCTACGCCGAGGCGCAGCGCTGCCTCAATTGCGACGTTCAGACCGTGTTCGCCGACAAGCTCTGCATCGAATGCGATGCGTGCGTCGACATCTGCCCGATGGACTGCATCACGTTCACGGCGAACGGCGACGAAGCCGATCTGCGCACGCGGCTCACCGCGCCGGCACGCAATCTCGAGCAGTCGCTGTACGTGTCGTCGCCGGTGAAGACCAGCCGCGTGATGGTGAAGGACGAGGACGTGTGCCTGCATTGCGGTCTTTGCGCCGAGCGTTGCCCGACGGGCGCATGGGACATGCAGAAATTTTTGCTGGACATCGCGCAGGC
>DATJFI010000066.1:0-57380 GCA_035495715.1 Casimicrobiaceae bacterium
CACCCACGTTCCGCTCGGCACGCAGGTGCTGGCCCGCGGCATCGTGTTCATCGATCTCGCGATCGCGCAGATAGCCGGATGCGGCGTGATCCTCGCCGATCGCCTGGGCTTCGACGCCGGCGGTCCTTCCGCGCAGGTGGCCGCGCTGATCGCCGCGCTCGCAGGCGCTTTGCTGCTCACCTGGACGGAGCGCCGCTGGCCCGACGTGCAGGAGGCGATCATCGGCGTCGTTTTCGTGATGGCCGCGACCGCAGGCGTGCTGCTCCTTGCAAGCAACGTCCACGGCAGCGAGCACCTGCGCGACCTGCTGGTCGGCCAGATCCTCTGGGTGGCGCCGCGGCAGCTCGTCGTGACCGCATGCGTCTATGCCGCCGTGCTCGCGCTGTGGTTCGGCGCCCGCGCCCGACTCGGGCGCACCGGCTTCTACCTGCTGTTCGCGTGCGTGGTGACGCTGTCGGTGCAGCTCGTCGGCCTTTACCTCGTGTTCGCGACGCTGATCGTGCCGCCGCTTGCGACGCGTCGTATCGGGCGCGGCCGCCTTGTGCGCGCATGGGCGATCGCGATTGCCGGCTACGTCAGCGGGACCGCGCTGTCGGCAGCGTTCGACATTCCCACCGGCCCGCTGATCGTGTGGACGCTCGTCGCGTTCGGCGTCGCGCATTTCGCCATGGCCTCGCGGCCCGCGGTGACGGGAGCGGCCATCAGGGGATGAGCAAGCCAGTTGTCGTCAGCGGCGGTTCATTCGCGCACCCGCGAATCGAGCAGGATCGTCACCGGCCCGTCGTTGACGAGCGCGACGTGCATGTGCGCACCGAACACGCCGCACGGCACAGGCTTGCCGAGCCGCTGCGCGAGGGCCGCGACGAACGCGTCGAACAGCCGCTTCGCGACGTCGGGCGGCGCTGCGTTCGACCACGACGGGCGATTGCCCTTGCGCGTCGAAGCGTAGAGCGTGAACTGCGACACCGCGAGCACGTCGCCGCCGACGTCGCCGACGGCGCGATTCATCACGCCGTGCTCGTCGTCGAAGATGCGCAGGTCGACCACCTTGCGGGCCAGCCAATCGATATCCGCAGGCCCGTCGTCCGGCGCGATGCCGACGAGAACCAGCAGCCCGGCATTGATCGCGGCCACCATGCGAGCGTCGATCTCGACGCGCGCTTCGCGCACGCGCTGCAGCAGCGCCCTCATTCAAGGTGTTCGCACGACCTTGCGCTCGACCTCGATCAGCCGGCCGAACTCGAAGGTGAGCGTCGTGATCGTTTGCGGATCGTCGGGCGTGGGCAGATAGGTCCAGCGGACCGTCTTGCGGCCGCCGGCCGTCGACATGTCGGGACGGCCCACGCGCGCGACGACCTCGCCCTCGCCGAGGCCGGGCATCAGGAACTTGCGCTCGGCCGCGTTGCCCGTACGCTCGTCGCTCTTGCGCGACTTGCGTTCAGTGGACGCGCGCGCCGGCGTCGATCTGGGCGCGCTTCGCACTTCGTCGGACGGCGGAATGCGAAACGGCACGACGGAGACCGATGGCGGGTCGCGCTCGAAATCGCGCAGCTCGCGCCCCGCCGCGCACGGCTCCTCCTGGTACATGACGGTGCCGTCGTCGCGCGCGCATTTGTAGATGCCTGCCTGCGCGCAGACGCCGCCGAACGCGAGCGCCAACCCGACAGCGGCGCGGACCATGAAGCGGCACGCATTCGCTGGACGGCACAGGGACGGGGAGCGCGTCATCGGGGCGTACGATAGCGCTTTCGCACGCATTTCGGCACTCAGACCTTCGATGGATGGCGCCACCCGGCTCCGGCACGCGGCCCGCGTCGACGACATCGAGCCGTTCCACGTGATGGAAGTGCAGACGGCCGCGCGCACGCTCGAAGCGGCCGGCCGCGACATCGTCCACATGGAGATCGGCGAGCCGGACTTTCCGACGCCGCAGCCGGTGATCGATGCGGCGCAGCGCGCGATCGCCAGCGGTCATCTCTACTACACGTCGGCGCTCGGACTGCCGGAGCTCCGCACCGCGATTGCCCGTCATTACGCCGGGCATTACGGCGTCGATGTCGCGCCCGAACGGGTGATCGTCACCGCCGGTTCGTCGGCGGCGCTGCTGCTCGTGATGGCGCTCTGTGTCGATCGCGGTGACGAGATCCTGCTCGCCGATCCGGGCTATCCGTGCAACCGGCATTTCGTTCGCGTGCTCGAAGGAACGCCGGTCGGCATTCCGGTCGACGCCGGCACGCGCTACCAGCCGACCGCCGCTTTGATCGACCAACATTGGGGACCGCGCACGCGCGGCGCGCTGATCGCGTCGCCATCCAATCCGACGGGCACGAGCGTCCCTCGCGACGAGATGCGCAGGATCGCGGCAACCGTCGCAAAGCGCGGCGGGACGCTGATCGTCGACGAGATCTACCTCGGGCTCACGTACGGGGAGACGCCGCGCAGCGTGCTCGAGTTCGCGCACGACGCCTTCGTCGTGTCGAGCTTCTCCAAGTACTTCAACATGACCGGATGGCGCCTGGGCTGGATCGTCGCGCCGACGCAGCACGTGCGCGACCTCGAGAAGCTCGCACAGAATCTCTACATTTCGCCGGCCGCACCGTCCCAGCGCGCGGCGCTCGCGTGCTTCGAACCCGAAACCGCCGAAATCGTCGAACAGAGGCGTCGCGCGTTCGCGGCCCGGCGCGACTTCCTGGTTCCTGCACTGCGGGATCTGGGATTCGGCGTGCCGGTGATGCCCGACGGCGGCTTCTTCGTCTACGCCGACTGCTCGCGCTTCGCAGACGACAGCGAACGATTCTGCCGGGACGTGCTCGAAGGCGCGGGCGTTGCTTTGACCCCCGGCATCGACTTCGGCGTGCACCGCGCCCGCCAGCACGTCCGGATCGCGTACACGATCGGCGAGCGCAGACTGGAAGAGGGCGTGTCCCGTCTGCGCGAGTTCCTGCTTTGAACGCATGATGTCGCATCCCGCCTTCCGCTTGCTTCGTTTCACGCCTCTCCGCGCGCGCCGCGAATCGTCGGCTTCGGACGCTCCGCGTCAGCGGCGCCCGCGCTGGCCGATCGTCGTCACCGTGCTGGGCGCCGCGATCACGCTCGCCGCGTGCGCGACGTTCGACACGGTCGACTATTACTGGCAGGGAGCGGCGGGACAGCTCGAGCTCCTCGCGAACGCGCAGCCGATTCCCGAGGTGATCGGCCGGAGCGACGCGGCGCTCGCCGCGCGCCTCAAGCGCATCCGCGAGATCCGCGAATTCGCGAGCCGCGAGCTCGGGCTCCCGAACAACGGCAGCTACACGCGTTACACCGATCTCGGGCGGCCGTACGTGACGTGGAACGTCTTCGCGACGCCCGAGCTGTCGCTGACGCCGCGCCAGTGGTGCTTCCCGATCGCCGGCTGCGTCAACTATCGCGGCTATTTCAAGGAGGCGCAGGCGGAGGGCGAATCGAAGCGGCTCAAGGCCGTCGGCGACGACGTCTACGTCGGCGGCGTGCCGGCCTACTCGACGCTCGGCTGGTTCGACGATCCCGTGCTGTCGTCGTTCGTGAGCTGGCCCGAGACGGAGGTCGCGCGGCTCATCTTCCACGAGCTCGCGCACCAGCTGATTTACGTCAAGGGCGACTCCGCATTCAACGAGTCCTATGCGACGACGGTCGAGGAGGAGGGGCTTGCGCGCTGGCTCGCGGCGCGGCACGACTCGAAGCTGACGCAGCTTGCCGCCCGCGCCGACCACATGCGCTCGGTCTTCCGCGACCTTATCCGCACGACGCGCACGAAGCTCGCCGCGGCCTACGCGAGCAACGCGAGCGACGACGACAAGCGCCGCGCGAAGCACGAGATCCTCGAGGCCATGAAGGACGCCTACGAAGCGGCGAAGCACGGCGACCCGGGCTTGTCCGGCTACGACCGGTGGTTTGCGCAACAGCCGAACAACGCGGCGATCGCGGCGATCGGCCTCTACACCGACCACGTGCAGGCGTTCCGCGAGCTGCTGCATGAATCCAGGGACGACCTGCCGACGTTCTACCAGCGGGTGCGCGAGCTCGGCGCGTTGCCGAAGCCCGCGCGCGATGCGGCGCTCGATGCGCTCGCCCGGCGTGCGGCGGCCGGCGCGCTGAGCGCATCGGCCAAGCCATAGCGGGTTTGGCCTTCCGGTCGGTTTCCTGCTAAACTCGCCGGCTTCCTTGCCTCACCCGGCCTTACAGGGGAGGCCATTCGCGCGAGGCGCAAACCGCCGGCGCAAAGACCGAAAGGAGAGACGCTGCATGCGTCACTATGAGATCGTTTTCATCGTGCATCCCGACCAGAGCGAGCAGGTGCCCGCGATGGTCGAGCGCTACCGCACGATGGTCACCGGCCAGGGCGGCCGGATACACCGCATCGAGGACTGGGGCCGGCGCCAGCTCGCGTACCCGATCCAGAAGGTGCACAAGGCGCACTACGTGCTGATGAACATCGAGTGCGGCCAGGAAACGCTGAACGAGCTCGAGCACGCGTTCAAGTTCAACGACGCGGTGCTGCGTCACCTGGTCGTCGCGATGAGCGAAGCGGTCGTCACGCCTTCTCCAATGATGAAGGAAGAGAAGGCGCGCTCGCTCACCCACGGCAAGGACGCGGCGAAGGAAGGCGAGGCTGCGCCGCGGCCGGCCGAGCGCCAGGCGGGCGAAGCGGCTCCTCAGCCGACGACCGCGCAGGCTTGATCGCCGAGGGTGCCGGGCGTCAACCGGTTCGCGCTCGACGCGACGCTCGCTGCGCGCAACGACCTGCGCTACACGCCCGCCGGCATCCCGGCACTCGAATGCACGCTCGAGCACCGGTCGCAGCAGCATGAGGCCGAAGGCTTGCGCCGGGTCGAATGCGAGATGCACGCCGTCGCGTTCGGCGAGGTGGCGCTTGCGCTTGCGCGCTGCACGGTCGGAGCGGCGCTGCGCGTCGGCGGCTTCATCGCGCGCCGCTACCGGACGGGGACGAGCCTTACGCTGCATGTGACGCAATTCGAGCGGATCGAAACGACGAAAGGAAACTGAAATGCCACGTCCCGTTGGAAGAGGCAAGGGAAGGTTCAAGAAGGATGGCAAGCGCCGCGAGCGCGGCAACAACCTGTTCAAGCGCAAGAAGTTCTGCCGCTTCACCGCGGAGAACGTCAAGCAGATCGACTACAAGGATATCGACGTCCTGAAGGACTTCGTGCAGGAGAACGGCAAGATCATGCCGGCGCGGATCACCGGCACCAAGGCGCGCTACCAGCGCCAGCTCGGCACGGCGATCAAGCGCGCGCGTTTCCTGGCGCTCCTGTCGTACACGGACCTGCACTGACGGAGGGTTCGCGACCATGCAGATCATCCTGCTCGAAAAGATCACGAACGTCGGCAATCTCGGCGACGTCGTCAAGGTGCGCGACGGTTACGCACGCAATTTCCTGATCCCGCAGGGCAAGGCGAAGCGCGCGACGCCCGCGAACCTGCAGGCGATCGAGGCGCAGCGCGCCGAGCTCGAGCGCGTGGCCGGCGAGAGGCTCGCGCACGCGCAGGCGCTCGCCGAAAAGCTCGAGGGGACGACGCTGCGCATTCCGCAAAAGGCCGGCGTCGACGGACGGCTGTTCGGTTCGGTGACGAACGCCGACATCGTCGAGACGCTGAAGGCGCAGGGCGTCGACGTCGAAAAGTCGATGGTGCGCATGCCGGCCGGTCCGCTCAAGCACGTCGGCGAGCATCCGGTCTCGATCGCGCTTCACACCGACGTCACCGCGCACGTCACCGTCAACGTGGTCGGGGAGACGCTCGTCGGCTGACGCTGCGCTTCGCGACGAGAACATGCGAAGGGGCCGAAACGGCCCCTTCGTCGCATTCGCGGCGGTCGTCGCTGCGTTTCGAGCCGATCGTCGTATGGGCGTATTCGCGTTGCCGCAGTAGAATCGTCCGTCCTTTCGCCGCACCCTCCCGCTCGTGCCCGACGATCTCCCGCTCGACTCGCTCAAGCTTCCGCCGCATTCGGTCGAGGCCGAGCAGTCGGTGCTGGGCGGCCTGATGCTCGACAACGAGGCCGCCGACCGCATCGGCGACGCCGTTTCGGCCGACGACTTCTACAGCGACGCGCATCGGGTGATCTACCGCGCGATCGTGGCGCTCATCGCCGACGGCAAGCCCGCCGACGTCGTCACCGTGTCGGAGGCGCTCGCGTCAACGCAGAAGCTCGATTACGTGGGCGGCCTCGCCTATCTCGGCGCGCTCGCGCAGAATGTGCCGACCGCGGCGAACATCCGCCACTACGCGAACATCGTTCGCGAACGGTCGATCCTGCGCCAGCTTGCCGCGACGGCGACGGATATCGCCGAATCGGCGTTCAGTCCGATGGGCCGCAGCGCGAAGGCGGTTCTCGACGAAGCCGAGGCGAAGGTGCTGCACATCGCCGAGCAGGGTTCGCGCGGCGCGCAGAATTTCCAGACGATCGGCAAGCTGCTCGGTGACGTCGTCGAGCGCATCGAGACGCTCTACAACCGCGACGATCCGTCGGACGTTACCGGCGTGCCGACGGGCTTCGCCGATCTCGACAAGATGACGTCGGGTTTCCAGCCCGGTGATCTGGTCGTCGTTGCCGGAAGGCCGAGCATGGGGAAGGCGCAGCCGCTCGATGCTCGCGTGCGGAGCGTTGGCGGATGGGTTCGCATGGGCGATTTGCGCGTTGGTGACGCGCTCGCATCCATCGACGGCGCGCCGTCGTTCGTCACCGGCATCTTTCCGCAGGGGGAGCGCCAGGTCTATCGCGTGACGTTTTCCGACGGCCGTGGCTGCGAATGCTGCGCCGAGCATTTGTGGCGCGTCCATTATCGAAGCTGGCCCGCGCCGCGCGTTCTGCGCACGGACGAGGTCGCGGCGATGCTCGCGCGCAAGCGATACCGGAATCGCTTGTGGATCGACATGCCGAGCGGAGATTTCGGCGATCCCGCATCGCTTCCAGTCGATCCCTGGGTCCTGGGTGCGCTGATCGGCGACGCTAACCCGACCGGAACGACGATTCGCTTTTCGACGGCTGTCGCCGCAATGCGCGAGCGGCTGCAAGCGCGCATCGCGCAAACGCCCGAACTCGCTCACGCCGGTGGCGTCGACGGGCGCATCGTGCAGCGCCACCGCGGCCATGTGCGCGAGGCGTGCGGCATGGCGCCGAATGCGCTGTCGAGCGCCATCGAGAAGCTCGGCCTTTGGGGACTGCAGAATCCCGAGAAATTCATCCCACGCGCCTATCTCGATGCGAGCCGAAAGGATCGACTCGACTTGTTGCGCGGCTTGCTCGACACCGCCGGCTGGGTCGAGCGTTTCGGCACGATCCGCTTCGCGACGTCGAGCCAGCGCCTCGCCGACGACGTCGTGGAGCTCGTCCGCTCGCTCGGCGGCTGGTGCCGCACGCAGGTCAAGAGGAGCTCATCTTCCACCCGGGGCGAACGTCGTTCGGGACGCGACAGCCATGTCTGCACGATCCATCACTGCGACCCGAAATCGCTGCTGCTGCTGTCCGACAAGCAGGACCGTGCGCCCGATCGGCCAAGGCGATTCAAGCGGCCGACGTTCGGCTCGATCGCGCCGTCACGCGTGGCCGCAACGCAATGCATCGCGGTCAGCCATCCGTCGCGGCTCTATCTGACCGACGATTACGTCGTCACGCACAACACGGCGCTCGCCTTGAACATAGGCGAGAACGTCGCGCTCAACACGGGCATGCCGGTCGCCGTGTTCTCGATGGAAATGGGTGCCGCGCAGCTCGCGCTGCGGATGATCGGGTCGGTCGGCCGGCTCGACCAGCACAAGCTTCGCACGGGGCGGCTTGGTCCGGAGGACTGGGACAAGCTCTCGACAGCGCTCGGCCGGCTCAACGAAGCGCCGATCCTGATCGACGAAACGCCGGCGCTCAATGCCATCGAAGTGCGTTCGCGTGCACGGCGGCTGATGAAGCAATACGGCAAGCTCGGCCTCGTCATCGTCGACTATCTGCAGCTCATGCAGGCGACCACGACGGGCGAGAATCGCGCGACCGAGATATCGGAAATCTCGCGCTCGATGAAGTCGCTCGCGAAGGAATTGTCGGTCCCGGTCGTCGCGCTGTCGCAGCTCAACCGATCGCTCGAACAGCGCCCGAACAAGCGGCCGGTGATGTCCGATCTGCGCGAATGCGTAACTGGCGACACGCTGGTCAATCTGGTCGATGGACGGCGGGTTCCGATTCGGACGCTGGTTGGCGCGACGCCCGAGGTGGTTGCGATCGACGACGCGCAGCGCTTGACGACGGCCCGCTCGGACCTCGTATGGTCGAAGGGCCGCAAGCCGGTCTTCCAAGTGTCGCTCGCGAGCGGCCGCTCCATTCGCGCTACGGCGGAGCACCGACTGTTGACGCATGATGGATGGAAGAAGGTTTCGGAGCTTCAACGCCAGTCGCGCCTCGGCGTAGCCAATTCCGAACTTCACTTTGAACCGATCGTCGCCATCGAACCGTCGGGCGATGAAGAGGTATTCGATATGACGGTGCCCGGTCCAGCCTGCTGGCTCGCCGATGGCATCGTGAGTCACAACTCGGGCGCGATCGAGCAGGACGCGGACGTGATCGTCTTCATCTACCGCGACGAGGTTTACAACCCCGAGTCGCAGGACAAGGGCACCGCCGAGATCATCATCGGCAAGCAGCGCAACGGACCGATCGGAACCGTGCGGCTCACATTCCTCGGCGAATACACGCGCTTCGAAGGCTTCGCCGCACCCGGCAGCTATTGACCGAGCTTCGCCCGCCTGGTGGCCGAGCCTGCGTCAGCGACGGAACCAGTGCGTGACGTTCTTCCACGCGAACGACAGCGGATCGGATCCCCAGAACAGCGTGCCGTCGTAGTAGTAGCCGTCGTAGCTCTTGCCGGCGACGAGCTCGGGACTTCCGGCGTTGAGCGCATCGGCGAAGCGCTCCTCGGCCGTGCGCGGCGGCTCGGGACGCGTGTCGAATTCGCGGACGCCCTCGACGTCGATCCGGTAGATGGGGAAGCGCTCGGCCAGCTCCTTGTCATGCGCCGCTTCCTTCTGGAGCGGCGCCGGCGTGACAGTGGTCTCCTTGCCCTTCTCGACGGGTTTCGAGATCCACCATCGCGGCGTCGCGCTGACGGCGCAGGGCAGCGCGAGCGCGACCGACAGGACGGTCGCGAGGCAGCGGCGGTGAGACGGGGGTGGCGTCAGCACCGACGCATTCTACCTTCTGCCGCTGACGGGATGGAACGGACCGGACGCCGCAGAACCCGCTCTCACGCCGGGACGCGATATCGCTGCAATGCCGCAAGGTCCGGCACGAAGCCGAGCCCCGGCGCATCGCCCAGCGTGACGACGCCATCGACGACGCCGGGCAGCGGAAACGCCTCGCGCAGCGGATTCGGATTCGCGTCCCACTCGACGAGGCCATCGCCGCCGGCGGCCGCCAGCAGGTGCATCGACGCGACCAGCCCGACGCCTCCGCCGAGCCAATGCGGGCAGAAGCGGAGCCCCGCCGCCACCGCCCGCCGAGCGATCGGCAGGATCTGCGAAGGTCCGCCCCACTTGCCGATGTCGGGCTGCAGGACGCGAAGCGCGCCCGCCGCGATCGCTTCGTCGAGCCATCGCGCGCTGCAAAGGTTCTCGCCTGCCGCGAGCGGAAGCGGCGCTGCGGATGCCGCGAGCGCCTGCCACACGGCGTGCGGCTGGTCCGCGGCGATCGGCTCCTCGAGCCATCCGGGATCGTAATCGCGAAGCGCCGACGCCATCGCGCGCGCCTCGTCGGGCGACCACGCCTGGTTCGCGTCGACCATCACATCGGCATCGCCGGGAAGGCTTGCGCGCAACGCGCCCAGGTTCGCGAGGTCGCGATCGCGGCCGAACCCGACTTTCAGCTTGAATGCGCGAAAGCCTCGCCGCCACGCCTCGTTCGCAAGCGATTCGGCCCCATCGGGTCCGAGACCGCTCGCATACACGGGCACCCGGCTACGCGCAGCGCCCAGGAACTTCCACAGCGGAACGCCGGCGCGGCGTGCCGCGAGATCGGAGAGCGCCTGATCGAGCGCGGCGAGGCACGCGCTGAAGGGGCCCGGCTCACCGGTCTGCAGGACCTGGCTCGCAACGGCCGACGCCAGCCGCACGTGCTCGGCGGCAGGATCGGCGACGGTCCTGCCAACAACGAGCGGCGCGACCGTGCTCGTCATGAGGCGCGCGCGATGCTCGGCGCCGACGATCGGAAAGTTGCACCAGATCTCGCCGTAGCCGGTGACGCCGTCGTCGTCCTCGACGGATACGAGCGTCATCGGCCGGTTGCGCATCGTGCCGAACGCGTTGACGACCGGCGTCGCGATCGGCGCGCGGAACACGTGCACGTCGATGCGTGCGATGACGAACGTGTCGGACGCAACCATCGAACTCAGTCGCCGATTCGCTTGCGCGTCGCCGGGTCGAAAAGATGCACGTCGGCCGGATCGAAGCGCAGGTGCACGCCCGCGCCTTCGGCGAGGCGCGTGCGTTCCGGCAGCTTCGCGCGCACGCGCGTCGAGCCGAGCGCGAGATCGACGATCACGCTGTCGCCGAGTTGCTCGAGCAGGTCGACCTGGGCGGGAATGCCGTCGGACCCGATTTCGATCCGCGACGGCTGCACGCCGAGCAGCACGTCGCGCTCGCGGCCGTGATCGACGGCGAGCGAAACGCGATGGCCTTCGATCACGACATCCCGGCCGGCGAGGCGCGCCGGCAGCAGGTTCATCGGCGGGCTGCCGAGGAACGTCGCGACGTCGACGGACGCGGGCTTGCGAAAGACTTCCTCCGGCGTTCCGACCTGCACGACGTTGCCGTCCATGAACACGGCGAGGCGATCGGCGATCGTCATCGCCTCTTCCTGGTCGTGCGTCACGTAGACGGCGGTGACGCCGAGCGCGCGCTGCAGCTTGCGCAACTCGACGCGCGTCTCGAGGCGAAGCTTTGCGTCGAGGTTCGACAGCGGCTCGTCGAGCAGGAACAGCGTCGGCTTGCGCACGATGGCGCGCGCGAGCGCGCACCGCTGCTGTTGCCCGCCCGAAAGCTGCCCGGGCTTGCGTTCGAGCAGGTGCCCGATCTTGACGCGCGCCGCCGACTCGCGCACTGCGCGGTCGAGATCCGCGGACGGTGTTTTCACCATTCGCAGCGGAAACGCGATGTTGTCGTACACGCTCATGTGCGGGTAGAGCGCGTAGCTTTGAAAAACCATCGCGACGTCGCGCTCGCCCGGCTCGCTGCCCGTCACGTCGCGGCCGTCGAGAATCACGCTGCCTTCGTCGTGCGATTCGAGGCCCGCGAGAATGCGCAACGTCGTCGTCTTGCCCGACCCCGACGGTCCGAGCAGCGCGAAGAACTCGCCGGGGCGGATGTCGAGGTCGACGCCTTTCAGCACCGTCAGCGTTCCGTGGCGCTTGACGATGTTGCGGAGCGCCACGCTGCCGGCACGCTCCTTCATCGCCGCCCGCCGCCCTTCACGGCGCCGACGGTGAGTCCCTTCACGATGTGCTTCTGCGCGATCAATCCGAGCAGCATCACGGGTCCCATCGCGACCATCGCACCGGCCGCAAGACTTGCCCAGCGCGTCTGCTCGACGGAAATGAAGTTGAACATCGCGACCGTGACCGGGCGTACGCGGTTGCCGCCCAGCACGACCGCGAACAGGAACTCGTTCCACGCGTTCAGGAAGACGAAGACGATGGTGACCGCGATGCCGCCGCGCACCTGCGGCAGGATCACGTACCACAACGTACGAAGGCGTCCCGCGCGATCGAGCAGCGCCGCTTCCTCCATCTCGCGCGGAATGTCCTCGAAGTACGAGACGAGCAGCCAGATCGCGAACGGCAGCGAGAACGTCAGGTAAATGACGATCAGGCCGACGTACGTGTCGAGCGCGCCGACCTTCTGCAGCACTAGGTAATACGGAATGATGAGCACGACCGGCGGCAGCATCTGCGTGGCCAGCACGTAGAAACCGGACGTGCGCTTCGCCGGCAGGCCGAGCCGCGCGAGTGCGTAGCCGGCGGGCACCGCGACCAGCAGCGTCAGAAGCGTCGCGCCGAGCGACAGGATGATGCTCGAGACGAGGTTCGGCACGATGCTCGACGCGCCGAACAGCACGTCGCGATAGGCTGCGAGCGACGGTTCGAAGAGAATCTTCGGCGGATAAGCGAGCACGTCGCGTTCGGTCTTGAACGATGTGAGCAGTGCCCACAGCACAGGAAAGCCCCATATCGACAGCAGCATGCCGGCCGACGCGGCCAGTGCGAAGCGACGCGCGAATGCGCGCTTCATCGGCCCCTCCGCATCCGGAACATCAGGAACGAAATGACGAGCGTGATCGCGAGCAGCACGGCGGCGAGCGCGGCGCCGTAGCCCAGGTTGAATTCCGTAAATGACGTCCGGTACGCGTAGAGATTGAGGATCTCGGTCGCGGTTCCCGGTCCGCCGCCGGTCGCGGCGAAGATCGCGGCGAACGCCGACAGCGCGATCATCGTGCGCATGATGACGACGATGACGATCGCCGGCCGCAACAGCGGCAGCGTGATGCGCCGGAAGCGCTGCCATGCATTCGCGCGGTCGATCCGCGCGGCCTCGAACACGTCCGGTGGCAGCGACGCGAGGCTCGCGAGCAGCACGAGAAACGCGAACGGGGTCCACTGCCAGGTGTGGATCGCGATGACCGAGACGAGCGCGAGCTGCGGATCGCCGAGCCACGCGTGGCTGCCGAAGCCGAGCGTGCGCGAGACGAGGTCGACAAGGCCAAAATCGGGCGACAGCAGCAGCGTGCGCCAGAACAAGCCCACGACGACCGGCGCCAGCACGATCGGCAGGATCGCGGCGATGCGCAGCACCGTCTGACCGCGCGGAATCTGCATGACGAGGAGCGCGAGCGAGAGGCCCAGCACGACCTGCAGCACGACCGTCGTCGACGTGTAGATCAACGTCAGCAGCAGCGAATTCCAGAACCGCGGATCGCCGCCCATCTTTGCGTAGTTCTCGACGCCGGCGAATCCGGAGAGATACGGCATCGTCAGGTCGATCCGCATCAGGCTCGTCCAAAGCAGGTAGACGAGCGGCGCGCTCGTGGTTGCGATCAGCAGCACGAGCGCGGGCGTGAACAGCAGCAGCGCGAAGCGTCGTTCCTGCCGTTGGTAGCGGAAAATCCGAGGCGATGGAGCGGGCGCCGGGGCGGCGGGCCCCGGCGCATTGGCGACAGCGGTCAAAGCACTTCCGCGGCGTGATCGGCGAGACGCGAGCGCTCGCCGCGCTGCAGCGTGATGTGCCCCGAATGCGACCAGCCCTTGAACCGGTCGACGACGTACGTGAGACCCGAACTGCCTTCGGTGAGATACGGCGTGTCGATCTGCGCGATGTTGCCGAGGCAGACCACCTTCGTGCCGGGGCCCGCGCGCGTGATCAGCGTCTTCATCTGCTTCGGCGTCAGGTTCTGCGCCTCGTCGATGATCAGGAACTTGTTGATGAACGTGCGCCCGCGCATGAAGTTCAGGCTCTTGACCTTGATCCGCGAGCGGATCAGGTCGCGCGTCGCCGCGCGGCCCCAGTCGCCGCTTTCGTCGTCCGTCTTGTTCAGCACATCGAGGTTGTCCTCGAGCGCGCCCATCCACGGGTTCATCTTCTCTTCCTCGGTGCCCGGGAGAAAGCCGATGTCCTCGCCGACCGGCACCGTGACGCGCGTCATGATGATCTCCGAGTACACCTTGAACTCGAGCGTCAGCATGAGTCCCGCCGCGAGCGTCAGCAGCGTCTTGCCGGTGCCCGCCTGTCCGAGCAGCGTCACGAAGTCGATGTCGGGATTCATGAGCAGGTTGAGCGCGAAGTTCTGCTCGCGGTTGCGCGCGACGATGCCCCAGACGTTGTTCTTCTGATGCGAGTAGTCCTTGAGCGTCGACAGCATCGCGCTCTTGCCCTCGATCTCCTTGACCACGGCATGGAACGGCGTCTCGCCGGGCTTCTCGAGGTAGAGGAACTCGTTCACGTGCAGCGACGGCACGAGCGGCCCCGTGAGGCGGTAGTACGTGTGGCCGCCCTGTTGCCACGACTCCATTCCCTTGCCGTGGCGGTCCCAGAAATCGGGCGGCAGCTCGCGCGCGCCCGTGTAGAGCAGGTCGGTGTCCTCGAGAACCTTGTCGTTGAAGTAGTCTTCCGCGGCAAGGCCGAGCGCGCGCGCCTTGATCCGCATGTTGATGTCCTTCGACACCAGGATCACGCTGCGCTTCGGCATGTGCCGCGTCAGGTGCATGACGACGGCGATGATCTGGTTGTCGGACTTGGCCGAAGCAAGCGACGCCGGAAGCTCGGTCGCAATCGGCTCGGACTGCAGGAACAGGCGCCCCGTCGCCGCGCCGCTGGATTTCTCGTCGAGCGGAATGCCGCCCGCGATGCCTTCGGCGCCCGGCCCCGCGTAGGAGGTGACGAGCTCGTCCAGGAAGCGCGACGCCTGCCGCGCGTTGCGCGCGACTTCGGTCATCCCCTTCTTGTGCGCGTCAAGCTCCTCGAGGGTCAGGATCGGCAGGTAGATGTCGTGCTCCTCGAAGCGGAACAGGCTCGTCGGATCGTGCATCAGCACGTTCGTATCGAGCACGAAGAGCTTGGATGAGGCGGAAGTGGTTCCGGCGCGAGCCGGTTTGCGGGAGGGCAGCAGATGGAGCGTGGAGGGAGCGGGGCGCAGCTTGCGTTCGACCATGGGCCTCCTGAAGAAACGATCACGAAGACGGCGACCTGCCGTCGTCACGAAACGCCTGTGCAGGCTGCTCCAGACGTTCCAGGGCTAATGTAGGCCCGATCGCCATGGCATACAAGGGCTAGCGGTCGGGCCTTCGGAGCGCCGCGGATTTTGTGGTTCGCACACAACGGGCGCCGTCACAACGTCTTCACGAAATCGAGCACTTCCTGCGCGTGTCCGGGCACCTTCACGCCGCGCCATTCGCGCGCGAGCTTGCCCGACTTGTCGACGACGAAGGTGCTGCGCTCGATGCCTCGCACCTTCTTGCCGTACATGTTCTTCATCTTGATGACGCCGAACTGCGTACACAGCGCCTCGTCGGGATCGGACAGCAGCGGGAACGGAAAGCCCATCTTCGAGCGGAAGTTCTCGTGCGACTTGAGCGAGTCGCGCGAGACGCCGGCGACGACGGCGCCGAGCTTCGCGAACTGCGGATAGAGATCGCGAAACTGCATGCCTTCCGTCGTACAGCCCGGCGTGTTGTCCTTGGGGTAGAAGTACAGCACGACCGGGTGCCCGGCGTGATCCGACAGGCGAAACGTCCCGTCAGTGGACGCTGCCGCGAAATCCTTGACCTTGGCCATCGACATCTCCCAGAAATTCGTCACCCTGCATCAACACGGTTCCGCTGCGCCCTTCGATGACGGCAGGCGCGGTCTCGCAGCGCGGCAGCGACAGCGCCTCGACTTCGTCGCGCATCGCCTGCACCGGACCGAGCGACCAGCCCTGGGCTTTCCAACCGGTGAGGAGCTGATCCAAGACACCGGAGAGCCGCGCGCCCTCGAGCTCGGCGTGCAACGTGAAGACATGCCCGGACGGCGCCGGTTCGCGCGTGCGCGCGAGCAGGTGCGCCGCGACGTTCTCCTCGGTGATGTCGCCGGTGCCGATCAGCTCGTCGAGTGTGGGCAGCGTCGTCGGGAATTGCGGGCAGCGAATGAGCTCGCCGCGCCACACGGGAAGATGCGGCGAGCGGCCGCGACCGTCGGAGCAATAGGCGAATCCGAGCCCCTGGGTCAGGCGCAGCGCATGCACGTTCATCTGCCAGCCGGCGGCGCCGTGCGTCGGCGGCGCCTCCTTGAACACGTCGACGTAGCGATCGCAGGCGCGCTCCATTTCCCGCCGCGTCCAGGCCGCATCGGCGGCGGCGACGCCGTCCTGCCAACGGATGTGATCCCAGCAGTGAATGCCTGTTTCGTGTCCTTCGCCGCGCACGCGGCGCAGGACGTCGCGCGCGCGCCGTCCGATGTCCGGCGCGGGCAGCAGCGTTCCATAGAGGAGCGTTCGCATGCCGTAGTGGCGAACGACCGACGTCCTGCGCACCTTGCCGACGAAACCCTTGCGGAAGACGCGGCGGATCGCGCGGCCCGTGTGGTCGGGCCCGAGCGAGAACAGGAACGTCGCATGGAGTCCGTGCCGCGCGAGGAGCTCGAGGAGCCGCGGCACGCCTTCACGCGTTCCGCGAAGCGTGTCGACGTCGACCTTGAGCGCCAGCCTATTCAACGAGCGCTCGCGCGTCGGCGACGTGTCCCCGGTACGCGTCGAAGATCCGCCGCAGCGCTTCGTCCATGCCAACCTTCGGTGTCCAGTCGAGGTCGGCGCGCGCGTTGTCGATCTTCGGCACGCGGCTTTGCACGTCCTGGTAGCCGCCGCCGTAGTATTCGGCGGCCGTCGTCTCGACGATGCTGACCGCGGCCGCGCTTTCGGCGTATTCGGGATAAGTCGCGGCGAGCGCGAGCATCTTGTGCGCGAGCTCACGGACCGAGTAATCGTTCGCAGGATTGCCGATGTTGTAGATCCTGCCCGTCGCGACGCCGCCGCGATTGTCGATGATCTTCATCAGCGCCGCGATGCCATCGTCGATGTAGGTGAACGTGCGCTTCTGCGTCCCGCCGTCGACGAGCTTGATCGGCTCGCCGCGCACGATGTGGCCGAGGAACTGCGTGATCACGCGCGAGCTGCCTTCCTTCGCCGTGTTGATCGAATCGAGGCCGGCGCCGATCCAGTTGAACGGACGGAACAGCGTGTAGTCGAGCCCGTCCTGCTGACCGTACGCGTGGATCACGCGGTCCATCAGTTGCTTCGCGCACGAATAGATCCAGCGCGGCTTGTTGATCGGCCCGAGGACCAGATCCGAGCGCTCCGGATCGAACTCGGCGTCCGCGCACATGCCGTAGACCTCGGACGTCGACGGGAAGACGAGCCGCTTGCGATGCCGGACGGCGGCCCGAACGATCGGCAGGTTGGCTTCGAAGTCGAGCTCGAACACGCGCAGCGGCTCGCGAACGTAGGTTGCCGGCGTCGCGATCGCGACGAGCGGGATCAGCACGTCGCACTTCTTGACGTGGTATTCGATCCACTCGCGGTTGATCGTGATGTCGCCTTCGAAGAAATGAAAGCGGCGCTCGCCGAGCAGGTCCGCGATCCGCTCGGTCTGCATGTCCATCCCGTAGATCTCCCAGTCGGTGTCGGCGACGATGCGCTGGGACAGGTGATGGCCGATGAAGCCGTTGACGCCGAGGATGAGGATCCGTTTCATTGAATCAATTCTAACGTCACGCGAGCGGCACGCAGGCGCCACCGAGACGTTGCCGGGCTTCGGCAGGCGTCACGACGCGCCCGTCGAGCTCGAGCGCGTCGATCGCGAGCGTTCCGCCGCCGCCGCAACGCGCGACCATGCGCTCGCCAAGGAGCAGCGCGGCTTCCGTTGGGGAGGCACCGGCGTCGAGCACGCGCGTCTTCAATACGCGCGCGGCAACGCCGGCGATCGTCGTTCGCGCGCCGGGGTAGGGCGGCGCGACGGCGCGCACCAGGTTGTGGATCGCGGCTGCCGATTGGCGCCAGTCGATGCGGCCGTCGTCGGGCGTGCGGCCCCCGAAGTAGGAGCCGTTCGCGATGTCGTTCGGACGTCGCGGCGCGGTGCCCGCGATCAGTGCGGGCAACGCCTCGTCGAGGCAGATCTCGGCGGCGACGGTCACCTTCTGGAACACGTCGCGCGCGGTGTCGTCGGGCAGGATCGGCACCGCCTGCTGCGCGACGATGTCGCCGGCATCGGGCTTGTCCGCCATGTAGTGCAGGGTCGCGCCGGTACGTCGCTCGCCGTGCAGGACGGCCCAGTTGACCGGCGCGCGGCCGCGGTAGAACGGCAGCAGCGATCCGTGCATGTTGAGCGCGCCGCGGCGCGCGAGCGCGAGCAGCGGCGGCTTCAGCATCTGCCGACAGTAGAAGCTGAACACGAAGTCAGGTGCGATCGCGGCGACGCGATCGACGACGTCGGGCGCGTTGACGTCGCCCGGCGCGATCCACGGCAAGCCAAGCTCGTCGGCGACATCGGCGACGCGCGCGAACCAGCGCGTCTCCCGCGGATCATCGGGATGGGTGACGACGAGCGGCACGTCGACCGCGTGCGCGCGCAGCGCGCGCAGACACCGTGCGCCGACGTCGTGGTAGGCGAAGACGACGGCCGTGACCATCGGCGTCAGCGAATCGCGCGCACGGCTTCCGCCGCCCGCTGCGGCAGCTCGACGTCGTCGTGGTCGCGTTCGAGGACCGCGCGGATCACGTAGCGCGGCCGCTCGCGCACCTGCTGGTAGATCCGTCCGACGTACTCGCCGAGCAGGCCGACGCCGAACATGATGCAGCCGATCAGGAAGAACTCGAGGATGTCGCGATCCCACAGGGCCTTGACGCCTTCGAGGAACCCGCCGGTGATCGCGCGCTCGACGATGACGATCGCGTACAGCACGACGGAGCCGATCGCGACGATCATGCCGGCGACCGAGAAGAGCTGCAGCGGTACGAGCGAGAAGCCCGTCACGAGGTCGAAGTTGAGCCGGATCAGCTTGTACATCGAGTATTTCGACTCGCCGGCCGCGCGCTCCTCGTGCAGCACGTCGACTTCGGACGGATGATGCGCGAACGTGAATGCGAGCGCCGGAATGAACGTGCTCACCTCGCGCGCGGCGACGATCGCGTCGACGATGTCGCGGCTGTAGGCGCGCAGCATGCAGCCCTGGTCCGTCATCCGGATTCGCGTGATCCGCTCGCGGATGCGGTTCATCAGCCGCGACGCCGAGCGGCGCCACCACGCGTCCTCGCGCACGCGCCGCACGCCGCCCACGTAATCGGCGCCGGCGTCCATTGCGGCGAGGAGCTTGCCGATCTCCTCGGGCGGATTCTGCAAGTCCGCGTCCAGCGTCACGACGCGCTCGCCGCGCACGCGCTCGAAGCCGGCGAGGATCGCGAGGTGCTGGCCGTAGTTCGCATTGAACAGGATCACGCGCGTCACGTCCGGGCGTGCGGTGAACTGCTCGCGCAGCAGGGCGGCGGAGCGGTCGCGGCTGCCGTCGTTGACGAAGATCACTTCGTACGGCACGCGCAGAGCGTCGAGCGCCGGATACAGCCGCGCGAAGAGCGCCGGCAATCCTGCCTCTTCGTTGTAGACCGGGATAACGACCGACAGCAGCGGATGCGCGCTCAATCGATGCTCCCGGCGTTCATCGCGTGCCGCTCGCCAGGATCTCGGCGCAGGCCGCGCAGACGCGATCGACGTCGTCGACCTGCATCGCAGCGTGTAGCGGCAGCGTCACGGTGCGCTCGGCGATGCGCTCGGTGTTCGGAAGATCGCCACGCCGATACCCGTACTGACGGCCGAGCGTCGACAGGTGCAGCGCCTCGTACGAGACGCCGGTCGCGATGCCGCGCTTCTCGAGCGCGTCGCGAAACTGCTTGCGCGACATCGACGGCGCGTCGGACAGCAGGATGCAGAACATGTTCCACGACTGGCCGTCGCCATCCTGCGGGTGCGGCGGCAGGACGCATCCGCTGCGTTCCGGGAAACGTTCGAAATAGCGGAGGACGAGGCTGCGGCGATGCGCGAGAAACTCCGGAAGCTGCGCAAGCTGCTCGACGCCGATCCGCGCGTTGACGTCCGGAAGGTTGAACTTGCCGCCCGGGAAGCGCACGTCGCGCGTGCCATCCGCGAGGCGCTCGATGCCATGGAAGCGCAGGGCCTCGACACGTCGTACCTCGTTCTCGTCGTTGCAGACGAGCGCGCCACCTTCGATTGACGTGATGTTCTTGTTCGGATGAAAGCTGAACGTGACGAGATCGCCGAAGGCGCCGATCGGACGTCCGCGGTACGTCGAGCCCATCACGAGCGCCGCGTCCTCGACGACGCGAATGCGATGCCTGCGCGCGAGAGCATAGAGCGCGTCCATGTCGACCAGCGAGCCGGGCCAGTGCGTCGGCACGATCGCGCGCGTCCGCGGCCCGATCCGCGCCTCGACCTGGCTCAGGTCGATGCTGCGCGTGACGAGATCGCAATCGACGAACACCGGCGTCGCGCCGCGCCGGACGATCATGTTCAGCACGGTGAAGAAGCTTTGCGCGCAGGTGATGACCTCGTCGCCCTGGCCGATGTCGCAGAGCTGCAACGCGACCTCGACCGCGGCCGTTGCCGACGTCATCACGCGCACCGGCCGGCCTTCGCAGAATTGCGACAGTGCCGATTCGAACCGCGCGACCCACGGGCCGCTCGTGATCTGGCCCGAGCGCAGCACGTCGGCGACGCCGGCGATCGTCGCTTCGTCGATCAGCGGGCTCGCGAACTTGAGCATGCGCTGTTGGCTCGGATCGCTCATCTCACGCGCTTCGCGCGACGAGATAGACGCCGACGACGATGAAGCCGATCCCGAGCCAGCGCGCCGTCGTCACGGCTTCGCCGAACAGATAATGCGCGGCGAGCGCGTTGACGATATAGCCGATCGACAGCATCGGATAGGCGACGGAGACCGGCACGCGCGAAAGTCCGACGATCCAGACGACGAGGCTCACGGCATAGAACGCAGCGCCAGTGATGAAATAGCCTTCGCTCGCCATGCGCACCAGCATCGGCGCCCAGTTGTCGGCGTTCAGCGTGATCACGCCAAGCCGGTTCGTGCCGCCCTTCAGCAGCAGTTGCGCGGCCGCATTGAGCAGAACCCCGGTGATCAGGAGCAGGAACGCCGTCGCCGTCACCGCGCGATCTCGTCCGGAGTCGTCATCAGCGCCTCGCGACGAGCACGCGCCGCGGATCGCTCGCGACGACGCGCATCGGAACGCCGTCCTTCGCGAGCCGCTCGTGCGTTTCCGGCGCCATCAGCGCATAGCCCTGCGGCAACGCCTCCCAGCGCGCGACCCAGTCGGAGACCTTCGCGATTCCGCGGTCCGGCTCGGCTTCGAGGCCGAGCGCGAGCTCGTCCCGGTATTGGACGACCGTCGTCGTGCGCTCGAGGTAGAACGGCAACGTCTGATCGTACATTTCGACCTGGAAGAACGGGGCGTTGCGATCGTACGGAGGATTCGCCGCGTTTTCCAGCGTCGTGACGAGGTCGGCGGCCGAGCGGGTCTCACGGAACACGTCGGAGCCGGAGAATACCGCCTGCATCGACAGGATCGTCGCGACGGAAAGCGCCGCGATGCCGAGCGAGCGCCCGCGCGCGCCGCCACGCGCGAACGCGAGACAGCCGGCGGCGTAACCGGCGCCGGCGACGCCAAAGGCGATCTTCACCGAGTGCCCGAGCGCGTCGTAGATCGCGCGCGGCGTCCGCGCATCGGCGAGCCCCTCGGCGAGACGCGGCCAGCCGACGAGTGCCGCGATCCAGAGGGCAAGCGTCAGCACGGCGAGCACGACCGTCACGGCGGCGAGCGTCTTCGTGCGCGCGCGTTCGAGCTGCCACCCGAGGACGAGTGCCGCCGACGGAAACATCGGCAGGATGTACGACGGCAGCTTCGAACCCGACACGCTGAAGAAGACGAACACGAACGCGGTCCAGACGAGGCAAAACCTCCCCCACGCGAAGCCGCCGCGATCCGCCGTCGCCTCGCGCCAGCTTCGCGCAAGTCGCCACAGGAAAAGGCCGGTCCACGGCAGGAAGCCCGCCATGAACATCGGCACGAAATACCACCAGGCACCGACCCGGTGATGCTCGGTCGTGAGGAAGCGCTCGAAATGCTCGTGGATGAAGAAGAACCGCGCGAACTCGGGATTGCGCAGCGAGACGAGCACGAACCACGGCGCAGCGATGGCGATAAGCAGCGCGAGACCGCTCGCCGGATGCAGCCGCCGCCACGGGCCGCGGTCGCGGGTGACGAGCGTGTACAACACGAGCGTCGCGAACGGGATCAGCAGCGCGACGAGGCCCTTCGTCAGCACGCCGGCGGCGGCCGCCGCATAGGCCAACCACATCCAGCGCCGCACCTGCGAAGGCGATGCGCGCGGGTCCTGCGCGCGCAGAAAGGCGCAGAGCGACAGCGTGAGCCACAGCGTGAGCAGCGCATCCAGCGTCACCAGATGCGAGATGCCGAAAAGCCAGACGCTGCCGGCGAGTACGAGCCCGGCATAAAGCCCGGCCGCAGCGCCGGCGAGCGCCGCGCCGGTCGCCGCGACGACGACGACCGTCAGGAAGCCTGCGACCGCGCCCGGCAGCCGTGCGGTCCACTCGTCGAGCTCGAACGCCTTGAAGCTCGCGGCGGTGAGCCAGTATTGCAGTGGCGGCTTTTCGAAATACTTGAGCCCGTCGAGGCGCGGCGTCACCCAGTCGTCGGTCGAGAGCATCTCGCGCGCGATCTCCGCGTAGCGCCCCTCGTCGGGATGTTGGAGCTTGCGCACGTCGAGGTTCGCGAACCAGGCGATCGCGACGATCAATGCGAGTGCGATCCACGCGCGGCGGGTCAGCGCGGCGATCGTCGGCCGTGCAGGCGTGTGGGGCGGACGGCGGGACAATGCGGCAGCAGTCGGCAAGAGCGTGCGCCGGGAGGCACCGGCGGCGATTGGCGGTTCGGTCGGCAGGTCGGAACCAACGGCGCTGCCGGTACGATCGGACGCGCATTTTACCGTCAGCCGGTGTCGAGCCCCCCGCATGCCCGGTTCCGGCGCGCCGGAACCCTTGGTCCGCCCGCCGAGTCATCCCGGATGATCTCGCGCGATTTCATCCATCGCACGACGGCCGTCGTCGCGATCGCTGCCGCTTCGACGTCGGCATCCACGCGTTCTCGGTCATCGTCCTTGGCGCCTACCTCGCGGCGCACCCGGAGCTCTACGTCGGCGCCGTCGCGCGTCTCTTCGCGCCGCGCTATCGTCCGCGCATCCGCGACGCGATGAACGAGCTCGGCGTCACGCTCGGCTGGCGGTTGACAGGCAGGGCATCTCGATGGCGCTGATCGGGACGCTGAACGGCATTGGGCTGTGGCTGCTCGGCGTGCCGGCGCCAGTCGCGCAGAAGCCGTCAGAACCCGCGCGCGAGAAAGTCGGGCAGCGTCAGGCAGACGAGGATCGCGAGGTCGAGCGCCGCGATCAGCGCGACGACGATCACCATCCCGGCCGAGCGGAAAAGGCGCATGAAGACGACGACGACGAGCAGCGCCTTCGCGACCGCGACGGCGAGGTTGACCGCGAGGTTGAACCCGTGGAGCGGGATGAACGAGCTGCCGCACGTGATCGCGAGCAGCACGATCAGCGCGATCCACGTGACGACGTACGGGCGCACGCTCGCGGCCTTCATGTGCGCGACACGAGATAGAGACAGGGGTAGAGGAAGATCCAGACGATGTCGACGAAGTGCCAGTAGAGGCCGACGATGTCGACCTGATCGGCGAGCGCGTTCGGGCGCCTGCGCGCGACGCGCCACGCGAAGAGCGCGACGAGCGCGATGCCGACGGACAGGTGGACGAGGTGCAGGCCCGTCGTCAGGAAGTAGAGGCCGAAGAAGACGAGCGCTCCGCGCGCGTACGCGGGATCGAAGGCGAAGTTCACCGCCGGCACCAGGTGGTCACGGTAATCGAGCGCGTACTCGGTCAACTTGATCCCCATGAACGCGAGCCCGAGCAGGCCGGTGATCGCCAGCAGCGTGACCGTCGCGCGCCGCAGATCCTCCTCGGCGCATTTGACGGCGAGCGCCATGAACAGGCTGCTCGTCAGCAGCACTGCCGTGTTCGTCGTGCCGAGCACGATGTTCGTGTGCCGGCTCGCGGCGGCGAACGCGGCCGGAAACTGGTAGCGCGCGATCGAATAGGCGAAGAACAGCGCGCCGAAGAACATCACCTCGGTCGCGAGAAAGATCCACATGCCGAGCGTCGCGGCCGCACGCTGCTGCGACGCCTCCTCGAACTGCTCGGCGACGCGAAGCGCCGGGCCATGGTCGGCCGCGCGGAGCGACGCGCACGCCGGCGTCATCGGCAGCGCTCCTCGGCGCCCGTCACTGCGTGCCCTCGCGCGCATCGACGACGTCGCGCATCGGCACGTACGCGTACGGCGGCGCCGTCACGACCGGCGTCGACGCGAAGTTGTGGGTGGGCGGCGGCGACGTCGTCTGCCACTCGAGGCCGGTCGCGTGCCACGGATTCGCCGGTGCGCGGGGTCCGCGAAACAGCGACCAGCCCAGGTAGAGGAGCGGCAGCAGATAGCCGAGTGCGAGGACCAGCGCGCCTGCCGACGACAGGACGTTCAGCGTCTGGAACTCCGGCGGATATTCGTGATAGCGGCGCGGCATCCCGGCGATGCCGAGCAGGTATTGCGGGAAGAACGTGAAGTTGAAGCCGACGAAGAGCAACACCGCTGCGAAGCGCGCCCAGCGATCCGAATACAGCCGGCCGGTGATCTTCGGCCACCAGAAGTGGACGCCGCCGAGATACGCCGAAACGGTGCCGCCGACCATGATGTAGTGGAAGTGCGCGATGACGAAATAGGTGTCGGTCAGGTGCACGTCGAGCGCGAGCGCCGCGAGGAACAGGCCCGTCATGCCGCCGATCGTGAACAGGCCGACGAAGCCGAGCGCGTACAGCATCGGCGCCGTGTAGACGATGCGCCCGTGCCAAAGCGTCGCCGTCCAGTTGAACACCTTGACCGCCGACGGGATCGCGACGAGGAAGCTCATGAACGAGAAGACGATGCCGGCGTACATCGACTGTCCCGACACGAACATGTGGTGGCCCCAGACGAGGAAGCCGATCACCGCGATCGCGATGATCGCGAACGCCATCGTCTTGTAGCCGAACACCGGGTTGCGCGCGCCGTTCGCGACGAGCTCGCTGACGACGCCCATCGCCGGCAGCACCATGATGTAGACGGCCGGGTGCGAGTAGAACCAGAACAGGTGCTGGAAGAGCAGCGGATCGCCGCCGAGGGCGGGATCGAAGATGCCGATGCCGAAGACACGCTCGACGGTGAGCAGCACGAGCGTCATCGCGAGCACCGGCGTCGCGAGCACGAGGATCGCCGACGTCGCGTACTGCGCCCAGACGAAGAGCGGCAGCCGGAACCACGTCATGCCCGGCGCGCGCATCTTGTGCACGGTGACGATGATGTTGAGGCCGGTCAGGATCGACGAGAAGCCGACGACGAACACGCCGGCCAGCACGTACAGCACGTGTGTGTTCGAGAAGAGCGTCGAGAACGGCGCGTAGAACGTCCAGCCGGTGTCGACGCCGCCCGCGATCATCGCCGCCAACGTGAACACGGCGCCGCCGACGTAGAGGTAGAAGCTCGTCAGGTTGAGCCGCGGGAATGCGAGGTCGCGCGCGCCGATCATCAGCGGCACGAGGAAGTTCCCGAGCGTCGCCGGGATCGACGGGATGAGGAAGAACCACACCATGATCACGCCGTGCATCGTGAAGAGCTTGTTGTACGTCTCGGCGCGGACCAGGTCGCCGGCGGGCGTCGCGAGCTCGAGGCGGATCAGCGTCGCTGCGGCGCCGCCGATGAAGAAAAACGCCGTGATCGTGATCGCGTACAGGATCGCGATGCGCTTGTGATCGTGCGTTGCGAGCCACGAGCCGATCGACATCCCGTCGGTGAGGTAGCTCGACGGCGCGTCCGAGCGCCGCGTATCGCGGCTGCCCGGGATCCCGGCTCCGATGCCGTCGACGACGCTGCTCATTTCGGGTGCTCCCTGGTGTCGGCGAGGCTCTTGATGTACGCGATCAGGTCGATGATGTCGTCCTCGCTGATCTGGCCGGCGAAGGAGGGCATGATCGGCGCGTAGCCTGCCGCCACCTCGCGTTCCGGCAGCAGGATCGAATCGCGCACGTAGCGCTCGTCGGCGACGACCGTCGTGCCGTTCGAAAGCGGCACCGGCTTGCCGAAAAGACCCGCGAGGTTCGGCGCGTGCACCGATGCGTTCGCGCCGTGGCAGCCGCTGCAGCCGTAGTGGCGGAACAGGTCGGCACCGCGGCTCGCCATGTTCTCGGCGGCGGGATGCGCGGCAAGCCAGCGCGCGAATTCCGCCGGCTCCATGACGACGACGTCGCCGCCCATCCGGGCGTGATCGGTGCCGCAGTACTCGGCACAGAACAGATGGAAGCGGCCGGTCTTCGTCGCCGTGAACCACATCTCGGTGTAGCGCCCGGGCAGAACGTCCTGCTTCAGCCGGAACGCGGGAACGAAGAAGCTGTGGATCACGTCCTGCGACGTCATCACGAGCCTGATCGGCTGCCCGCGCGGAATGTGCATCTCGTCGATCTCGCGCTGGCCGCCTGGATGCTGGAGCTTCCACATCCATTGCTTCGCGACGACGAAGAGCTCGATCGCATTCGCCGGCGGCGTCCCGCGCACCATGTAGAGCCGCGCCGCCCACGCGAACGACGCGATGAAGAGCGCGAGCGGAATCAGCGTCCACGCCGTCTCGACGCGCCTTCGCGCGCGCGCCTGCAATGCGGGTATGTCATCGGCGCGAGGCGCCGGCGATCCGGCCCGGTAGCGGATGCCGAACACGATCATCGTGACGAAGATCGCGATCGCGACCAGTCCGGTCACCGCCGTCACGACATAGAGCAGAAGGTCGACGCGCGGGGCGATCGTCGAGGCTTCGGGCGGAAGGCCGATCGCGATCATCGGGCGTTTCCGCGCGACGCGCCGCGGTGCTCGCGCCGCCATGCGAGCGTCACGTAGCCGGCAAGCGCCGCAAGCGCGAGGAGGCCCGCCGCCCGCGCCGCGTTCATCGCGGCGAACGTGTAGCGCCCGCTCGCCGGGTCGTAGTGGAAGCAGAGGAGCCAGCTCGCCGCGGTATCGCTCGTCCCGGCACGCGAATCGATCGCCGGCGTCGGCGCGCCCGCCGATGCAAGCGCGGCGCGAAGCTCGTGCGGCGGGAACGCGACGCCGTAGAGCACGCGCGCGACATGGCCGTCGGTCCCGACCACCGCGATGCCCGCCGCGTGCGCATACTGGCGCTCGGCGGCGACGTACGCGTAGCGGTAGCCGAGTTCGCGCGTCACTAGGCGGATCGCCGCATCGTCGCCGGTGAGAAAGTGCCATCCGTCGTTGCGTTGCGTCGCTTGGTCCCCCAACACTTCGCGCTTCTTCGCGCGCGCGAGCGCAGGCGTCTCGAGCGGCGCGATGCTGATCGCCACGACGTCGACGTCGCGACCGGCGCGCAAGCCGGCGGCGTCGATCGCGGCGCGCGTTGCGCGCAGCGTCGTCGTGCAGAGGTTCGAGCAGCCGTAGTAAGCCGGAACGACGATCGCGGGACGTGGGCGCAACCACGTACCGAGCTCGCTGCGCCGTCCCGAGTCGTCGGTGAACACGGCGTGGAGCGGCAACACGGCGCCGGGCGGCGGCGCGAATGCCACGCGCTCGACGGGCGGCAACGGGACGGCGCCGAGCGCGCCCGGCAACGAGAGCGCGAGTGTGAGAAGGACCGCCCGTGCGAGCCGGCGGCCGCGGTGAACGTTGCGGGCACCGAACGTCGTCATGGCGAAGCCGTGCGCGCCGACGCGCCGTGCGTCGCAAGCTCGATCGCGCGCTCGATCGGAATGCGCGCGATGCCGTGCGCGCGGTCCACCCAGCCGTACGTCGAGAGCAGCCGTTGCTTCTGCGCGCGGAACGCCGCGATGTCGTTGGCGGGAAGGGTCTCGAGCTTGACGTCGCCGGCGATCGGCGGCGGATGGCCGTAATGCATCGCGTTCTCGGGCGTTGGATGGCCGTCGGTATCGACGTGGAGCACCACGAACGCGGCGGTCAAACCAATCGCGATCGCGCCCACGATCATCAACGCGCCGGCGCCGATGCCGGGCAGGCTCACGGCGTCGGGCATGTAGCCGCGCGGGCGGCGCTCGTCAGCCACGGCTGGGCACTCCGTCGATTACGACCGGTCGATGCCGGCCGGCGCGTGCGACGAGCGTTCCGACCCACGCGAGCCACAGCCCGCCCTCGGCCAGCAGCGCGGCGATGTCGAGCCAGTCGAGCGCGAAGCCGCCCGTGCGCAACGACGGCGTGACGAGCCACACGCTGTCGAGCCACTGGCCCGCGAGCGCGAGACCGCAGACGATCGCGAGGCGCCGCGGGTCGCGCTTGATCGCGCGAAACAGCATCGCAACGACCGGAATGGCGAAGTTGAGCAGCAGGACCGCGAGGCCGAGCCAGTGCCAGCTCGTCGTCACGCGCGGCCAGTACCACGACGTCTCGGGCGGCAGGTCTTCGCCCCAGACGATCAGGTACTGCGTGAAGGCGATGTACGCCCACATCATGCAGAACGTCAGCAGCAGGTTGCCGAAGTCCCCGAAGTCGCGGGCGCTCGCGCGCGGCGCCTCGCGGCGCGCCTGCGCGTCGAGCACCGTGAAAGGGACCGCGAAGCCGAACGCGGCGATGAACTGCGCGGTGCCGAGGCGCAGGCCCACCGCGGTCGACGACCATTCGGGAACGAGCGAGGCGACGAAGTCGTAAGCGACGACCGTGACCGTGAAGAGATACACGAGGAGTCCCGCAACCGAGAGGCGCCGGCGCACGCGCACGTCCTCTTCGCGGCTGCCGTCGAGATGGCGTCGCATGGCCCACGCGAACGCGCACCACGCGGCGAGCCAGATCGCGTTGCGGATGACGAACGCCGGCGGATTCAGGAACCATTGCTTCGCCTGCAGGAGCGCGCTGCCCGCGACGGCGTCGGGCCGCGCCCATTCGAAGAGCGACGGCAATCCGAAAGCGAGCGGGATGGCGAGGATCGCGACGAGCGGCAGCGTCGACATCGCGGCTTCGAGCGGAGGCCGCAACACGCGGCCCCAGTGGCCGCCGGTCAGCTCGTGGATCATCACCTGCATCATCGCGGCGAGCGCGATCCCGAGCAGCAACAGCCAGTTGACGAGCCATGCGGCGAAGAACGCACGCGGATCGAGCACGCCGCCGACGATGCACGCGACGAGCGCGAGCGCGCCGACGATTCCGGCGTTGCGCGTGAGCGGCGGCAAGTCGCGCAGGCGCGGCATCATCGCGGGGTTCCGGGTGACGGCGCCGGCGTGGCCGCGCCGCGATCGAGCTTCGCGACGTCGTCATGGTCGAGCAGTGCGACCGGCGCATGCTGGCTCAACTGCAGCGCCCTGATGTACGCGATGATCGCGAGCCGGTCGGATGGCGGAACCCGCCTTGCATACGAATGCATCACGCCATAGCCGTTCGTGATCACCGCGTAGAAGTGCGCGTCGGACGCATTGCGCAGGCGGTCGGTGTGGAACGAAGGCGGGTGCGGGAAGCCGCGGCGCGCGATCATTCCGTCGCCGTCGCCGGCGATGCTGTGGCAGGGCGAGCAGAAGATGTCGAAGCGGTCGCGGCCCCGCGCGAGAAGCGATCGCGTTATCGGCGGCAACGTGATGCTCGCGACGGATGGTCCCTGTGCGCCGCCCGGACGCAGCTCGTCGCGCACCGCATCCAGCGGACCGGGCGTGGGCGCAGGTGTGATTGTGCCTTCGCGGCCGCTCGTGGTTCCCGCAAACGATCCCTCGCTGCGCGCGACCGTGCCGCCGACCGGCGGCCGCGACGAGCGTCCGTCGGGCCACAGCGGGCTCGGCGCGAGCGGCTTGTAGCGCGGCTGGTCGTACATGTCACGGAACGTGCGCTCGCATCCGCCGAGAAACAGCAGCGCCGCGACGGCGACGACGAGCGCACCGTTTCTCATAACGGAACCTCGCTCACCTTGATCGGTGCCAGGCCTTCGAGGAATGCGCGCGTGCGCACCGCGTCGAACTCCGGATCGGTCGCGCGGATCGCGACGAAGAACCTGTTGCGCGACGCGAGCTCGAACTCCGGCGCGTTGAAGATCGGGTGGTGCAGCTTCGGCAAGCCGTTCAGCAACAGCATGCCGAAGAACGCGGCGAGCGCCGCGCCGAGGATCGTTATCTCGAACGTCGGCGGAATGAACACCGGCCAGCTATCGAGCGGACGGCCGCCCGAGTTGATCGGGTAGTCGACGACCGCGCTGTACCACTGCAGGAAATAGATGCCGGCGCCGCCGACGAGCCCGCCGATCAACGTCACCAGCGGGACGCGGTTCTTGCGTACGCCGAGCGCCTCGGCGAGCCCGTCCACCGCATAGGGCGCGTACGCGTCGACGTCGTGATAACGCTCGCGGCAACGCCTGACCGCGTCGAGCAGCGCCCGCGGATCGGCGAATTCGGCAAGAAGCGCATACAGCATCGCGGGCTCCTTACGTATGTGTGCCGGCACGGATCGTCTCCTGGCGCACGTCCTTGCGCAGCTCGGACATCGAGATCGCCGGCAGGAAGCGCAGGAACATCAGGAACAGGAACGCGAACGCGCCGAGCGACCCGGCGAGCGTCGCCAGGTCCCAGAACGTCGGATAGAACATGTGCCATGCCGAGGGCAGGAAGTCGCGCTCGAGGCTTGCCACGATGATCATGAAGCGCTCGAGCCACATCCCGAGCAGCACGACGAGGCCGAGCACGAAGAGGGCGAGCGGGTTGCGCCGCAGGCGCTTCGACCAGAGCGCCTGCGGAATCAGCACGTTGCACAGGATCACCGACCACGAGATCGGCGCGTAAGGCCCGAAGTAGCGGTTGCGCATCATCGCGATCTCGTAGAGGTCGGTGCTGTAGTACGCGTTGAACGCCTCGACCATGTAGCTGTACGCGACGATCAGTCCCGTCACCAGCATCAGCGTTCCCATCTTCGCCAGGTGGTCGCGCGTGATGAAATCCTCCAGCCGGAACACCTTGCGCATCGGCACGGCGAGCACGAGCGCCATCGCGAAGCCGGAGTACAGCGCACCGTCGACGAAATACGGCGGAAAGATCGTCGAATGCCATCCCGGGACGAGCCCGAATGAGAAATCGAGCGAGACGACGGTGTGCACCGAGATCACGAGCGGCGTCGCGAGGCCGCCCATCAGCAGGTACGCGGTCTCGAAGCGGTGCCATTGCCGCGCCTCGCCGCGCCAGCCGAGCGCCGCGAGGCCGTATGCGACCTGCTTGCCGCGCGTTCGTGCATGATCGCGAAGGCTCGCGAGATCGGGAATCAGCCCCATGTACCAGAACAGGATCGACACGATGATGTCCGTGGCGATCGCGAAGATGTCCCAGACGAGCGGGCTGCGCCATTGCGGCCAGACGTTCATCACGTCCGGATACGGAATCAGCCAGTAGAAGAACCAGGGCCGCCCGAGGTGGAGAATCGGCATCAGCCCGGCCATCGCGACGGCGAAGATCGTCATCGCTTCGGCGAAGCGGTTGACCGACGTGCGCCAGTGCTGGCGCAACAGCAGCAGGAACGCGGAGATGAACGTGCCGGCATGGCCGATCCCGACCCACCAGACGAAGTTCGTCAGCGCGAACGCCCATGCGACCGGCTGTGCGACGCCCCAGATGCCGACGCCCGTCGTGAACAGGTAGGTGATCGCGACGATGAAGAGCAGCGTGAAGGCCGCCGTGACGATGAAGCCGACGTAATAGCCGGCGTGCATCGGCCGCACGAGGACGAGGTCGGCGATCTTGTCGGTGATGATCGCGCCGGTGTAGCGTTCACCGGGCGGCGGAACGAGCGTGCCGGCGTCGGTCGCCATGGCGTCAGCGATCCGCTCGCGGCCGCGTGTCGACGGCGCCCGCCGGCGGCGCTTCGCGGCGGCGCGACTGCTGCGTCGACTGCGCAAGTGCCGGCGACGGGTTCGTCACGCGCGCGAGGTACGTCGTCCGCGGCCGCGTGTTGAGCTCGGCGAGCAGCGCATAGTCGAGCGGCGAGCTCTTGCGCCGGTTGACCTCGCTTTGCGCATCGGCGAGATCGCCGAACACGATCGCGCGCGCCGGGCACGCGGCCTGGCACGCGGTGACCACTTCGCCGTCGCGCAGGCGCCGGCCCTCGACGTCCGCGGCGATCTTCGCGTTCGTGATCCGCTGCAGGCAGTAATTGCACTTCTCCATCACGCCGCGCATGCGCACCGTGACCTCCGGATTGCGCTGCGAGTCGAGGCCGGGCACGTCGTCGGTGTACTGGAAGAAATTGAAGCGCCGGACCTTGTACGGACAGTTGTTCGAGCAGAAGCGCGTGCCGACGCAGCGGTTGTAGACCTGGACGTTGATGCCCTGCGCGTCGTGCACCGACGCTTCGACCGGACAGACGACCTCGCACGGCGCGTGCTCGCACTGCATGCAGGGAACCGGCTGGAACAACGCTCGCGCATCCGCGATGTCGCCCTCGTAATAGCGGTCGACGCGGATCCAGTGCATCTCGCGGCCGTTGCGCATTTCCGCCTTGCCGACGACCGGGATGTTGTTTTCCGCCTGACAGGCGATCGTGCACGCGCCGCAGCCGATGCACGAGGACAGGTCGATGCTCATCGCCCACGCGTACGGACCCGTCGGCGGCGTCTCGTAC
Source organism: Casimicrobiaceae bacterium (assembly GCA_035495715.1). GTDB lineage: Bacteria > Pseudomonadota > Gammaproteobacteria > Burkholderiales > Casimicrobiaceae > VBCG01. The sequence goes on from DATJFI010000066.1 coordinate 32,382, forward strand.
AGCGTCCGCTCGTTCCGGTAGCGCGGCGTCCCGCATTCGTCGGGCGTGCAGGCCTGCGCTTCACCGAGCGTGAACGTGCGCACGATGTCGCGGCCCTCCATCGCGTGATGCGTCTGCGCGCAAGCGAGCGCATGCTTGCGTCCGGTGCGCGTGATCGCAACGCCGCCCGCGAACCACGGCGCGTCGCTCGTGCGGATCGCGTAAGCGTCGACGCCGTGGCCGTTGCCGACGTGGCCTGCGCGCGTGCGTCCGAAGCCGAGCGCCAGCGTGATGCTGCGCTCCGGCACTCCGGGCATCAGCCACGCCGCAACCTCGATCCGGCGTCCGCCGACGCGGATCTCGACGATGTCCTCGTTCTCCATGCCGTAGCGGCGCGCGAGCGCGGGCGCGATCAGCGCCGCGTTGTCCCACGCGAGCTGCGAAAGCGGCTTCGGCAGCTCCTGCAGCCACGCGTTGTTCGCGTGGCGGCCGTCGCCGATCCGCGGGTCGGCGACGAACACGATCTCGATGTCGTCCGCCGCGCGCGGCGGCTGCGAGGGGGTGGCCTTCGCGAGCACCGCAGCGAGGTCGCCACGCAACGCCACGTTGATCGGCTCGGGTGTCGAACCGTCCACGATGCCCTCGCGGAGCGCACGGTCGTTGAACGCGGCGAAATCGCTCGCACGCTCACGTTGCCAGTACGCCTCGACGAGCTCGCGGTTACCGCGGGTCGTGTCGCCGGCGAGCGCCGCCAGCAGTTCGTGCGCCGACTTGCCGTCGTAGAGCGGGGCAATGCCCGGCTGCTGCAGAGCGAGCGTGCCGTCGAACGCACGGAGGTCGCCGAAGCATTCGAGCGGATGAGCGGCCGGTACGTGCCAGTCGCACCGATCGGCCGTCTCGTCGACGTAAAGACCGTGATGGACCTTGAACGGCACCTTCGCGAGCGCGGACGCAAACGCAAGGTCGGCCGGCGCCGTGTAGACCGGGTTCCCGCCGAGGATCAGCAGCGCGTCGATGGCACCGCCGTTCATCGCTTCGACGAGGTCGCGGAGCGAAGCGAGCTGGTTCGTTGGATCGTCCGCCGCCGGCGGCACGTGCACGATCGTGTTGCCGACGTTGCCGAGATGCGCGTTGACGACATGCGCGAGCGCGTGCACGTGCGGTGGCTGGCGGCGTCCGGCGACGACGATCGACGCGCCGCGATTCGCGCGCAGGTCGGCCACGATCGCGGCGATCCATGCGTCGGGCAGCACGTTCGCGACGTCGACGGTCGTCGCGCCGAGCGCACGCGCGAGCTGCGCGATCGCCGCGCCGACGTCCGCTGCCTGAATCGGCAGACGATGATCGGCCGCGGCGCCGGTCAGTGTCGGCGTGCATTCGAATGCGTAGAGGCGGCTCCGCGCATCCGCTGCGGCGTGCGCGTGCCGGCGCGTGGCGAAATCGAGCGCGCAGCGAATGGACGCCGGCGCGTCGTCGAGGAAGTCGCCGTCGAACGCGACGACGATGCGCGCGCGATCGAATCGACAGACGGTGTCGAGCCGCCGGCCATACACCATCTCGGCGGCGTCGTGCAGGTTGTCGTCGTTCAGCGGCTGCCACTGATGCCACTTCGCGCGCGGGAAGCGCTCGAGGACCGACTGGATTTGCGCGTGCAGCGACGGTGAGGCGATCGTCTCGGTGAGGATGCGAAGTCCCGTCCCCTTGGTGCCGGCGCGCGCGTCGAACTGCGCCTGCAGCGCCGCGAGAAAGTCGTTCCATGTGGCGATCGTTCCGCCGTGCTTCACGGTTTGCGAGCGATCGGGATCCCAGAGCTCGAGCACGGCGGCCTGCTCGATGACGCCGGTCGCGCCGAGGCTCGCCGGATGGGACGGATTGCCCTCGATCTTCGTCGGCCGGCCCATGTTCGTCTCGACGAGCACGCCGACGCCGTAGCCGTCGCGGGGCAGCACCGACGCGTAGAACACGGGCTTGCCGTACGTCTGCTCCGCGGGACCGGCGCGATAAGGGACGATCTTCTCGAGCGACCCGTGCGAGCAGCCCGATACGCCGGCGAGTGCGATCGACGCGCCCATCAGCTTCATGAAATCGCGTCGATTCGGCGCGAAGCGCGTGTCGATCGGACGCGGCAGCGTCGCGTCGGGAATGCCTTCCGCTTCGGACAGCGAGCGCCAGAAGCGTTGCCGCGCGCGCATCGCGAGAGAACCGCTTGCTTCGGTGACGGGCGGCGGCATGCGTTAGCGATGACAGGTCGAGCAGTCGGTGAGTTCGCGCGTCGAGCGCAGCCCGTACTCCTGCCGCAATTGCGCGCCGCGCTGCTTCTGATCGCGCGGCGGCTGCCATTCGACGTTGAAGACCTGGTCGCGCGGACGCAGGACCGCTTCGGGATTGCGATGACAGTCGAGGCACCATTGCATGTAGAGCGACGCGACGCGACGCGTCAGCGGCATCCGGTCGATGGCGCCGTGACAGGTGCTGCAGCCGACGCCCTTCGCGATGTGGATGCTGTGATCGAAGTAGACGAAACCCGGCAGGTCGTGGACACGATTCCATTCGAGCGCCTTCCCGCCCGCGTACGCCTCGCGCAACGGCGCGAGCACCGGGGCGTCGTTGAAAAGCTCGGCATGGCACGTCATGCACGTCGCGAGCGGCGGGATGCCCGCGAAGGCCGAGGTCTCGACCGACGTGTGGCAGTAGCGGCAATCGATGCCGTCGTCGCGGACGTGGTGCTGATGGCTGAAAGGGATCGGCTGCTCGATCGGGTCGTCCTGCGGCGCGTCGCCGCGCGCGTTGACGCGGTACACGACGGCCGCCGCAACGATGCCCGCAAGCACGAACACGGTTGCGATGCGCAGAACGAGCGCAAAGCGCGGCGAGAAGACCTGTGACATCGGAACTTCGGCGTGTTCGTCGGCCGAGCGAGTTGCTTTGCGGCAACCTGCTCGGCGACGAGCGTTGATCGACCGGCGGGGAGGCTCGGTCCTCGTCGGAGCGAGCATCTTCCGAGCCAACACCGGGCAACGCATTGTTGCGTTTCGACGCGTCGGTTTCGCCGCGAATCCACGCGGCGTGCGGTATCGAAACGACGAATCGCCGGGGCCGCCGATGTAATTTGCACACGTATCCGCGTAATTCCTACAGCCGTTGCGCCAAGGGGGCACATGCGATCGCGCTGGCCGTGGATCGGCGCGCGCCGACATCGCCGGCGACGCCGGTGGGGCAATCCTTGCTTGCCGTCGTTGGACCTCCGACAGCCACCACGACCTCGCGAATGCCACGAACCAAGCGAAGCGCCCGTCGCCGCGGCCGCGCCGCTCGCCGCGCCGCGGCTCGCACCCGTTCGACGATTCGTGCGTCGGCCCGAGCGGCGCAACCGCGTCCCTACGGCACGGACAGGCATTCCCGGAATGAGAGGCTGGTGCGGCGAATCGATTCCCGTCGTCTGCGCGTGCGCAACCGGCATGACACGGTGCCGGGTGCTGTCCGTTCCACCTCGAGGCCGGCGCGAACGCGTCATCCGGCCGGCGCCCGTGAAGCGCCTGCGCCAAGGCGCTCGCGATCGCTGCGCCCGCCACGCTCGCGTGCAAGCACACTACGCGCGCGTGGTCGTCGCCGGACATGACCGCGGGCGATTCACAGGCGTCCGGCACTCGCGAAAGCGCCCGCAAGGCTTTGACCGGCGAGAAGGCCGCTCACGCGCCGAGCGAGCGCGAGCTGCCCGCGAAGCGCGAGAAGCGGGAAGAACGACAGGTCGAAGAGCGCTCGGGTCTGCGCACGCCGGTCATCTACGAGATCGTTCGCAAGCGCGGCGACGAGGAGATGGCGCGGCCGGCGACGTCGCTCTGGTGGTCCGGCGTCGCCGCGGGGCTCTCGATGAGCTTCTCGCTGCTCACGCAGGCGATCCTGCTCACGCGCCTGCCCGACGCGCCGTGGCGCTCGCTTGCCGTGAGCGTCGGCTACCCGGTCGGCTTCCTGATCGTCATCCTCGGCCGCCAGCAGCTGTTCACCGAGAACACGATAACGGCCGTTCTCCCGGTCATGAAGCAGTTCACCGTTCGCAACGTCGGGCGTCTGCTGCGGATGTGGGCGATCGTCTGGATCGCCAACACGATCGGTACGCTGTTCGCCGCCTGTTTCTGCACGTTCACGCCGGTCATCACGCCGGAGATTCGCGAGGGCATGCTGCAGGTGAGCGCGGAGATCATGCAGAACGGCTGGGTCGCGATGTTCTTCAAGGCAATCTCGGCAGGCTTCCTGGTCGCCGCGACGGTGTGGCTCATTCCGAGTGCCGAGGCGGCGCAATTCTGGGTCATCTCGCTCTTCACGTTCCTGATCGGCGCGGGCGGCTTCGCGCACATCGTCGCCGGCAGCGTCGAGACGTTCATGCTCGTCGTGAACGGCCGCCTCGGTCCGCTGTCGATGGTCGCCGATTTCATCGTCCCGACGCTGCTCGGGAACATCGTCGGCGGTACCGCGCTCTTCGCGCTCATTTCCTATGCGCAGGTGATGGAGGAACTCTGAAGCCGGCGCGCCGGCCATGCATCGGGTCGCGTGCTAAATTCGCCGGATGCGCAACGCTCCGCTTGACCGATGGTGACGATCGCGCCGGCCGGCGCCGGCGACATCGGCGTCGTTCAGTCGTTGGCCGATCACGTGTGGCGCAGCCACTACCCGGGCATCATCAGCACTGCCCAGATCGACTACATGCTGGAGCAGGGCTATGCGCGCGAGGCGCTGCTGCGTTACGTTGAAGCCGCCGGTGCGGGTCTCGCGCTCGCGCGCATCGACGACGAGCCGGTTGCATTCGTCGCCTGGCGGCAATCCGGTTCGGGGGCGATGAATCTCGAGAAGCTCTACGTCGCGCCGGCGCATCACGGCAAGGGCGTCGGACGCGCGCTGATCGAGCATGTCGCCGATGCGGCGCGGCGGTCGGGCTGCCGCGAGCTGACGCTGAATGTGAACCGCAACAACGAATCGTCGATTCGCGCCTACGAGCATTGCGGCTTCGCGATTCGCGAACGCGGCGACTTTCCGATCGGCAACGGCTTCGTGATGGAGGACTACATCATGGTGCGGGCGCTCGCGCCATGAGCCAGGAGGCGAGGCCGGTGACGGCTCTGGTCCTCTACGACAACTACGCGCGGAGCCTTCGCGCGTTCGCGCCGCTCGCAACGAACGCGCCCGTCGGCCTCTACACCTGCGGGCCGACCGTTTACGACTACCAGCACATCGGCAACTACCGCACGTTCCTGTTCGAAGACCTGCTGAAGCGCGTGCTGCTGTGGAACGGTCATCGGGTGCACCACGTGATGAACGTCACCGACGTGGGGCACCTCACGTCCGACGCCGACACCGGCGAGGACAAGATGGAGAAGGGCGCCCGGCGCACCGGCAAGAGCGCGTGGGAGATCGCCGCGCTCTACACACAGGCCTTCGTCGACGACATTCGCGTGCTCAACATCCTGCCGCCCGACGTGCTGTCGCGCGCGACCGATCACATTCCCGAGCAGATCGCGTTTGTCGCCGATCTCGAGACGCGCGGGTACACATACCGGACATCCGACGGCATCTATTTCGACACGAGCCGCCAGGCCGATTACGGCTATCTCGCGCGTCTCGACCGCGAAGGCCTGAGCGCCGGCAAGCGCGTCGACGTCGGCGAGAAGCGCAACGCGACTGATTTCGCATTGTGGAAGTTTTCGCCGGCCGATCGGAAGCGGCAGATGGAATGGGACAGCCCGTGGGGCAGGGGCTTTCCCGGATGGCACATCGAGTGCTCGGCGATGGCGCAGCGCTATCTCGGCGACTTCTTCGACATCCACTGCGGCGGCGAGGATCACATTCCCGTGCATCACACGAACGAGATCGCGCAGACCGAGGCGCGCGCCGGCACGCGGCTCGCGAACTTCTGGATGCACGGCTACTTCCTGCTCGCGAACGACGCGAAAATGGCGAAGTCGGCAGGCGAATTCCTGCGTCTTGGCGCACTCGTCGATCGCGGGTATGACCCGCTCGCGTTCCGCTACCTGTGCCTGACCGGGCATTACCGGACCCAGCTCAACTTCACGTGGGAGGCGCTCGACGCGGCGGCCACCGGGCTTGCGCGGATGCGCGCGTCGTTTCATGCGTTGCCTGAAGGTGCGAATGCGCGCGCCGACGATGCACTGCTCGAGCGCTTCACGGCGGAGGTCAACGACGACCTCAACGCGCCGCGTGCGCTGGCGCTTGCGTGGGAGACGTTGCGGGGAGACCTTGCGCCGATGGTGAAACGCGCCACGCTCGCGCGCTTCGACGACGTCTTTGGCCTCCGTCTCGGGTCGTGGCAACCGGCGGAGGAAACGGTCCCCGACGCGATCGCGGCGCTCGCGGCAGCGCGCGCGGAGGCGCGCAAGGCGAAGAACTGGGCGGAAGCCGATCGGCTGCGCGAAGCGCTCAACGCGGCGGGCTTCGTGATGGAGGACCGTGCTGACGGCTACGCAGTGAAGCGCAGCAAGTAGTCAGCGCGAAAACCGAAGCAGCGTCAGAGACGACTTTTACGCAGCAAAAGTCGTCTCCGAACCTAATACATCCGCTCGATCGCTCCCGAATAGAGCACCGGCCCCGTCGGCTTGCCGGTCGGCGATCCGCCGGGCGGCTCGACGCTCACGGCGAGCGTCGGAATGTTCGAGAGCACTTCGTCGACCGGATTTTGCAGCGGCACGCGCACGATACCGCCCTCGGGAATGACGCCGAGCGGTTGCGGCGACCCCGCCTGCGGCAGCGCCCACAGCTCGAACGCCTTGTCGGCGCCCGGGGACGCGTTGCCGACGGTGCGTACCGTCAGGTAGCGCTGGCCGCGGCTGCCGGTCGCGATCATCGCGACCTTCGCATCCGAGCCGGAAAGGACGACGACGAGCGGGGCCGGCACGACCGAAGGCGGCCGCCGCCATTCGGCGAAGCCGAGCACGACGACACCGGCGAGGCTCGCGATCGCGAGCGTCCGCCAGAACGCGGCGTTGCGCTGTCCCTTGACCTCGCGTTCGGACGGACGCTCGGGCTCGAGGCCGAGGCGGGCGACGATGTTTCGCCAGACACGCGGCGCCGGCGTCACAGGCGGCACGCGCTCGCCCAGCACCGCGATGCGCCGCTCCCAATCGGACAGCGCCGCCGCGACGGACCGGTCGCGGCGCGCGATCGCGACGAGGCGCCGGCGTACACGGGGCGGCGTGGTTCCGAGCGCGAATTCGGCGGCGAGCCGATCGAGCCGATCGTGGCGATCGGGGCGCGAAAGATTCATGGCGCGATCCCCGCGGCGTCGAGGCAGCGTCGAAGCGCGGCGAGACCGCGGCGCACCCACGACTTCACCGTGCCGAGCGGCTCGCGCATGTGCGCGGCGAGCTCCGAGTGCGACAGTCCCTCGAAGAATGCGAGCGCGATCGCCTGGCGCGGGCCCGGCTCGAGCGCATCGACGCAGCCGCGCAACGCCTGCGCGTCGGCGGCCGCGAGCAGCAGGTCGACCGGCGACGGACCGTCGGACGGCGGCTCCCACGGCATCGCGTCGTCGTTGCGCGCGAGGCTTTCGGTGGGCACCTCGCGGCGGCGCAGCCAGTCGAGGCAGCGATTGCGTACGATCGACGTGAGCCAGGTGATCGGCCGGCTCCTGGCGGCATCGTACGTGTTCGCGTGATGCCAGATGCTCACGAACGCTTCCTGCAGCATCTCTTCGGCCAGCGCCCCATTGCGCACGATACGGATGGCGATCGCATACAGATGCGGACTCGCGGTGCGATAGAGCTCGGCGAACGCGCGCTGGTCTCCGAGCGCGACGCGCGCGAGGAGGTCGGCCAGCCTGTCGACGCCGGGGTCCGGCGCTGGATTCACACCGGCGCTCATCCGGTTGCGCCGCGGTTGCGATCCTTTTGCCAGAGAACGTCCGGCACGTTGCCCGCGCGGTTCAGCACGCGCGCGAGGACGAACAGCAGGTCGGACAGCCGATTGACGTAGATCCGGCTCGACGCCGAGACCGGTTCATGCGCCGCGAGCGCGACGAGCGTGCGCTCCGCCCGCCGGCATACGGTGCGCGCGACATGCGCGAACGCCGCCGCGCGCGTGCCGCCCGGCAGGATGAACTCCTTCAGCATCGGTAGTGCGGCGTTGTGATGCTCGACGGCGGTTTCGAGCCGGTCGATGTGCGATGGCGCGATCGCCGTGTGACCCGGAATCGACAATTCGCCACCCAGGTCGAAGAGATCGTGCTGCACGTCGGTCAGGAGCGACGCCACGTCCGCGGGCAGCGCTTCGGTCAGCACGACGCCGATCTGCGAGTTGAGCTCGTCGATGGCGCCGATCGCGTCGATGCGCGGGCTGTCCTTCGGCACGCGCGAGCCGTCGCCAAGCCCGGTCGTGCCGCTGTCGCCCGTGCGCGTGACGATCCGGGATAGCCGATGACCCATGCCTTTCCTCGATTGGCCGTTCGGGGGATTTCGCCGCCGATTGCCGCGGCATCCGACCGACACTAGCGAAATCCTGACGGCGCGGCAAGTCGAACGCCGCGCGCGCGATTCTCGCCTCGATTTTGCTACGATTGTCCCCACCATCGCACGGCCGGAGGCATCCATGGCGGCCCCAGGGATCTTCGACACGCATCTCGATCGTTGCCCGGCGAACTTCGCGCCCTTGACGCCGCTTTCGTTCATCGCGCGCACGGCCGCGATCTGGCCCGATCGCCCCGCCGTCGTGCACGGGCCGCGCCGCTATACGTGGGCGCAGACCTACGCGCGCGCCCGCCGCCTCGCGTCGGCACTCGCGCATCGCGGGATCGGCGTCGGCGACACGGTCGCTGCGATGCTCTCGAACACGCCGGAGATGGTCGAATGCCACTTCGGCGTGCCGATGACCGGCGGCGTGCTGAACACGCTCAACACGCGGCTCGACGCCGAGGCCATCGCGTTCATGCTCGAGCACGGCGAGGCAAAGGTGCTGATCACCGACACCGAGTTTGCGCCGACGATCGCTGGCGCGCTGGTGCGACTTTCGAAGAAGCCGCTTCTGATCGACGTCGTCGACGCACTCGGCCCCGGCGGCGACCTGCTCGGCGAATCCGATTACGAGACGTTCATCGCACACGGCGACGCCGATTTCGCGTGGCAGCCGCCCGCCGACGAATGGGATTCGATCGCGCTCAACTACACGTCGGGCACGACGGGCAATCCGAAGGGCGTCGTCTATCACCATCGCGGCGCGTACCTGAACGCGCTGTCGAACATCGTCGACTGGGGCATGCCGCGCCATTCGGTCTACCTGTGGACGCTGCCGATGTTCCACTGCAACGGCTGGTGCTTCCCGTGGACGATGGCGGCGAACGCGGGCACGAACGTGTGCCTGCGCAAGGTCGAGGCGAAGGCGATCCTCGATGCGATCCGCGACGAGAAGGTCACGCACTATTGCGGCGCGCCGATCGTGCACGCGATGCTCATCAACGCGTCCGACGACTGGAAGCGCGGCATCGATCATCGCGTCAACGCGCTCGTCGCGGCGGCCGCGCCGCCTGCCGCCGTCATCGAAGGCATGGAGCGGATGGGCTTCGACATCACGCACGTCTACGGGCTCACCGAGACGTATGGACCGGCCGCGGTCTGCGCGAAGCACGACGAATGGCAGGCGATGGACATCGCGCGGCGCACCGAGCGCAACGGACGCCAGGGTGTTCGTTACACATGCCAGGAGGCGATGAGCGTGATGGACCCGGCGACGATGCTGCCGGTGCCCGCCGACGGCGAAACGATGGGCGAGATCATGTTCCGCGGCAACATCACGATGAAGGGGTATCTCAAGAACCCGTCGGCGAGCGACGAGGCGTTCGCCGGCGGCTGGTTCCACACGGGCGATCTCGCGGTGATGCAGCCGGACGGCTACGTGAAGATCCGCGACCGCTCGAAGGACGTGATCATCTCCGGCGGCGAGAACATCAGCTCGCTCGAAGTCGAGGACGTGCTGTACCGCCATCCGGCGATCCTCGGCGCGGCCGTCGTCGCGAAGCCCGACCCGCGCTGGGGCGAGACGCCGTGCGCATTCGTCGAGCTGAAGCCTGGCGCTCGCGTCGAAGCCGACGAGCTGATCGAGCATTGCCGCAAACATCTCGCCCGCTACAAGGTGCCGAAGAGCGTCGTGTTCGGCGAATTGCCGAAGACGTCCACCGGGAAGATCCAGAAGTTCCTGCTGCGCGAGCGCGCGGGTTCGGCGAAGGCTATCGAATAAGGACCGACGATGAACGCACCTGTCGAAGCGGGCGTTCGCCCGTACGTGCTGGCGCGCACGCAGGACGGCGTGCGGACGCTGACGATGAACCGCGGCGAGCGCTTCAACGCGCTGTCGCGCGAGATGCTCGCGGCGCTCGAGGCCGCGATCGACGAGGCGGATGACGACGCGAGCGTGCGTGCGATCGTGATCGCGGGCGAAGGCAAGGGCTTTTGCGCCGGCCACGATCTCAAGGAGTTGCGCACGCACGAAGATCCCGCGTGGCATCGGGAGCTCTTCGACGCCTGCAGCCGCGTGATGGTGAAGCTCACCCAGCTTCCGCAACCGACGATCGCGCGCGTCCATGGCATCGCGACGGCCGCCGGCTGCCAGCTCGTCTCGATGTGCGATCTCGCGGTCGCTGCGAGCGACGCGCGCTTCGCGCTGCCCGGGATCAATGTCGGCGTCTTCTGCACGACACCGGCGGTCGGCGTCGCCCGCAACGTCGCGCGCAAGCGGGTGATGGAGATGCTCGTCACCGGGGACCCGATCGACGCCAAGACGGCCCTCGACTGGGGTCTCGTCAATCGCGTGGTTCCGGCCGGCGAGCTCGACGCCGCGGTCGCATTCTTCACCGACCGCATCGTCGCCCGAAGCGCGTCGGTGATGACGCTCGGCAAGCGCGCGTTCTACGCGCAGATTGACCGCGCGCTCGGCGACGCCTACGGCTACGCGTCCGAGGTCATGACGTGCAACCTCGCCGACCCCGACAGCGCCGAAGGCATGGACGCCTTTCTCGAAAAGCGTCCGGCACGCTGGCACCGTCATGACGATTGATGCCCGCCCGCGCCGGTATCTGGGATAATCCGCGCCAGCACAAACGGGGAGGGGCCGCAGCACCGTGGCGGACGACAACATTCTCGAAGCGCGCGGCCTCACGAAGGAGTTCAAGGGCTTCGTCGCCGTCAACGACGTGAATCTCGCGGTCCGCCGCGGGACCATTCACGCGCTGATCGGGCCGAACGGCGCCGGCAAGACGACCTGCTTCAACCTGCTCACGCATTTCCTGACGCCGACGCGCGGCCAGATCTTCTTCAACGGCCGCGAGATCACCGGGTCGCGTCCGGCGACGATCGCGCGGCTCGGGCTCGTTCGCTCGTTCCAGATTTCCGCGGTGTTCCCGCACCTGACGGTCCTCGAGAACGTCCGCATCGCGCTGCAGCGCAAGCGCGGTCATTCACTCGATTTCTGGCGTACCGAGCGCGTGCTGCACGACCTCGACGCGCGCGCGACCGAGCTGATCGAGGCGGTCGGGCTCGCGCAGTTCGTGCACGCGACCGCCGGCGAGCTCCCCTACGGTCGCAAGCGCGCGCTCGAGATCGCGACGACGCTCGCGCTCGAGCCGGAAATGATGCTGCTCGACGAGCCGACCGCGGGCATGACGCACGAGGACGTCGACCGGATCGCGGCGCTGATCCGCAAGGTCTCGGCCGACCGCACCGTGCTGATGGTCGAGCACAACCTGTCGGTCGTGTCGACGCTGTCGGATCACATCACGGTGCTCGCGCGCGGCGAGGTGCTCGCGCAGGGCAACTACGAGACGGTGTCGCGCAATCCCGCCGTCGTCGAAGCCTACCTGGGAGCCGCGCATGGCTAGCCCGATGCGCAAGCCGGAAGCCGCCCCGAATACGGCGTCGCTGCTCGCGGTCCGCGACCTGCAGGCGTGGTATGGCGAATCGCACATCCTGCACGGCGTCTCGTTCGACGTCGCACCGGGGGAAGTCGTGACGCTGCTCGGTCGCAACGGCGCCGGCAAGACGACGACGCTCAAGTCGGTGATGGGCGTCGTGCCGCGCCGCGACGGATCGATCGTCTACGAAGGCCGGGAGACCGTGCGCCTCGCGTCGAACCGCATCGCGCACCTCGGAATCGCCTGGTGTCCCGAGGAGCGCGGCATCTTCTCGAGCCTGAACGTCGAGGAAAACCTGCTGCTGCCGCCGAAGGTGCGCGATGGCGGGTTGAGCGTCGAAAAGATCTACGCGCTGTTTCCGAATCTCGCCGAGCGTCGCCGCAGCCAGGGCACGAAGCTCTCGGGCGGCGAGCAGCAGATGCTCGCGATCGGACGCATCCTTCGCACCGGCGCGCGGCTGCTGCTGCTCGACGAACCGACGGAAGGCCTGGCACCGGTGATCGTCCAGCAGATCGGGCGCACGATCGGCACGCTGAAGGCGCAGGGCTTCACGATCCTGCTCGTCGAGCAGAACTTCCGATTCGCCGCAACGGTTGCGGACCGGCATTACGTGATGGAGCATGGACGCATCGTCGACATGATCCCCAACGCCGATCTCGACCGGAACATGGACAAGCTGCACGAGTACCTGGGTGTATAGGGTCTCCGACCCTGCTTCGGTTTTTTCACTGAAGGAGCAACGATGAAGGCAATGAGAAGGAGTCTGCTTGCGCTCGCGCTGGCCGGCGCGTTCGGCATCGGCACGGCGCAGGCGCAAATGAGCGGCAACGTGCTGAAGATCGGCGTGCTCTCCGACATGTCGAGCCTCTACACGGATCTGGCCGGCGCCGGGTCGGTCGTCGCCGCGAAGATGGCGGTCGAGGATTCCGGCATCGAGAAGCGCGGCATCAAGGTCGAGATCGTATCGGCCGATCATCAGAACAAGGCGGATGTCGGCTCGGCCATCGCGCGCCGCTGGTACGACTCGGAAGGCGTCGACGTGATCGTCGACGTGCCGAACTCGGGCGTCGCGCTCGCCGTCGCGCAGATCACGAAGGACAAGAACAAGGTGTTCCTTGCATCGGGCCCCGGCTCATCCGACCTGACCGGCAAGGCGTGCACGCCGAACACCGTCCACTTCACGTACGACACGTGGATGCTCGCGAACGGAACGGGCACCGCGATCACGAAGAACGGCGGCAATACGTGGTTCTTCATCACCGCGGACTACGCGTTCGGCCAGGCGCTCGAGCGCGACACGACGGCGGCGGTACAGAAGGCGGGCGGCAAGGTGCTGGGCGGCGTCCGCGTGCCGATCAACAACCAGGACTTCAGCTCGTTCCTGCTGCAGGCGCAGGCGTCGAAGGCGAAGGTGATCGGCCTCGCGAATGCGGGCGGCGACACGACGAACTCGATCAAGCAGGCAGCCGAGTTCGGGATCGTCAAGGGCGGCCAGCAGCTCGCGGGCCTGCTCGTGTTCCTGACCGACGTGCACGCGCTCGGCCTGCCGACGGCCCAGGGACTGACGTTCACCGAGACGTTCTACTGGGACCAGAACGACCACACGCGCGCGTTCGCGAAGCGCTTTGCGCCGCAGGACAAGGGCATCTATCCGACGATGGTGCATGCGGGCGTCTATGCCTCGCTGCTGCATTACTTCAAGGCCGTCGAGGCGCTCAAGTCCGACACCGACGGCGCGAAGATCGTCGAGAAGATGAAGTCGATGCCGACCGACGATCCGCTGTTCGGGAAGGGGTCGATCCGCGGCGACGGCCGCGCGCTGCATCCAGCGTATCTCGTGCAGGTCAAGACGCCGGCCGAATCGAAGGGGCCGTGGGACTACTACAAGATCGTCTCGACGATCCCGGCCGACCAGGCATTCCGGCCGCTTGCGGACGGCGGCTGTCCGCTGGTGAAGTAACGGCGCAGTCCTTCACTCGAGCCCCCTCCCCGCGGGGGGAGAGGGCGAGGCGAGCCTGATGCAAGCACTCTTCGGCCAGCTGCTGATCGGTCTCATCAACGGCGCGTTCTACGCGATGCTGTCGCTCGGCCTCGCCGTGATCTTCGGGCTGCTCAACATCATCAACTTCACGCACGGCGCGCAATACATGATGGGCGCGTTCTGCGCGTGGTTTCTGCTCAATCACGGGATCGGCGGCTTGACACTCGGTTACTGGCCGTCGCTGATCATCGCGCCGATCGTCGTCGGCATCGTCGGCATCGTCATCGAGCGGACGATGCTGTCGCGCCTCTACAAGCTCGACCACCTGTACGGGCTGCTGCTGACGTTCGGGCTCGCGCTCATCATCCAGGGGCTTTTTCGCAACGAGTTCGGCTCGTCGGGCATGCCGTACCAGATTCCGTCGGTCCTCGCGGGCGGCATCAACCTCGGTTTCATGTTCCTGCCGATCTACCGCGCGTGGGTCATCGTCGCGTCGCTCGTCGTCTGCCTCGCGACGTGGTTCGTCATCGAGCGCACGAAGCTCGGCAGCTACCTGCGCGCGGCGACCGAGAATCCGGCGCTGGTCCAGGCCTTCGGCATCAACGTGCCGCGGATGATCACGCTGACGTTCGGCTTCGGCGTCGGCCTCGCGGCGCTCGCGGGCGTGATGGCGGCGCCAATCTACCAGGTGAATCCGTTGATGGGGGCCGATCTGATCATCGTCGTGTTCGCCGTCGTCGTGATCGGTGGTATGGGATCGATCATGGGCGCGATCCTGACGGGCTTCGGCCTCGGCATCATCGAGGGACTCACGAAATATTTCTGGCCCGAGGCGTCGAGCACCGTGATCTTCGTCATCATGGTGATCGTGCTGCTCGTACGGCCGGCCGGCCTCTTCGGCAGGGAGCGGTGATGGCGGCGATTGCCGAACGCGCTGCGATCCGGACCGCCGCGCGCAATCAGTTCCTGGTGCCGACGCTCGTCATGGTCGTCGCGCTCGCGGTCGCGCCGTTCGCCGGCGTCTACCCGGTGTTCATCGAGAAGGCCCTGTGCTTCGCGCTCTTCGCCTGTGCGTTCAACCTGCTGCTCGGCTTCGGCGGCTTGCTGTCGTTCGGGCACGCGATGTTCCTCGGCACCGCCGGCTACGTCGCCGCGCATGCCGCGAAGGTCTGGGGCGTGACGCCCGAGATCGCGATCCTCGCCGGCACTGCCGCCTCGGCGGCGCTCGGCGCCGTCGTCGGCGCGCTCGCGATACGCCGGCAGGGGATCTATTTCGCGATGATCACGCTCGCCATCGCGCAGATGATGTACTTCTTCTACGTGCAGGCGCCGTTCACGCACGGCGAGGACGGGATTCAGGCCGTGCCGCGCGGGCATCTTTTCGGGTTGATCGATCTCGGCGATCCGCTCGCGATGTACTACACGGTGCTGGTGGTGTTCGTCGCCGCGTTCGCGCTCATTCACCGGATCATCCATTCGCCATTCGGGCAGGTGCTGAAGTCGATTCGCGAGAACGAGCCGCGTGCCATCTCGCTCGGCTACGACGCCGATCGCTACAAGCTGCTCGCGTTCGTGCTGTCGGCGACGCTCGCAGGGCTCGCCGGCGCCTTGAAGGCGATCGTGTTCCAGCTCGCGTCGCTGACGGACGTCTATTGGACGATGTCGGGCGAGGTCGTGCTGATGACGCTCCTCGGCGGCATGGGGACGATCTTCGGCCCCGTCGTCGGCGCGTTCGTGATCGTCACCCTCGAGAACTACCTGGCGGGTTTCGGCGAGTGGGTCACGATCATCACCGGCGTCATCTTCGTCGTCTGCGTGCTCGCGTTCCGGCGAGGAATCGTCGGCGAGCTCGCGGCATGGTGGGCGCGGCGCCGATAAGGCGTGCACTCGCCGCGACCGCAGCCGCCGCGCTCGTGTCGGGCGTGCTCGCGGCGCCGGGCCCTCTCGCCACGAAGGCCGGCTGCCGCGACGGCCGTGCACAAGGGCCGTACGAGCTGCGCGACGCGAGCGGGCAACTGCGCGTCGCGGGGGCGTTCAACGAAGGCACGCGCACCGGCTCGTTCATCTTCTGGCGCGAAAACGGCGTGCGCGAGGCGCACGTGCCGTACGACAACGGGCTTCGCAACGGCACCGTCGCGACATGGTACGAGGGAGCGTCCGACCGCGAGCCGCCGCGGCACCTTGAGTCGGAATGGCGGCACGGTCTTCGGGACGGCACGACGCGCACCTGGTATCCGGACGGGCATCCGCGGTCGCAGAGCGAATATGCGAAGGGCCGGATCGTATCGAGCAGCGCGTGGTCCGATGCCGGCGAGCGGCTCCCGGAGGATGCCGCACGCGCGCTTGCCGAAACGGACGAGCAGACCGCCGACGCCGCGTACGCGGGACTGGACGATCGGATAACGACGCACATGCCGAACTGCGGCCAGAGCTAGTCGTTCGTTCGCTGTACCGCGCACGCACCAACCCCGGGCGCCGCGGTCCAACCGGCATCCTGCGACAAAGGATGCCGCGATGGCGCATACGTGGGAGCCGCATGCGAAGGGAGTCGGCGACGCGGGCGCGCTCGACGATCTCGCGGCGCACGCGGCGCGCGCATCGATCGTGCTGATCGGCGAGGCATCGCACGGAACGCGCGACTTCTACGCGATGCGGGCGGACCTGACGCGGCGGTTGATCGCCGACCACGGCTTTCGCGCGGTGACGCTCGAGGCCGACTGGCCGGATACGTTCCGCGCGCATCGTTACGTCACCGGCCGCTCCGACGACGGCGATGCCGTGGCCGCGCTGTCCGATTTCCGCCGCTTTCCCGCGTGGATGTGGCGCAACGAAACGATGCGCGACTTCGTCGGCTGGCTCGCCGAATTCAACACCGCGCGCACACCCGACGCGCGCGCCGGGTTATTCGGGCTCGATCTCTACAGCCTGCACGCGTCGATCGAATCGGTACTCGCGTATCTCGACCGCGTCGATGCCGACGCCGCGGCCCGCGCGCGAAGCCGCTACGCGTGCTTCGAATACTTCGGCGACGATCCGCAGGGCTACGCGATCGGCGTCATGCAGGGCTTCGATCCCTGCGAGGACGAGGCGGTCGCGCAGCTCGTCGATCTGCGGCGGCATGCGATGCTGCCGCGCGCGGCGGGCGCGGGCGACCCGCTCGACGTGTTTTCGGCCGAGCAGAACGCGCGGCTCGTCGTCAACGCCGAACGTTATTACCGGGCGATGTACCGCGGACGCGAATCGACGTGGAATCTGCGCGACCGGCACATGGTCGACACGCTCGCCGCGCTCCGCGAACGCATCCCCGGCGCGTCGGACGGCACCGTCGTCTGGGCGCACAACTCGCATCTCGGCGATGCGCGGGCAACCGAGATGAGCCGTCGCGGCGAGGTCAACGTCGGCCAGCTCGTGCGCGAGCGTTACGGGCCCGACGTGTTTTCGATCGGCTTCTCGACGTTCGACGGTACCGTGACGGCTGCGTCCGACTGGGATGCGCCCGCCGAGCGCAAGCGCGTGCGGCCGGGCCTCGCCGGAAGCTACGAGCGGATGTTTCACGAGCGCGGCGCGGATCGCTTCTGGCTCGATCTCGGCGATCGCGACGTCGCGGCTGCGCTCCGCGGAGCGCTGCTGCAGCGCGCGATCGGTGTGATCTACCGGCCCGAAACCGAGCGCTGGAGCCATTATTTCGAGGCGCGGCTGCCCGAGCAGTTCGACGCGATCGTCCATCTCGACAACACGGTTGCCGTAACGCCGCTCGATCGCACGGCAGGCTGGGACGAAGGCGAACCGCCGGAAACCTGGCCAACGGCGCTCTGAAGCGTTCGCCGCTCGTGCGCGGGTTTGACCCGTTGTTCGAAAACACGATAAAATCGTCTGTTTGGTGCTCGATGCGCGTGTTTTTGCGCGGGTGGCGATGTTTGGCGGTTCGAAGGAAGTCGCTTGACGCGTTCGATGCGTGACCGGCTGATCGTCGGCAACTGGAAAATGAACGGCGATCTCGCGACGAATGCGCGGCTTCTTCGCCGCCTTGCGGCCGAGTGGCGCGCGCCCGGCGGTCGCGTGCTGGCGGTCTGCGTACCGACGCCGTATCTCGCGCAGGCGCAGTCGGAGCTTCGCGCGTCGGCGGTGGCATGGGGCGCGCAGGACGTGAGCGAGCACGTGAAGGGCGCGTACACGGGTGACGTGTCGGCCGCGATGGTTGCCGAATTCGGCGCCCGCTATGCAATCGTCGGCCATTCCGAGCGCCGCCAGTTGCATGGGGAAACCGACGCCGTCGTGGCGGCGAAGGCGCGTGCGGCGCTGGCGGCGGGGCTCGTTCCGATCGCGTGCGTCGGTGAAACGCTTGCCGAGCGCGAGCGCGGCGACACCGATTCGGTCGTCGCGCGCGAGGTCGACGCGTTGACGGATGCGCTCGGCGCCGACACGTCGCGCATCGTCGTCGCGTACGAGCCGATCTGGGCGATCGGCACGGGCAGGACGGCGACGCCCGAGCAGGCGCAGGCCGTCCACGCGGCGGTGCGGGCGCGGCTTGCGCGTGCGGGAGCGGGCGACGTTCCGATCCTGTACGGCGGGAGCGTGAAGGCCGCGAATGCGGCCGCGCTCTTCGCGATGGCGGACATCGACGGCGGCCTCGTAGGCGGCGCGTCGCTCGATGCCGATGAATTTTTGATGCTCGGGCGTGCCTAATTGGCTGCACGTCGGTGGAGAAAGTGTTCGAATGACGATGATTCAATCGCTGGTTCTCGCGTTGCACGTGCTGGCGGCGCTCTCGGTGTGCGGTTTCGTGCTCCTTCAGCACGGAAAGGGCGCGGACATGGGCGCAGCATTCGGCAGCGGTTCATCGGGCAGCCTGTTCGGTGCGGCCGGCTCGGCGAACTTCCTCTCGCGGACCACGGCCATCCTCGCAACCGTGTTCTTCGCGACGAGCGTCGCGCTCACGTGGTTCGGCTCCCAGCAAGGCGCTCCGCAGGGCGTGATGGAGAAGGGCGTGATGGAACGCTCGCTGCCGGCAAAGTCGTCGGAGGTTCCGGGGGCCAAGCCTTCGGAGGTGCCCGCGCCCGCGACGCCGCCGGCATCGGCGCCGGCAGCCGCACCGAGCGGCGGTGGTTCGTCCGAAGTACCGAAATGATTCAGGTATCGGGGATCAGGGATCAGGAATCAGTAAAGGGCCGTGACGTGGAGCGGGTTTGCCGATACCTGACCTCTGATTCCTGATACCTGTCGCAGCCGACGTGGTGAAATTGGTAGACACGCTGTCTTGAGGGGGCAGTGGCGAAAGCCGTGGGAGTTCGAGTCTCCCCGTCGGCACCATTTGCAGGTATCCGGAATCAGGTATCAGGGATCAGCAAAACCGACCGATCTCACGCGCTTTCCTGATCCCGATCCCTGATACCCGATCCCTGATACCCGATACCTGGTAATGCTGGCTCAATACTTCCCCATCCTGCTGTTCATCCTGTTCGGCCTCGGGCTCGGCGCGCTGCTGCTCGGCGTCGGCCGCTTCGTGTCGCCGTCGCGGCCGGATCCCGAGAAGCTGTCGCCGTACGAGTGCGGCTTCGAGGCGTTCGAGGATGCGCGGATGAAGTTCGACGTCCGCTATTACCTGGTCGCGATTCTCTTTATCGTGTTCGATCTCGAAATCGCGTTCCTTTTCCCTTGGGCGGTCGTGCTGCGGGATATCGGCTATTTCGGCTTCGTCGCGATGCTCGTCTTTCTTGCGATTCTCGTCGTCGGCTTCATCTACGAGTGGAAGAAGGGCGCATTGGAGTGGGAGTAAGGATCCATGGCGATTGAAGGCGTTCTGGAGAAGGGCTTCGTCACGACGACGCTCGACAGCGTCATCAACTGGGCGCGCAACGGCTCGATGTGGCCGATGACGTTCGGCCTCGCCTGCTGCGCCGTCGAGATGATGCACGCGGGGGCGTCGCGCTACGATCTCGACCGGTTCGGCGTCGTGTTCCGGCCCAGTCCGCGGCAGTCCGACGTGATGATCGTCGCCGGCACGCTCTGCAACAAGATGGCACCGGCGCTGCGCAAGGTCTACGACCAGATGGCGGAGCCGCGCTGGGTGATCTCGATGGGCTCCTGCGCGAACGGCGGCGGCTACTACCACTACTCGTACTCGGTCGTGCGCGGCTGCGACCGCATCGTGCCGGTCGACATCTACGTGCCCGGCTGCCCGCCCACGGCCGAGGCGCTGCTCTACGGCATCCTGCAGCTCCAGAACAAGATCTGGCGCACGAACACGATCGCGCGGTGATGGGCGACGACACCGGCCGCGCGGCGGCGAGCAGCGAAACCGACAAGCTGACGGCGGCGCTCGCCGGCTGCTTCGACGGCAGTGCGATCAGGCGCACGATCGTCGATCGCGGCGAGGTGACGATCGTCGTCGACGTCGATCGCTATCTCGACGTGATGCGCACGCTGCGCGACCGGGTGGAGCTGCGCTTCGGGATGCTGATCGACCTTTGCGGCGTCGACTATTCGAGCTTCGGCGCCGGAGCATGGGAAGGCGGACGCTTCGCGGCCGTGTCGCACCTGCTTTCGCTCGCGCACAACCGGCGCCTTCGCGTCCGGACGTTCGCCGCGGACGACGCGTTTCCCGTGGTGCCGAGCGTCGTCGACATCTGGCCCGCGGCGAACTGGTTCGAGCGCGAGGCGTTCGACCTCTACGGCATCATGTTCCCCGGTCATCCGGATCTGCGGCGGCTCCTCACCGACTACGGCTTCGTGGGCCATCCGTTCCGCAAGGACTTCCCGATCTCCGGCTACGTCGAGATGCGCTACGACCCGGAGCAGGGACGGGTCATCTATCAGCCGGTGACGATCGAGCCGCGCGAGGTCACGCCGCGGGTCGTGCGCGAAGAGAACTACGCGGAGAACGAGTAGCGCCGTGGCCGAGGTTCGCAACAATAGGGATTTGAGCGGCCGCCGCCTCGCGGCACCAGAGCTCGCCGCTCCGCTCGACTTGCTTCGCAAGTTGGCGGTCGCCGGAGTTGATCGTGTAACGCTTCGATCAACCGGCAGTGGTCGGTCAACGGCGGTGCTTCGTGGCTGAGATCCGTAACTACACGATGAACTTCGGCCCGCAGCATCCGGCGGCCCACGGCGTGCTGCGCCTCGTGCTGGAGCTCGACGGCGAGGTGATCGAGCGCGCAGACCCGCACATCGGCCTCCTCCATCGCGCGACCGAAAAGCTCGCCGAGCACAGGACGTGGATCCAGTCGCTGCCGTACATGGATCGTCTCGACTACGTGTCGATGATGTGCAACGAGCACGCGTACTGCCTCGCGATCGAGCGCCTGCTCGGAATCGACGTGCCGGAGCGCGCGCTCTACATCCGCACGATGTTCGACGAGTTGACGCGGATCCTCAACCACCTGATGTGGCTCGGCTCGCACGCGCTCGACATCGGCGCGATGACACCATTTCTCTACGCGTTCCGCGAGCGCGAGGACATCCTGGACATGTATGAAGCGGTGTCCGGCGCACGGATGCACGCCGCGTACTACCGGCCCGGCGGCGTCTACCGCGACCTTCCCGACCGGATGCCGCAATACCAGCCGTCGAAGACGCGCAGCACGCGCGAGATCGAGGAGCGCAACGGAAACCGGCAGGGGTCGCTCCTCGATTTCATCGACGACTTCGTTCGGCGGTTCCCGGGCAACGTCGACGATTACGAGACGCTGCTCACGGACAACCGGATCTGGAAGCAGCGCACCGTGGGTATCGGCGTCGTCACCGCCGAGCGCGCGATCGCACTCGGCTTCACCGGGGCGATGCTGCGCGGCTCCGGCGTGCCGTGGGACCTGCGCCGCAAGCAGCCGTATGCGGTCTACGACAGGATGGCGTTCGAGGTACCGGTCGGCGTCAACGGTGACTGCTACGACCGCTACCTCGTGCGCATGGAGGAGATGCGGCAGTCGAACCGCATCGTTCGCCAATGCAGCGAGTGGCTGCGCGCCAATCCGGGGCCCGTCATCACCGACAACCACAAGGTCGCGCCGCCGCCCCGCGAGGGAATGAAGGAGAACATGGAAGAGCTGATCCATCACTTCAAGCTCTTCACCGAAGGCATTCACGTGCCGGCCGGCGAGGTGTACGCGGCGATCGAGCATCCGAAGGGCGAGTTCGGCGTTTACGCGATCTCGGACGGCGCGAACAAGCCATATCGGATCAAGCTGCGGCCGCCGGATTACGTGCACCTGTCGGCGCTCGACGAGATGGCGCGCGGCCACATGATCGCCGACGTCGTCGCGATCATCGGCACGCAGGACATCGTATTCGGGAGCATCGACCGGTGAGCAAGATGAGCGCCGCAGAGCCGCCTCAAGGCGCGAATTCCGCCCCCTCGGGGGGCAGCGAAGCGGCGAAGCCGCGAGCGTCGGGGGATCACATCCTCAATCTCGATCAGCTCGAAGGCGGGCGCGAGCTTCGCCACGGCGATCGCTTCGACGCGACGCTCGCCCCCGTCGGATCGCGCATCGGCGCACGCCAGCTCGGCTACAACGTGACCACGGTGGCGCCCGGCAAGCGCGCGTTCCCGTTCCACAATCACCATGTGAACGAGGAGCTGTTTTTCGTCCTCGAAGGCGAGGGCACGCTTCGGCTCGGTTCGGACGAGCATCGCGTGCGCAAGGGCGACTTCGTCTGCTGCCCGGCAGGCGGCCCCGCGCACCAGTTCATCAACACGGGCACGTCGCCGCTGCGTTATCTCGCGGTGAGCACGATGGTCGATAGCGACGTATGGCATTACCCCGATTCGAAGAAATTCGGGGTCATCGCCGGCCGCGATCCATCGCGAGCGCCGGCCGATGCGTCGTTTCCTTCGCGCTTCGTCCCCGACGATGTCGGCGTCGGTTACTGGCATGGAGAATAGGTTGATAAGCGATGGCGCGCTGCGCCGCATCGACCGCGAGGCGGCGAAGTATCCGGCCAACCAGAAGCGCTCCGCCGTCATCGCCGCGCTCGCGATCGCACAGGACGAGCACGGGTGGCTTTCGGCCGAAGTGATGGACGACGTCGCGCGGCACCTCGGCCTGCCGGCGATCGCGGTTTACGAGGTCGCTACGTTCTACTCGATGTTCGAGCTGAAGCCGACGGGCCGCTTCAAGCTCACGCTCTGCACGAACCTGCCGTGCGCGTTGTCCGGCGCGACCGCGGCCGCGGAGCATCTCAAGCGGCGGCTCGGCATCGGCTTCGGCGAAACGACCGGCGACGGCAAGTTCACGCTCAAGGAAGGCGAGTGCTTCGGCGCGTGCGGCGACGCCCCGGTGATCCTCGTCAACAACAAGCGCATGGCGAGCTTCATGGATCCGCCGCAGCTCGACGCGATGCTCGACGAGCTTTCCGCGGCCGCTGATCGGGGCGAAGGCGCCGGAATGGGTAAACAGACCACGAGCGGCGAAGGGCCGCCCCGAGCCGCGAGTTCCGCCCCCCCGGGGAGCAGCGAAGCGGCAAAGCCGCGAGCGTGGGGGGATCACAACCGGTGAATGCGCCGTCCGAATTCCTGGATTACGGCCCCGACGCGGTGCTGATGGCCGGCCTCACGGGTCGCAACTGGCGTCTCGCCGATTACGTGCAGCGCGGCGGCTACGACGCGCTGAAGAAGATCCTGAACGACAAGATCCCGCCCGAGCAGGTGGTCGCCGAGGTGAAGAAATCGGCGCTGCGGGGCCGTGGCGGCGCGGGCTTTCCGACAGGTCTCAAGTGGAGCTTCATGCCGCGGCAGTTCCCCGGCGACAAGTACCTCGTCTGCAACTCCGACGAAGGCGAGCCCGGCACGTTCAAGGACCGCGACCTGCTCCGCTACAACCCGCATTCGCTGTTCGAGGGCATGGCGATCGCGGCGTACGCGATGGGTTGCGCACGCGGCTACAACTACGTCCACGGCGAGATCTGGGACGTCTACGAGCGCTGCGAGGAAGCGATCGCCGAAGCGTACGAAGCCGGTTTTCTCGGCGACGACATCCTCGGCAGCGGCTTCAGTTTCCACCTCTACAACCACCACGGCTACGGCGCGTACATCTGCGGTGAGGAAACCGCGCTGCTCGAATCGCTCGAAGGCAAGAAGGGAATGCCACGCTTCAAGCCGCCGTTTCCGGCAAGCTACGGCCTCTACGGCAAGCCGACGACGATCAACAACACCGAGACATTCGCCGCGGTGCCGTGGATCATTCGCAACGGCGGCCAGTGGTTCCTCGACCTGGGCTTGCCGAACAACGGCGGCACGAAGATTTTCTCGGTGTCGGGCGACGTCGCGCGTCCCGGCAACTTCGAGGTCAAGCTCGGCACGCCGTTCCCGACGCTGCTCGAGATGGCGGGCGGCATGCGCGGTGGACGCGCGCTGAAGGCGGTGATCCCGGGCGGCTCGTCCGCGCCGGTGCTCCCGGCCGACGTGATGATGGGCCTCACGATGGATTACGACGCGATCGCGAAAGCCGGCTCGATGCTCGGCTCGGGCGCGGTCATCGTGCTGAACGACACGCGGTGCATGGTGAAGAGCCTGTTGCGGCTGTCGTATTTCTATTACGAGGAGTCGTGCGGCCAGTGCACACCGTGCCGCGAAGGCACCGGCTGGCTGTGGCGCATGGTGAACCGCATCGAGAACGGCGATGGCCGCACCGAGGATCTCGATCTGCTGACGGAGGTCGCGGACAACATCCAGGGCCGGACGATCTGCGCGCTCGGCGACGCGGCCGCACTGCCGGTCAAGAGCTTCATCAAGCATTTCCGCAGCGAGTTCGAGCATCACGTCGCGCACAAGCAGTGCGTCGTCCCATCGTATGTCTGAAGCGAAGCTTTTGAACATCGAGGTCGACGGGCGCGCCGTGCAGGTCCCGCACGGCAGCACGGTCATGGATGCAGCGAACAAGCTCGGCATCTACGTTCCGTTCTTCTGCTATCACAAGAAGCTGTCGATCGCGGCGAACTGCCGGATGTGCCTTGTGCAGGTCGAGAAGGCGCCCAAACCGGTGCCGGCCTGCGCAACGCCGGCCACCGACGGCATGAAGGCATGGACGCATTCGGAGCAGGCGATCAGGGCGCAGAAGGGCGTCATGGAGTTCCTGCTCATCAACCATCCGCTCGACTGCCCGATCTGCGACCAGGGCGGCGAATGCCAGTTGCAGGATCTGTC
>DATJFI010000067.1:0-11683 GCA_035495715.1 Casimicrobiaceae bacterium
GCGGATCACGCGCTCGGCGTCGGCGCCCTCGGGCACGTTCTCGACGTACTTCGTCGTGACCTTGCCCGCGAGATTCTTCTCCATCGCGATCCGCGCGATGTCGTGCTGGTGCGTCCAGCCGGCGTCGCCGATCGGGCTCACATAGATGAATCCGATCTTGAGCGGCGCACCCGATTGCGCGCGGGCCGGCAGCGCAAGCGCGATCGGATACGCGGCCAGCGTCGCGAGCGCGGTCCTACGGGTCATCCGAGGCATGGGAAGCTCCTTCGAAAGGCTGCGGAATGGGCCCGGCATTGTACGCCTGCTATCCCGGGTGATACGGCCTGCCGAGCGACGCCGGCGCGTTCAGCCGGATCGTCGTCGCGTCGCGCGAAATGATCGCGAGGACGACGATCGTCGCGACGTACGGCAGCATCGCGAGGAGCTGTGCCGCCACGTCGACACCCGCGGCCTGCGCCTGGAATTGCGCGAGCGTCACGCTGCCGAACAGGTACGCGCCGATCATCACGCGCCACGGCTTCCACGACGCGAACACGACGAGCGCGAGCGCGATCCATCCGCGGCCGGCCGTCATGCCCTCGACCCACGACGGCGTGTAAGCGATGGCGAGAAAGGCACCGGCAAGGCCCGCACATGCGCCGCCGAACAGCACCGCCGCGTAACGGATCGCGATCACCGGATAACCGATCGCGTGCGCTGACTGCGGCGACTCGCCGACCGCGCGCAGGACGAGTCCCGCACGCGTGCGCTGCAGGAAGACCTGCACCGCGACGAACAGCGCGATCGACACGTAGACGAGCGGGTTGTGGCCGAAGACCAGCTTGCCGACGATCGGAAGCGTCGTGAGTCCGGGGATCGCGAGCGGCTTGATCCCTTCGATCACGACGCTCATGTACGGGCGGCCGATGAACGCGGAGAGCCCGATGCCGAACAGCGACAACGCGAGTCCGGTCGCAACCTGATTCGCGCGCAGCGTCAGCACGATCACGGCGAAGATCAGCGACACCGCTGCCGCGGCGAGCGCGCCGGCGCCGACGCCGAGCCAAGGCGCGCCGGTCTTCGCTGCGACGACGAACGACGCGATCGCCCCGACGAGCATCATCCCTTCGACGCCGAGATTCAGCACGCCGGACTTCTCGACGACGAGCTCGCCGAGCGCCGCGAACACGAGCGGCGTTCCCGCGGCGAGCGTGAGAACGATGACTTGCGCGAGCTCGTTCACACGCGTTGGGCGAGCCGCGGCCGATAGTTGACGAGCACGTCGGCCGCGAGCAGGAAGAACAGCAGCGTGCCTTCGAAGAGTCCGGTCACTGCGGACGGCAGCGCGAGGTTCACCTGCGCCGATTCGCCGCCGAGATAGAGCAGCGACATGAGCAGGCTCGCGAGCGCGATGCCGGCCGGATGGAGCCGTCCGACGAAGGCGACGATGATCGCCGCGAAGCCGTAGCCCGGCGACATCGACGGCAGGAGCTGCCCGATCGGGCCCGCGGCTTCGCTGACGCCCGCGAGTCCCGCGCACGCGCCGCCCGCGAGCATGCCGAGCCAGATGTTCCGACGCCACGAGATGCCGGCGTAGTTCGCCGCATCGGGCGACAGGCCGGCGACGCGCATCTCGAAGCCGACGATGTGACGGCGCACGAACAGCCACGCGAGCGCGACGATGGCGAGCGCGACGAGAAGGCCCGCGTTGAGCCGCGTCTCGGGCAGCACGATCGGCAGCATCGCGTTCGCGCCGAACATCTTCGATTGCGGGAAGTTGAACCCCTCGGGATCGCGCCAGGGCCCGTGCACGAGCCACGACAACAGCAGCGTGGCGACGTAGACGAGCATCAGCGACGTCAGGATCTCGTTCGCGTTGAAGCGCGTGCGAAGCCACGCGGGGATCGCCGCCCACAGCATGCCCGCCGCCGCGCCCGCGACGAACATCGTCGGCAGCAGCAGCGCGGGCGACAGCTCGGCGTCGCCGACGGCGAGCGCGACGCCGCCGCCCGCGAGCGCACCGAGCGTGAGCTGACCTTCGGCGCCGATGTTCCAGACGTTCGCGCGATACCCGATCGCGAGTCCGGTCGCAATCAGCATCAGCGGACTCGCCTTCAGCAGGAGCTCGGCGACGCCGTAGCGCGTCGCGATCGGTGCGATGAAGAACGCGTCGAACGCGACGAGCGGATTCTTGCCGAGCGCGCTGAAGACGACGAACCCGACGCACAGCGTCGCCAGTGTCGCGATGAGCGGCGCCGCGACGACGGCCGATCGCGATGGCGCGGGGCGCGCCTCCAGACTGATTTTCATGTCTCCATCGCCGCCGGCGTCTCGGCTTCGTGCGGCGACGCTGCGGCCATCAGCAGACCGATCTCCTCGGCGCTCGTCTCGCGCACCGGCTTCGGCGGCGACAGCCGGCCCTGCGCCATCACCGCGAGCCGGTCGCAGATCTCGATCAGCTCGTCCAGCTCTTCCGAAACGACGAGCACCGCGACGCCGCGCTCGCGCAAATCGATCAGCGCCTGGCGGATCTGCGCCGCCGCGCCGACGTCGACGCCCCACGTCGGCTGTGCGGCGATCAGCACCTTGGGCCGCTGACCGATCTCGCGGCCGACGATGAATTTCTGCAGGTTTCCGCCGGAGAGGCTGCGCGCAACTGCTTCGGGTCCGCTCGCCTTGACGCCGAACGTCGCGATGATTCGCTTCGTGAACGTCGCGACGGCGCTTCCCCGGATCAGTCCGCGCACGACGTTGCCGTCGCCGCGCGCCGTCAGCAGCGCGTTGTCGGCGAGCGTCATCTCCGGCACCGCGCCGCGGCCGAGCCGATCCTCGGGGATGAACGCGAGGCCGAGCTTTCGCCGGGCGAACGCGTCGAGCGACGCGACCGGCGTGCCGCACAGCGTGATCGCGTTCGCGCGCGCGAGCGGGCGCTCGCCGGACAGCGCGGCGAGGAGCTCCTTCTGGCCGTTGCCCGACACGCCGGCGATGCCGAGGATCTCGCCTTCGCGCACGTCGAACGCGATGCCCGACAGCGACGTGCCGAACGGATCGTCGGCGCGCAGATCGAGCGCGTCGACGCGCAGCGCCGGCGCGCCGGTCTGCGCCGCGCGATGCACCGGATGCGGCAGCTCGCCGCCGATCATCATCCGCGCGAGCGACGCCGTCGTCTCGCGGCGCGGGTCGCACTGGCCGGTCACGCGTCCGGCGCGAAGCACCGTCGCGCGCTGGCAGAGCGCGCGGATCTCGTCGAGCTTGTGACTGATGTACAGGATGCTGCAGCCCTTCTGCGCGAGCGCGCGCAGCGTGTCGAACAGGTGCAGCGTCGCTTGCGGCGTCAGCACCGACGTCGGCTCGTCCATGATCAGGAGCCGCGGATCCTGCAGCAGGCAGCGGACGATCTCGACGCGCTGCCGCTCGCCGACCGACATCGTATGGATCCGGCGCGCCGGCACGAGCGGCAGCCCGTAGCGCGCCGAGACGTCGCGGATGCGCCGGCGCAATCGCTTTGTCTGGCCGGGCTCGAGCGCGAGGCGGATGTTGTCGGCGACGCTCAGCGTCTCGAACAGCGAGAAGTGCTGGAACACCATGCCGATGCCGAGCTTGCGCGCACGCGCCGGATTGCCGACGTGCACGACGTCGCCTTCCCAGCGGATCGTGCCGGCGTCCGGCTCGACGATGCCGTAAATGATCTTCATCAGCGTCGACTTGCCGGCGCCGTTCTCGCCGAGCACGGCGTGGATCTCGCCGGGCATCACGTCGAGGTCGATGCCGTCGTTCGCGAGAACGGTCGGGTAGCGCTTCGTGATGCCGCGCAGCGATAGCCGCGGCCGTTCGGGGGTGTCCGCCATGCCGCGGATTATCCGGGACGGCGGCGGCTTTGCGAATACAGGGTCAGAGACGAGTTTCCGCGCAGCGCAAAGGCGTCTCTGGCCCTACTTTCATCCCCGCGCAGCGCAAAGGCGTCTCTGGCCCTACTTTCGTCCCCGCGCAGCGCAAAGTCGTCTCTGACCCTGCTTGGGTCCCTACGGCGCCGGCGCGCCTCCCATCGCGCGCGCCAGATCGTCGCCCGGCGAAAGCGGCCGCGACGGGTCGTACTCGGGCCGGTTCCGGATCGAATCGCGCGTGACGTTCACGTAGACCTCGCGGTCCTCCCAGCTCACGCGGTCGATCTCCGACGGCGACAGCAGCACGTGCTTGCCGGGCAGCCACTTGCGCGTATCGACGACGAGGTTGCGGATCGCGAACGTTTTGTCGTCGAAGACGAAATCGTCGACCTCGCCGATCGAGCCGTCGGTCGCGAGAATGTCGTAGCCCGTCATCTCGTCGCAGCTCCGAAGATGCACGTCCGCGTTGGCGATTTCCTCGTCTTCGCGGCCCTGCAACTCGCGCGCGGTCGCAGGATCGACGGCCGGCGCAGGCGGCACCAGCGGATCGACCGAGGTGCCGACCCATGGATACGGCACGAGCGTCGTGCCCCACAGGTTCGCGCCCTCCCAGTAGTTCGGATAGCCGAAGTAGCGGTGATAGTCGACCTCGTGCTGGCGCGAGACCGGCCGATCGGTGTCGATGCCCGGACTGTCCTTGATCTGCTGCTTCGTGAGATCGACGGCGACGCGCTCGTCATCCCAGTCGAAGCCGCGCGTCGCGCGCGGCGAGATCAGCACCTTGCGGTCGGTGAGCCAGCCTCCGGCGTCGACGACGAGGTGACGGATCGCCCACCGATCGTCGTCGAAGAACACGTCCTTGACCGTCCCGAGATCGCCGTCGCGCGCGGCGACCGCGAGACCCGTCAGTTCCTTCACCGTGTGCAGCATGCTTTGCCTCCTCTTTGTCGCGCTGCGAAAGTAATGGGGCCGGCACGCGCGCCTTGCGAGCGCGGTCCCGGCCCCACCGGACGTTATGACCCGCTACTGCTGAATGCTGGTCGTCGCCTTGTCGTGCCATTCGCGCCGCATTGCCATCGCCCACGCGGCGAACAGGATGACGAGCAGGCCAACGATGACGGCGTTCGTCTCCACCGCGCGGCTCGCGACGCCAATCACCCAGGACGAGATCACCATCCAGATGCCGAGCAGGATGTTCACGACCTCTTCCCAAACCTGCGGCAGCGATACGGCGAACGCGGAGAACACGACGATCGCGACGCCCAGGATCCAGGCGTTCCACGATGCGGGGCTGTCACCGCCCGCGAAGCCGATCACCCACGGCGAGATGAACAGCCAGAGGCCGATCAGCAGGTTGAGCCAGTCTTGCCAACGCTTCTCTCTCATGACGCATACCTCCGATTACCACGGTAATTGTTTGGACGAAGCGTCGACAGCAGGATTCCCCCCGCCGCGCGCGGAGGCGCAGAAAAATCTTGCAACATTTACAACGGGTTCAGGTTGGCTTCAGCTTCGCAACCCGCTCGACCGCGCGCAGCGGATTTGCGCGCTGTGCGTGCTGCTCGCGGGCGGCGAGCAGCTCGGCGGCGATCGCGACGGCGATCACGCCGGGATGCTTGCCGGCGATCGCGACGGTGGTGCCGATCGGACAGCGGATGCGCGCGAACGCATCGGAGAAGCCGCGCGCCGCGAGCCGCCGTTCGAATTGCCCGCGCTTGGCCCGGGAGCCGATCAGGCCGACGTACGCCCAGTCGTCGCGCGCGAGCACGGCTTCGACGAGCGCGAGATCGAGCGCGTGGCTGTGCGTCGCGATGACGATGAACGCGCCGGGCGGTGCCTCGGCGAGCGCCTCGTCGGGCACGTCGGTGGCGACGACTTCCACGTTCGGCGGCACCTGCGGCGCAAAGTCCGCCGCACGCTCGTCGATCCAGCGTACCTGCGCCGGCACGACGCCGAGCACGCGCACGAGCGCGCGTCCGACATGGCCGTTGCCGAACACGAGCACGGGAAACGCGCTCGTCCGCACGATGTGGACGAGCAGCGGCGCGGTTGCGTCGTTTCCGAAGGC
This sequence comes from Casimicrobiaceae bacterium, assembly GCA_035495715.1. Classification (GTDB taxonomy): domain Bacteria; phylum Pseudomonadota; class Gammaproteobacteria; order Burkholderiales; family Casimicrobiaceae; genus VBCG01. The sequence continues at coordinate 5,932 of DATJFI010000067.1, forward strand.
GACGAGCGCCGCGCCGTCGCTGCCTGCCGCAAGACGCGCGCGTGCGACGCCGATGGCATCGGAATCGACGACGGCGTCGCCGAGCGTGCCGCGCACGTCGTCCGCCGTCACGACGAGGCGGCCCGCCTCGCGTTCGTCGCGCGTCACGCGGCTCACGATGGCGAACGGCGCTCCCGTGCGGGCGCAACCCGACGCCGCGTCGAGCCACGCGGCCGCGTTGCGATCGAGTCGCGTGAACGCGAGCGTCGCGACGCCGCCGCAGCATTGGCCGAGGCTCGCCGCGAGCGGATAGCGGACGACGAACGTGCCGTCGGTTTTGCCGCGGAGTGCCTCGCGCGCGACCCGTGTTGCCTCGTACTCGAGGTGGCCGCCGCCGATCGATCCGATCGCCGCATCGTGCGTGACGACCATCGCGGCTCCGGTCTCGCGCGGCGTCGACCCCTTCGCGGCGGCGACGACGACGAGCACGGCGTCGGCTTCGCGCGCGAGCACGTGCTCGAGTGCGCCGAGCCAGCCGATGACGTCGTTCATTGGGCGCGCGAGCGCAGCTCGTCGACCGCAGTGAGGATCCGCTCGGGCGTCGCCGGCGCCGACAGCCTTGGCGCGAGCCGGTAATCGGCGACGCTCGCGATCGCGTCGCGCAATGCATGGAATGCCGACAGCGCGAGCATCAGCGGCGGCTCGCCGACGGCTTTCGACCGATGGATCGTGTCCTCGCGGTTGGGCTCGCCGTAGAACGCGATGTCGAAGCGCGGCGGCGCATCGCGCGACGTCGGGATCTTGTACGTCGACGGCGCGTGCGTCGTGAGCTCGCCCTTCGCGTTCCAGCAGAGCTCCTCCATCGTGAGCCACCCATAACCCTGGATGAAGCCGCCCTCGATCTGCCCGCGATCGATCGCCGGATTGAGCGACGTCCCGACGTCGTGCAGGATGTCGACCGCGAGCAGCCGATGCTCGCCCGTCAGCGTGTCGATCGCCACTTCGCTGACGGCGGCGCCGTAGGCGAAGTAGAGGAACGGGCGTCCGGTGAGCGTCTTGCGGTCGTAGTGGATCTTGGGCGTCGCGTAGAAGCCCGTCGCCGACAGCGACACGCGCGCGTGGTACGCCTTCTGCACGAGCTCGGCGAAGGGCAGTCGCGCATCGCCGGCACTCACGATGCCGCCACCGAACTGCACGCGCGGGGCCGGCACGCCGTACTCGTGCGCCGCAAACGCCGCGAGCCGCTCGCGCAGCGTGCGCGCCGCCGCCTGCGCCGCCATGCCGTTCATGTCGCTGCCCGACGAGGCGGCCGTCGGCGACGCGTTCGGAACCTTGCTTGTGTCGGATGCCGACACCCGGACGGCGTCGAGCGGCACGCCGAGCTCGTGCGCGACGACCTGCTGCACCTTGACGAACAGGCCCTGGCCCATCTCGGTGCCGCCGTGGTTGAGCAGCACGCTGCCGTCGCGATAAACGTGCACGAGCGCGCCGGCCTGGTTGTAATGCGTCGCGGTGAACGAGATGCCGAACTTGACCGGCGTCAGGGCCAGCCCGCGCTTGACGACGGCGCTCGCGCGATTCCAGCGCGCGATCTCGCGTCGCCGCGCGCGATAGTTGGCGCGAAGCTCGAGCGCGTCGATCAGGGCCGGCGCGATGTTGTCCTCGACCTTCATCTGGTACGGCGTGACGTTGCGCTCGTCGATGCCGTAGAGGTTCGCCTTGCGCACGTCGAGCGGATCGAGGCCGAGCGTGCGCGCGATGTCGTCGAGCATCGACTCGATCGCGAACATTCCCTGCGGTCCGCCGAAGCCGCGGAAGGCGGTGTCCGAAACGGTGTTCGTCTTGCAACGATACGAATGGATCGCGACGTGCGGCAGCCAGTATGTGTTGTCGAGGTGGAACGCCGCGCGATCGTTGACGGGGCCCGAGAGGTCGGCCGAAAAGCCGCAGCGCGACGCGAGCGTCACGTCGAGCGCGAGGATGCGGCCGGCGTCGTCGAAGCCGACGTCGTAGCGATGCGCGAACGCGTGACGCTTTCCGGTCGAGCGCATGTCGTCGTCGCGGTCGAGCCGGAGCTTGACGGCGCGGCCGGTCGCACGCGCGAGGCGTGCGGCGACGCATGCGAAGAGCGACATCTGCGTTTCCTTGCCGCCGAAGCCGCCGCCCATGCGCCGGCATTCGACGACGACGGCCGGCACGGCAAGCCCGAGCGCGCGTGCGACGAGGAGCTGCACGTCGCCCGGATGCTGCGTCGACACGTAAACGTGCATCCCGTCCTGCTCGCACGGCACCGCGAGCGCGATCTGTCCTTCGAGATAGAAGTGATCCTGCCCGCCGTTTTCAACGCGACCCTGGAGCCGATGCGGCGAAGCGGCGAGCATCTTCGCAGGCTCGCCGCGGACGACGTGCACGGGCGGCAGCACGTACGATTGCGCGGCCATCGCCTCGTCGATCGTAAAAATCGGTGGCAGCGGGGCGATCGAAATTCGCGCGAGCTTCGCCGCCCGGCGCGCGGCATGCGCGCTGCTGGCGGCGACGGCGAACATCGGTTGTCCCGCGAACTGTACGATGCGATCGCCGAAGATCGGATCGTCGGCCTCGATCGGACCCACGTCGTTGACGACGAAGTCGGCCGCGGTAATGACCGCGACGACGCCCGGCGCACCGCGGACCGCGTCGAGGTCGAGGCGCTCGATCGTTCCGTGCGCGAGCGGGCTGACGCCGAGCGCCGCATGCAGCATGCCCTGCGGCTCGGGCAGGTCATCGGTGTAGTCCGCTTCGCCGGCGGCGTGCAGCGCCGCCGAGTCGTGCGCCGCGGCGACACCGACGATCCCCGTCGCATCCCAGGGCGGCCGCGGCGCGTTCACTGGTCTACCCTCCGCGCTACGCGCTTCGGGGCTGATTCGCGCTCGGGGCGGCCCGTCGCGCTCACGGCTGCGCCACGAGCGCCTCGACGCGCGTGATCGTCTGCGCGCCCGTCGTCTCGAGCCCGAAGCGCCGCATCAGGTTCGCGAGCACGTTGCGTCGATAGTCGGCGCTGGCGCGCATGTCGTCGATGGGCGCGAATTCGTCGTGAAGCGTCCGTGCCGCGCGCTCGGCGAGCGCTTCGTCCCACCGCTCACCTTCGAGCACCGCCTCGGTCTTGCGCGCACGGACCGGCGTTGCCGCGACGCCGCCGCAACCGATGCGCGCGCGGCGAATGACGCCCGATTCGACCGCGAGCGCGAAGCAGACGAAGGCCGCCGAGATATCCTGATCGTAGCGCTTGCTGATCTTGAAGGCGCGAAGCAGCAGCCCGCCGGTACGCGCCGGGATGCGAATGGCGGCGACTAACTCACCGGGCGCCCGGGCCGTCTTCCGGTAGCCGGGATAGAAGCGATCGAGCGCGACCTCGCGCTCGCCGTCCCCGCCGCGCAGAACGACGCGCGCGTCGAGCGCGAGCAACGCCGGCATCGAGTCGCCGATCGGCGAGCCGTTCGCGACGTTGCCGACGAGCGTCGCGCTGTTGCGGATCGGCACCGACGCGAAGCGCTGCCAGGCTTCATGCAGCTCGGGAAACAGCCGGTCCAGCGTCGGCAATGCGTCGGTGAGCGTGACCGCCGCGCCGATCTCGATACCGTCCGCTGTTTCGTGCACCGCCGTCAACGCGTCGACGTCGCCGACGTAGATCATGTCGTCGAGATCGCGCTCTTCCTTCGTCACCCACAGTCCGACGTCGGTCGTCCCGGCGACGATCCGCGCATCCGGTCGGGTCGCGCAGGCACGTGCAAGGGTGTCAAGCGTGCGCGGCGCGCTCCAGCGGCGTCCTTCGTGCGCGTATTCGAACGACTCGTCGCGGGCGAGCGTCGCAAGCTGCGCGGCGAGGCGCTCTTCATTCGCGCTGATCACGCGGCTGCCGTCGTCGGCGATGCCACGCCCGCGCCAGCCCTGCGCCTGCGGCAGCGCGTACATTCGCTTCGCCGCGTCGACGATCGGCCGGTAGCCCGTGCAGCGGCAAAGATTGCCCGAGAGCGCGTCGTGGATGTCGGCGGTCGACGGCGTGCGCGCGTTCTTGTACAGGCCGAACAGGCTCATCGCGAAACCCGGCGTGCAGAACCCGCACTGCGACGCATGACATTCGACGAGCGCCTTCTGCAGCGGATGCGGCGCGCCGTCGTCGGACTTCAGGCTCTCGACGGTGAACACCGCCTTGCCGTCGATCGAGGGCAGGAGCCGGATGCATGCGTTGATCGGCTTCCACGCGAGGCCGTCGCCGGCGCGCTGCGCGATCACGACCGTGCACGCGCCGCAATCGCCTTCCGCACAGCCTTCCTTCGTCCCGGTGAGCCGCCGCTCGTCGCGCAGGTATTCGAGCAGCGTCGTCTGTGGCGAGACGCCGGCGACTTCGATCGGCTCGCCGTTCAGGAGAAAGCGGATCGCATCGCTCATGAGCTCACCCGTTCGGGCGCATGCTCGGCGTCGCGATAGACGGCGCGGGCGGCCGCGACGGCGGCGCCGCGCGGAATCGGCACGTGCTCGGCAGCGAGGACGGCATCGAGCGCGGCGAGCGTCGCGAGGACCGCGTCCTCGCGCGCATTGACACCCATCGTGCCGATTCGCCAGATGCGGCCGTGCAGCGGACCGAACGACGTGCCGATCTCGATGTTGAAATCGGTCAGCAGCGCCGAGCGCACGCGGTCGCCGGCGACGCCCTCGGGAACGTGGACGCCGGTCACGTGCGGCATCCTGTTGGCGCGATCGCCGAAGATCCGCAGGCCCATCGCGTCGAGTCCCGCGACGAGCGCGCGCCCCGCGAGCGCGTGCCGCGCGAGCGCGCGGTCGCGTCCTTCCTCGACGAACAGGCGCGCGCATTCGCGCGCCGCATAGAGCATCGACGTCGCCTCGGTGTGATGGTTGAGGCCGAGATCGCTCCAGTAGTCGATCAGCATCGCGAGATCGAAGTAGTTGGACGCGACGATGCGGCCCTCGCCCGGCGTGTAGTCCGCTCCTCGCAGGCCTTCCTCGACATGGCGACGGCGGTAGACCGTCTCCGCCATCCGCTGCGAAAGCGTGATCGGAGCCGATCCGGAGGGACCGGCGAGGCATTTCTGCAACCCGGCGGTGGCGCAGTCGATCTGCCAGCCGTCCACGGGCAGTGGCATGCCACCGAGCGTCGCCGTCGCGTCGACCTGCAGCATCGCGCCGTGGCGCTCGCAGAGCGCGCCGAGCCCTTCGAGCGGCTGCGCCATCGTCGTCGACGTGTCACCATGGCAGATGGCGACGAGCGCAGGCGAGACGCGGCGAAGCGCCTGCTCGACCCGATCGGGCGTGAACACGCTGCCCCAGTCGGTCTCGACGACGTGGACGTCGGCGCCCGCGCGGCGCGCGATTTCGCTCAGAAGCTGCCCGAAGCGGCCGAAGGAAAGCACGAGCACGCGCTGGCCCGGCTCGATCGCCGACGCCATCGCGCACTCGATCGCCGCGCGCGCGGTGCCGTCGACGAGAAACGTCCAGCGATTGCACGTCTCGAAGACGTGCCGGTAGAGGCTCATCGTCTCCTTCATGTACGCGCGAAACTGCGGATCGAACTGTCCGAGCAGCGGTGCCGCGAGCGCCTGCAGCACGCGCGGGTGCGCGTTGATGGGGCCGGGACCCATCAGCAGGCGCGGCGCAGGATTCAGCGCGTCAAACGGGATGGCGGCATCGTCGAGCGGCGTCAGCGGCGGCAGCGCGGCGGACATCGTGGCATGTTAGCAGGGTGAGACGAGTGGCGAGCAGTCGCGCGGCCCCGGCG
>DATJFI010000068.1:0-28321 GCA_035495715.1 Casimicrobiaceae bacterium
TCGCGCGAGCGCCCCATGATCGTCTTCAGCTCGTGAAACTCCCCCTTGAAGATGCGCTCGGCGATCGTCGGCGTGTTGATCAGGATCTCGCTCGCCGCCTTGCGGCCCTCGCCATCCTGCATGCGGATCAGCCGCTGCGACACGATCGCGCGCAGGTTTGCGGAGAGGTCCATCAGCAGCTGGTTGCGTCGCTCTTCGGGGAAGAAGTTGACGATCCGGTCGAGCGTCTGATTCGCGTTGTTCGCGTGCAGCGTGCCGAGGCATAGATGTCCCGTCTCGGCGAACGTGATCGCGTGCTCCATCGTTTCGGCGTCGCGGATCTCGCCGATCAGGATCACGTCGGGCGCCTGGCGCAGCGTGTTCTTGAGCGCGCCGTGCCACGAGTGCGTGTCGACACCGACCTCGCGGTGCGTGACGAGCGATTGCTTCGAGACGTGGACGTACTCGACGGGATCCTCGATCGTGATGATGTGCCCCGACGACGTCGAATTGCGGTGGTCGATCATCGCTGCGAGCGACGTCGACTTGCCGGAGCCGGTCGCGCCGACGACGAGGACGAGACCGCGCTTCTGCATCACGATGTCCTTCAGCGTGTCGGGAAGTCCCAGCTTCTCGAACGTGGGCATCTCGGAAGCGATCGTCCGGATCACCATGCCGACCTGCTGCTGCTGCATCAGGATGTTCACGCGAAAGCGCGACACGCCCGGCACGCTGATCGCGAAATTGCACTCGAAATCCTTTTCGAACTCCTCCCGCTGCCGCTCGTTCATCAGCGCGTAGGCGAAGAGTCTCGTCGTCTGTCCCGAAAGCTTCTGCGCCGTGAGCGGCTGCATCTGGCCGTGCGCCTTCATGCTCGGCGGAAAGTCGGCCGCGACGAAGAGGTCCGAGCCCCCGGCGCCCTTCATCGCCGCGAGGAGCTTGTGCATGTGTGCGCGGGCCTGGTCTTCACCGATGTTCGACATGAAAATTCCTGTTCTGCAAGACGATCGAGGGAGCGGGATTGGATGCGACGACGCGACGCCGCCGGCCGGGCGCCTCGCATGCACGATCCGCGCCATGCTTCGGGAACGGCCGCGTGCGAAGCGACGAAGACGCGCGGCTCGCCATGGCGAACGCCGCGTCGCTTCGAAATGTGACGGTGCGCGGCGCTGCGCGCTATTGCGCGATCGGTGTCGCGGAGGCTCCGCGCGCTGCGCTCGACTGCGTGTCCGTTACCGACTGTACTGCACGTCTGAACGCAAGCGGCGCCTGGATGTCGGCGAACGATTCCTCGGTGCCGCCGCTACCGGTGACGACGATGTCGCCGTAGCCCAGCAGCCGGCCGCCGAGCGTCTGGTTGACGGCGATCGCCTCGATCTTGGAGAGCAGGAGCTCGACCGAACGCGTGCTGAAGATACCCGTCTTCATCATCACGCGCTTGCTCGTCACCGCGAAGTCGGAGCTCTGGCGCCGCACGATCGCGGCCGCAAGCACGAGGAGGCCGAACGCAGGGGCGAGGAGAATCCAGTTCGTCCACGGTCCCTGCAGCGAAAGCCACGCCACGGGCGCCAGCGTAACGAGCATGAGCACGAGCGGACCCACCAGCAGCTTCCAATGCAGCCGGGTGCGGAAGGCCACGTGCTCGCCCGGGAGCAGGTTGGCGTCGATGTAGCTCATCGTTGTCTGAAGCGCTCTTGTCGGGGATGCCCGTGCGCGGCAACCGTCGACGCCACTTCGGGCACGCGCTAGATTATCCTGATTGCCTCGGAGCCGAATCATAATGCAAGTCGATTCCACGCGTTTCGCGCGCGCCGTGCGCATCGTGAATCCCGCCCGCGAGGCGTCGCGCGTGCGCTTCGACGTCGAACTGTCCGACGGATCGGCGACACCGGCGCTCGTCGAGACGTACGCCGACGGCGTGTTCCGGTTGCGCATCGGTCCGCAAACGCTGCCCGATTACGGCCTCGTCGTCGCCGCGGCGACAAAGCTTCGCGATGCGACGATCGATCCGCACAAGCTCGCTGTGCAGAACGGCGACGCAACGCTCACGCTCGATGCGCAGCCGCTGCGCGTGTGCGTCGCACGACGTGGCGAGACGCTGCTGACGTCGATCACCGACGAGCACTTTCGCGGCTTCGCGCGCTTTCCCGCGTTTGGCTGCGACGGCGAGCGGTGGATCGCATCGTTCGCGCTGGCTTCGGGCGAGCCGGTCTACGGCCTCGGCGAGAAGGCATCGTCGCTCGATCGCCGCGGCCAGCTCCTGCGTTCGCGTGTCGAGGACGCGCTCGGCATCAATACCGGCCTTTCGTACAAGAACGTGCCGTTCTGCTGGAGTCCGCGGGGCTGGGGACTATTCATCAATACGCCCGGCGACGTGACGCACGGCGTCGGCCATCCGGAGTGGTCGCACCGCTCGAACATCGCGCTCGTCGACGACGAGGCGCTCGATCTGTTGCTGATCGTCGCCGATTCGCCGGCGCAGATGCTCGCGCGCTACACCGCGTTGACCGGGCGCGCGCCGTTGCTGCCCGCGTGGGGCCTCGGTCTATGGGTCTCGAAGGCGTACTACAAGACCGCGGACGAAGCGTTCGACGCCGCCGCGGCGCTTCGTGCGCACGACATCCCGTGCGACGTGCTGACGCTCGACGGCCGCGCCGCGTGGGACGTGCGGACGCGCTTCGATTTCCGCTGGGATGCGACGCGTTATCCCGATCCGAAAGCCGCCCTCGCGAAGATCCGTGCGTCGGGCCTTCGGATCTGCGTCTGGCTCTACCCGTACGTGTCGATCCACAGCCCGCGCTATCGCGAGATCGCCGAGCGTGGCTTCTTCCTCGCGCGCCGCGACGACGGAGCGCCGTACGTGTTCGACTGGGACGTCGATCCGGCGACCTCGCCGTTCGGCAACGTGCTGACGCCGCTTTCGCCTTCGTCGATCATCGACTTCACGAACCCGGACGCGTACGCGTTCTGGCGCGACGAGCATGCGGCGCTGTTCGACGCCGGCGTCGACGTGATCAAGTCGGACTTCGGCGAGCAGGTGCCCGACGACTGCGCCGCGCACAACGGCGACGCAGGCCGGCGGCTGCACAACGTCTACGCGCTGCTCTACAACCGCTGCGAATACGAAGCGACCGAGCGTTACGGACGCGGACGCGCGATGGTCTGGGGCCGCGCCGGCTGGACCGGCTCGCAGCGTTACCCGATCCAGTGGGGCGGCGATCCGCAATCCGACTGGGAAGGAATGTGCGCATCGGTCCGCGGCGGCCTCGCATGGGGCATGAGCGGCGTTCCGTTCTATGCGACCGACATCGGCGGCTTCTATGGATCGCGGCAGCCGGACGCCGAGCTCTACGTGCGGTGGCTCCAATGGAGCGTCTTCTCGTCGCACATGCGCGTGCACGGCGTCGGCGCGCGCGAGCCGTGGGCGTTCGGCGAGCAGGCGGAAGGCATCGCGCGCCGATGGCTGCGGTTCCGCTATCGATTGCTGCCGTACCTGCAGGCGATGTGCGAGGAGGCGTCGTCATCCGGCCTGCCGGTCATGCGCGCAATGGCCATCGCGTTTCCCGACGATCCACTCGCGTGGCCTTTCGAGGAGCAGTTCCTGTGCGGCGATTGCGTGCTCGTCGCGCCGGTGAAGCGCCCGGGCGGCGTCGTCGACGTTTATCTGCCGAAGGGCAGCGACTGGATCGATCTCAACGATAACGCGCGGCACGCCGGGGGAGCGCTGCTTCGCCAGCGCGTGGCGCTCGACACGCTGCCGCATTTCGGGCGCGCCGGTTATGCGTTGCCGCTCGGCCGCGACGTCGATCGCGCGGACGCGATCGACGAGCGCGCGCCGCTCGCCGAGGTGTGGCTATTCGGCGCGCAGCGCGTCGAGCGACGGGGGTTCGCGCAGCTCCGCTACGCAGCGACGAACGGCCGGCTGGACGTCGAATGCATCGGCGGCGTCGCGCGCGCGTTCGGCTGATTGTTCAGCGGCCGGACGCTCGATCGGCCGTCGCGCGCTTCGCCGGCGGCGAGTCTTGCGCATCGCGCGCCGCATTCGCCGCGGCACGATCCGCGTCCGCCGGCTTTCCCGGCGTCCACGCCGGATTCGGGCGATTGGGCCGGATCGTTCCCTGCTCGCCCAGGTTGCGGCCGCCGTGGAAGTACGCGTACGAGTCGCCGGTGAACGGATTCATCGAGCTGTCGCCGCTGTCGCCGCCGCCGCGTCCGCCGGCGTACGCGGCCGGCATTCCAGAAATAGCGGTTGCGAATGCAATGGCCGAGAGCGAGCGCAGCACATGTAACGTCGTGTTTCGCGTCATGCGATCTCCTCGTCGAGGGACTCTCACAGGCAAACAACGGTTGGATCGGGTCCATTCCGCGCTGTTCAGTCGATCCACGACAGAGGACGCGCGACGTCCTCGAGCGCCTTGCGTTCGGCCGCAATGCCGTGGCGCCATGCGAACGCCGCGGCGCCGAGCATCAGCATCGCGCCGAGCGCGTATCCCGCTGCGATCGCGAGCGGGTCACCGGTCCCGATCAGCACGCCGAAAAGCCACGGAGCACCGACGCCGCCGATGCCGGTTCCGAGCGCATAGAAAAGCGCGATCGAAAGCGCGCGCACCTCGACGGGAAAGCTCTCGCTGACGACGAGATACGCGGAGCTCGCGGCGGCCGACGCGAAGAAGAACACGAGCGTCCACGCGAGCGTTTGCGTCGCGGCCGTGAGCCAGCCGGCGACGAACAGCATTGCCGTTGCGCCGAGCAGGATGCCGGAGAGCGCGTAGGTCGCCGCGATCATCGGCCGCCGGCCCCACGTGTCGAACGCACGGCCGAGGAGCAGCGGTCCCGCGAAGTTGCCGATCGCGAACGGCAGCAGATAAAGGCCGACGTCTTCCGCCGGCACGGCGTAGAAGCGGCCGAGCACGAGCGCATACGTGAAGAAGATCGCGTTGTAGCAGAACGCCTGCGCCGTCATCAGCACGAGGCCGAGCAGCGCGCGTCGCGGGTAATGCCTGAACAACGTGCGCCCGAGGTCGACGAAGCTCGCGCTGCGGCCACGCAGGCGAAGACGAAGACGCGGCATGAGCGTTTGCGACGCCGGCGCTTTCCCTGCGCGACGCTCGACGTGCGCGGCGATGCGCTCGGCCTCCTGCTCGCGTCCGTGCAAAAGAAGCCAGCGCGGGCTCTCCGGAAGATGGCGCCGCAGCAGGAGGATCGCGAGCCCGAGCACGGCGCCCAAACCGAAGCACGCGCGCCATCCGATATCCGGCGGTAACCGGCCCGGTTGCAGCAGCACGCTCGAGCCCACGGCGCCGAGCGCTGCGCCGAGCCAGAAGCTGCCGTTGACACCGAGATCGGTGCGGCCGCGGTAGCGCGCCGGAATCAGTTCCTGGATCGCCGAATTGATCGCCGAGTACTCGCCGCCGATGCCGGCGCCGGTGATGAAACGGCACGCGGCAAACGTCGCGAAATCGGGTGCGAGCGCCGTCGCTGCCGTGCCGAGCACGTAGACGCCGAGCGTCACGAAGAAGAGGCGCTTGCGGCCGAAGCGATCGGTGAGCCAGCCGAACGCGAGCGCGCCCAGCACGGCGCCGATCAGGTACGCGCTCGCGGAGAGTCCGACTTCGGCATCGGTGAGACGCAGGAGCGGGCTCGCCTTGAGCGCGGATGAAACGGCGCCGGCGAGCGTCACCTCGAGCCCGTCGAGCACCCACGTGATGCCGAGCGCGACGATGACGAGCGAATGAAAGCGCGACCACGACAGCGCGTCGAGGCGCGCCGGGATCGTGCTTTCGACGATTCGTCCGCGAGGCGGCTCTTGAACGGTCAGTGCCGCGTTCCGGCCTTGCCGGGCCGCTTACCCTTGGCTTCGACCGCTTCGACCGTCAGCGCGAACGTGCACTGGTCGCTCGCGTCGAGCGCGCCGACGCCGATCAGCTTGCGCGCGATCTCCTCGCCGCGCCCGTTCCTGATCGTGACGACGACCGTGTATTCCCATGGATCGGCATCGGCGGGATGCCGGATGCCGCCTTCGATGCGCAACGGGGTGATCGCCGGCGCCGGCGACGCGTCGCCGCCGGCGCCGAAGCGCAGGTAGTGCTTGCAGGCCGGGCAGACGACCGCGCTTTCGAGGATCGTCTCGCGGCAGTGCGGACAGGCGCGCGTCGCGCCGGGTGTGCCGGGGCGCGCGCTCGTCATCGGTTACGCGAGGCGGCGCATGACGCCCCCGCGCGATCACCCATGCTTGACGACCTTTCCGCCCTTGCCGTCGTCCCAGCCGAACTCCGCCTGGCCGCGCAGCCTCGCCCCGGCCGCGACCGTCAGCGAACCGGCTTTCACGTCGCCAACGACGACGCCGGTGCGCTGCAGATCGACGAGCGACGCTTGCTCGACGTTGCCTTCGAGCTCGCCGGCGATCGTCACGCGGTCGGCGCGCACGCTACCGGTGAGCTTGGCGCCGGCGTCGATCGTCAGGTCGCCCTGCACGTTGACGTCGCCCTTGAACTTGCCGGCGATTCGGACGCTGCCGCCGCCTTCGATCTTGCCTTCGATCGTGATGTCCGACGCGATCACCGATTCCTTGCGCTGCGCCGGTGTCTCGGCGCGCGCGGCCGGTCCGGCAGGCGCCGGGGTCGGGTTCGCCGCGGGCTCGGGGCGCAGCGGCGGCTCGTAGCGCGTCGGCTCCTCGGGTGTCGGGTTGAGGCGGGTCGCGGTGTTGTCTTTCCAGATGGGCATCGTGGGCGCCTGTCACGGTTACGTAGGGTGTTGCAGGCTAGCGCCAAATGGGCCCCCAAGGCAACCTGTTTTTTGCGTTTTGATGCTGTCGTCATGCCCGTGTTGCATCGCTTCGTCGCCGCTGGCGGCGTGTTGTCGCGACCGCCTTTCCCGTCGCGGCCGCTCGCGCGCGTCGTCGACCTCGCCGCAGGACCGTGACGGCCGCTGGAAGGGGCTCATCGTCGTGCCGTCGCTCGGCGTCAGGGGGGCGCCGCTTGCCGACGGTCGTGCCGTCGCTCGGCGTCAGGGGGCGCCGCTTGCCGACGTGACCGCCGACGCCGGCGGGTACGCGATCGAATAGCGGCGCGCTACGCGACCGCGTGCACGTGAATCGGGTGTTCGAAACCCTTGAGCGACACCTCGCCGAGATCGCGGAACGCGAGGCCCTTGCCGAGGCATAGCTCGGCGACCGCGTTCGACACGAGGCTTTGCTGCGGATCGGCGTGCGTGCAGAGCCGGGCCGCAAGCTGCACGGTCGCGCCGAACAGGTCGTCGTGATTCTCGACCGGCTCGCCGGCCGCGGCGCCGATGCGGACCCTGACGAGGACGTCGGTTTCGACCGGAACGCGCTCGCCGAGCGCACGCTGGATGCGCGCCGCGCAGCGCACGGCGCCCGCGCTCGACAGGAAGCACGCCATGATGCCGTCGCCCGTGTGCTTCACTTCGCGACCGCCGTGCGTGCGCAATGCGTCGCGGACGATCGAATCGTGGACGTCGAGCAGCGTCATCGCCGCCTCGTCGCCGAGCCGCTGCGTGAGCGCCGTGGAGTCGACGATGTCGGTGAAGAGAACGGTGCGAATGCCGGGGTCGCGATCGCTGGCGCTGCCGCCGGGCAGGATCGCGGCGCCCGCGGGATTGACGTCCGTCCCGCCGAGAAAGCCTTGGGCGACGTCGGGTTCGACTTCGATGATCTTCGACGCCGGCAGGCCGTGCGCCTCGCGATGCACGCGATCCGCCGCCTCCGCGCTCGGCGCGTTGCACAGGCAGAAGATCTTGCCGCGGCTCTCGTTCAGCCAATACTTGATGTACTCGACGCCGTACTTGTCCTGGATCTTCACGTCGGCGAGATGCGCCTTGGCGACGTCCTCCGGGTTCACGCCCTGTATTTCGTGGATGTCCATGTACATCGGCATGGCGACCTCCGCTGATTAGCGTTTCGACGCTTCGTGCTGCAGCAGTTGCGAGTCCGTCTTTACGCAAGAAACGGTGATCTCGGGCGATTGCCGCAGCGTCTGGTAGACGACGCAATAGCGCTCGGTAAGCCGCAGCAGCGTGGCGAGTTGGTCTTCGCCCGCATCGGTGTCGAGCTCGAACGCGAGCCGGACCCGCGCGAATCCGACGGGCACGTCCTTCGCGACGCCGAGCGTACCGCGAAAGTCGAGATCGCCTTCGGCGCGCACGATGCCGCTGCGGATGTCGATGCCGATCGCGGTGGCGACGGCATTGCAGGTGACGCCCGCACACGCGACGAGCGCCTCGAGCAGCATGTCGCCCGAGCATGCGGTGAGTCCGTTGCCGCCCGTCGCCGGGTGCAGGCCGGCCGTCGCGAGCCGCTTGCCGGTCTCCACGTTGCAGGTGATGCCCTCGCCGAGACGGCCTTCGGCGCGCAGCGTGACGAGCGCCGCGTCGGGCGCCGCCTTGTACCGCTCCTTGAGCGGCGCTTGCAAAGCCTGCAGTTCGTCGCGATTCATCGTGCGGTGCGTGGCGCGCCGGGCGCTGCCGCGCGTGCCGCCGCAAACACTACCCCAGCGTACCGCCGCGCGCAAATCGACCCGTCGGCCGAGGGACGTTCGATGGCACGGGTCATGCGATGCGAAGGCACTCTCGTCTTCGCGCAACGCGACATTCGCTGCAATGCGGAACTTCGTTGCGACACTATCGGTCGCATCTGCTCGCCGACGCCGGCGCGCATTCCGAGTCTGCAATGTGCGGTCGCCGGTGACACGGCGTCGCACGGCATGCGAGGCACCGCACGCCGTGCCTCGGGGGAACACTTCGATCACGATGCATCGGACGATGCATGCATCAAGCAAGAGGAATCGCAATGAATCGCAATCAGCAACGGCAGGGCAGCGAACAGGGACATCATGGTCGCGATCCGTCGCAATGGCGCGGCACCGCGCAGCAAGGCGGGCAGGGGCAGAAACGGCAGCTGTCGCAGCAGGGCGGAACGCGCCAGGGCGGCGGCCGGCAATCGATGCAGCAAGGCGGCGACACGCCGCAATTCGGCGGGCGGCAATTCGAGAGCATGGCGGAGGTGGCGTTGCGCGGTACCGCGCTCCTCTGGGATCTCCAGATGGAGACCGTGCGCAACATGTTGCGAACGCAGGCGCGTACGGCCGCGATGCTCGGCGTCCCCGATTGCTCGGAGTTCTTCGAGATCGGCGATGCGCGCGCACGGCGGCTGTTCAGCATGGGCGCCGAGCAGGCGCTCAATACCGCGCGGCAGGCACGCGAAACGGTCGCCGAGATGCAGCGCCAGTTCGGACGCATCGCGGAGGAGCAGACGATCGGCATGACCGAGCAGGTGCGCGACCAGATCGAGCAGATCAGCCGCCACGCGGAACAGGGACTTCAAGAAATCCGCGAAATCGCGCGAGCGGAGGCCGAGCAGGCGGAGGGCCTTCCACAGCAATCGCTCGACTACGCTGATCACCGGGGTCCCGGTGCGCACGAGATCGCGCAGCACGACGAGCAGCCGGGCGAAGGCGCGCAGACGATGCGGGCGGAAGCGAACGGCGATTGGGAGCCGCGTTTCGAAAACGCGCGCGATGCGGCCAACGGCGCGCGCGAGAACGCCGAGGAATCGGGCAACGCGATGGAAGCGAACGCAGCGAACGAGGGACGCGCGGCGCGCGAATCGCGCTCGCGCGCACGGCGTTAAGGCGAAATATCCGGGTTGAGCCGTCGCGGTGCAGAGCGGGCTCGCGTGCCGCCGCGGGCCCGTTCCCCTCGACACGCTATGCGGCGCGCTTCTCCACGTCGCTCACGGCCGCCGGCCCACTCGCGCTTGCGAGCGGAAGCCGGATCGTGAAGCGCGTCCCGCGACCGACCTCGCTCTCGACGTCGAGGCGTCCGCCGTGCTTGCGCACGATCGAGTGCGAGACGGACAGTCCGAGCCCCGTTCCCTGCCCGACCGGCTTCGTCGTGAAGAACGGGTCGAAGATGCGGTTGAGATTCTCCGGCGGGATGCCGCACCCCGTGTCGGCTACCGCGATCCACGCCTCGTCGCCGTCGACGCCGGTCGAGATCGTGATCGTGCCGACACCGTCGATCGACTGACCGGCGTTGACGAGCAGGTTCAGGAACACCTGGTTGAGACGCGAGGGCACGCACTCGATCTCGGGCAGCGCGCCGTATTCGCGGACGATGTGCGCCTTGTACTTGAGCTCGTTGCGCACGATGTTGAGCGTCCGATCGAGCGCGTCGTGGATGTCGAGCGTCTGCCGGACTTCCTCGGCGCCGCCGCGCGAGAAATCGCGCAGGTCCTGGACGATGCGCTTGACGCGAAGCAGGCCCTCGCGCGATTCGGCGACCAGGTCCGCCGTGTCGCGGCGCAGGAACGCGACGTCGACGCCGGCGCGGAGCTTCCTCGCCGCGCCGAGCGCGGCATGGCCGGCTACGCCGATCGCGGCGTCGGCATCGACGTACGCGTCGAGCAGCGCGAACAGGTTTGCGAGGTAGGTCTCGAGCGAGCCCAGGTTCGACAGCGCGAACGCGAGCGGATTGTTGATCTCGTGGGCGACGCCGGCGGCCATCTGGCCGATCGACGCGAGCTTGTCCGACTGGATCACCTGGTTCTGCGCGTCCTCGAGCATCCCATTGATCCGCTGCATCGTCGCGTTCAACGTCGAAAGCTCGAGAATGCGCGCGTCACGCTCGACGTGCATCCGATGGTTCGCCATGACGAGCGCGAGCAGGCTCGTGAGCGCCTGTCCCTGCTCGAGGTCGTCGGGCGTGTAGCGCGGGCTCGTTTCGGCGCGGTTGACCGCCACGGCCCCGATCGTCCGCCCGGCGACCTGCAGCGGCCAGCACATCGCCGAATGCGTCGAACGCTGGCGTTCGGCCGAGCCGCGAAGCGGCAGACCGGTTTGCGCCGCGTTGCCGTTGACGAGCACCGGGTGTCCCGTCGCGACGACGTGGCCGAATACGCCGGTGCCGCGCGGCAGTTCCTTGCCGACCAGGCCCGACGGCAGATCGGTACCGGCGGCGAGCTCGAGCTGGTCGGTCGTGCCGTCGACGATCAGCGCGATCGAGCCGCTTTCCGCGGCAAAGCCGCGCACGATGTGCTCGAGGATCTCCTGCGAGACCTGTTGCGGATGCGCGCCGTTGGCCGCCTTCTGGCCGAGCTCGTAGAGCGCGCGGATCCAGTCGAGGTCGGCAATGCGGCCGCAGTGGGTCGCGGACTTCGCGCTCATCGCCGTTTCGTCCCGAAAGGCGTTTTCATCGGCATTCATTCCTCGACGAGCACGCCGCCGTCTTCGGTCCAGCTCACGCGCGTGATGCCGGGCGATTCGCGCTCGAGCCGCTCGAGCTCGAGCTTCTGACGCAGGATCACGTCGCGCTGTGCCCGCACCTCGTCGGCGAGCTCGCGGTTCTCGATCAGGAGCCGCCGATGCGCGAGCACCTCGAGGATCGTCGCCTTGAGGTCGGGATCGGACCACGGCTTGCTCACGAACCGGAAGATGCCCGCATGGTTGACGGCGCGGACGATGCCGTCGATGTCGGAACAGGCGCTCATGATGATGCGCGCCGAGTCCGGATGCAGTTCCTTCACGCGCGCGAGGAACGAGGCCCCGTCCATTTCGGGCATCCGGTAGTCGGAGATGACGATGTCGACGTCGTGCGCGTCGAGGTGCGCGAGCGCATCGCCCGCCGACGTGAACGTCACGATCGACGGACTGGGGATCGCCGGCAGGACTGCCGCATTCAGGCATAGCCGACGCATCGCGGACAGGACGTTCGGTTCGTCGTCGACGATCAACAGGGAAGACATCGCGGCTCCTTGGCCGAGGGCACCAGACGCGGGCCTCGATGCAAGCGGTATGCCATGCGGTTTTCGGTGTACCCGAAGCCGTTCACTACAGTTCGACGCCACGACGCGTGTACGTCAGTTCGGACGCGCACTCCGGGGCGGCCCTGGCGCACCGCGTGACGCCGTGCCGTGCTGTCGGCGGATTCTTACGATCGGCTTCGCAGGAGGCCGATAGGACATCGGTCCAATGTCTGCTTTACGGCACGCGCGTCGCTGGCTGAAATGGCGCCGTCGGCTCGCGGCGCGCGCTTGCGGGCACGCATCCCCGCCATGCGCCTGCCACCGTTTTTCGGCCTTTCGCTCGTTTCTGCGTCGCTTTGCGCGCTGCTCGCTGCCGCGCCGGCACACGCGGCGGCAGGCCGGCAAACCGTCTGCACGATCACCGTCAACTCGTCGAACGAGAAGCAGGCGTTCGAGCGCTACCTGCCGCAGAGCCACTTCGATTTCGTCGAACTGGTCGAGCGCGGACGCCCCGACTGGCTCGAGTCGGCGCGACGCAAGGGGATCCGCTGCGACATCCTCGTGATCTCGGGCCATTACGACGGTGGCGACTACGCGGGCGGCAACGAGTTTTTCTCGGAGCACGTCGAGTCGCGCGAGTACCTGCCGGTCGACGAGATGGAGCGCGTCGCCTGCAGCGATCCCGACGACGGCCCGTTCGCGCACCTCAAGGCGGTGTACCTGTTCGGCTGCAACACGCTCAATCCCGTCGCGCTGCGCAGTGCGCCCGAGGAGATCGCGCGCACGCTCGTGCAGTCGGGGCATTCGCCGGACGAGGCCGCGCGGCTCGCGCGCGAGATGAGCCCGCGCTTCGCCGACAGCAGCCGCGACCGGATGCGCCACATCTTCCGCAACGTGCCGGCGATCTACGGCTTCTCGTCGGTCGCGCCGCTCGGGCCCGTCGCCGCGACGTACCTCGACCGCTATTTCCAGTCGGGTGGCGCGCAGGAAGTCGCGGCCGGCAGGCCGGGTGGGCGGCTGCTCGCGTACTTCCCGGGACATTCGCTGACGCTGACGCGCGGCTCCGTCGATGCCGATCCCGATGCGGGTTTCCGTCGTGACGTCTGTCGCTTCCAGGACGAGCGCCTGTCGCCGGCGGCGCGCGCGCAATTCGTCCATGCGCTGCTTCGTCGCGACATGGCCGAAGTGCGACTCTTTCTCGATCGGCTCGAACGCTATGCTGCCGCCGTCGCGCAGCGCGATGACGACTCGCCGGGTCTGACGAGCGAGCTCGCGGCCATCGCCGACGACGGGACCGCTCGCGATCGCTTTGTCGCGTTCATGCACGCCACCGACGATACGACGCTTAGCGTCCGCCTGATCGACCTTGCGCAGAAGCTCGGCTGGCTGTCGGCCGACGAGCGGCTCGCCGAGCTTGGACGCGTCGTCTCGGGTCGCTACGCGCATCCGGTGCTGACGGCGGCCGACGTCGACTTCGTCTGCAAGCTGAACGCGTCGCATGCGCTCGATCACACGCGCGACGGGTTGGGGGAGGCCGACGACGTCGGCCATGCGGCGATCCGCGCCTGCCTCGGCGACGTCGCGCAGCGCCCGCGGCTGCTCGCTGCGTTGACGAGTCCCGGCGAAGCCGACGTGCAGATCGCGCAGGTCTACCTGCAATACCAGCCGCTCGCCGACGCCGACGAGGTTCGGGACGTGACGAGCGGCATCGGGCGCATGAGCGACGCGGGCGCACAGGTGCGCGCACTCGACGCGCTCGCCGACCATCGCGTCGCCGACCGCGAGGCGCTCGAGAATCTCGCGCGGCTGTTTCCGCTGGCGCGAACGATCGACGTGCAGCGGGCCATCGCGGGCGTGCTGATCCGCGCCGATTTCGAGGCGATTGACACGCCGCAGCTCGTGCGCACGCTGCGTGAGCACCGGTTCAGGTCGCGCGACGGTCGCGACCTGATCGACGTCCTGATCGACCGGCTCGGTTCCCCGGCCTGATCCCGCTTCGCTGCGGACTTCGAAACGCGGCTCTTTTCGCCGCCCCACGGCGCGTGCAATACTTCGCCGCGTTCCACGCCCACCCGCCAGCCCGATGCCGTTTCACCGCAGGTTCTTCCTCGCGGCCGCCCTCGCTGCGGCCCTCGCCGCGCACGACGCTCTCGCCGAGCGAAAGACGGTGTGCACGATCACCGTCAACTCCGCCGACGAAAAGGACACGTTCCGCCGCTATCTGCCGTCCGATCAGTACGACTTCGTCGAACTGGTCGAGCGCGGACGGCCCGACTGGCTCGCGTCGGCGTGCCGTGCCGGCGTGCGCTGCGACGTCCTGCTGATCTCCGGTCACTTCGACGGCGGCGACGAGTTCTACTCGGACCGCGTCGACGCGCGCGAATCGCTGCCCGTCGACGAGATGGGGCGCGCATCCTGCAGCGACTCGTGCCCGGGACTCTTCTCCCGGCTGAAGGAGGTGTACCTGTTCGGCTGCAACACGCTGAACCCCGACAAGCTGTCGACGGCCTCGGCGGAAGTGACGCGCGCGCTGCTGCGCTCCGGTCATTCGGTGGCCGATGCCGAGCGCGTCGCGGCGCTGCTCGACGCGCAGCATGCCGACAGCAACCGCGACAAGATGCGGATGATCTTCAGGAACGTGCCGGTCATCTACGGCTTCTCGTCGAAGGCGCCGCTCGGTGCAAACGCCGGGCCGATCCTCGAGCGCTATTTCAAGTCGGAAGGAACGGTGTCGGTCGCGAGCGGACACCCGAACGCGAAGTTGCTGCAGCTCTTCGCCGGGAGCTCGATGACGGTCGCGAGCGGCGCGACGGACGTCGATCCGCAGGCGGGATACGGGCGCGACATGTGCCGGTTCGTCGACGATCGATTGTCCGCGCCGCAGCGCGCGGCCTTCGTCCATGCGCTGCTCGGCCGCGACATGGCGGAAGTGCGGGCCTATCTGGATCCGCTCGAGAAATACGAGGCTTCGCTGAGCGACGCCGAACGGCAAACACCGGCGGTCGCGAGCGTGCTGAAGGACATCGCCGCCGATGACGCGATCAAGGCACGCTGGCTCGCGTTCGCGCGCGACGCCGACGAGCCGCAGGTGCGCGCCCGCATGATCGCGCTCGCGTCGCGTTTCGGCTGGCTTTCGGGCGACGAGCGGCGAGCCGAGCTCGTCGCGCTGCTGCGCGACGTGTACCGGCACACCGACGTCAACAGCGCCGACGTCGATCTCGCCTGCACGCTGACGCGCGAGCACGCACTCGAGCCGGCGCTTGCCGACTTCCGGCGCGGCGCAGCCGCGCCGTCCGATACCGGCCACGCCGCGCTGCTCGCATGCACCGGGAGCGCCGGCGCGCGCACGATGGTCGTCAAGGCTCTGACGAGCGGACGCGAGCGCGACGTGGAGCTCGCGCAGGTCTACGTCAAGCAGCGGCCGATCGCCGAGCCCGCCGAGCTTCGCGACGTCGCGTCGCGGATCGCGCGGATGAACGACGTCGACGCGCAGATCCGCGCGCTCGACACGCTCGCATTGCACCACGTCTCCGATCCGCAGAGCCTCGAGCTCCTGACGCACCTGTTCCCCGTCGCGAAGACGGTGAACGTGCAGCGCGCCATTGCCGGCGTGCTGATCCGTTCCGACTACGAGTCGATCGCCAAGCCGGAGCTCGTGCGCGCGCTCAAGGAACGGCGGCTCAAGTCGCCGGACGGCAAGGACCTGATCGACGTGCTGATCCAGCGAATGCAGGCGTCGCTCGGACAGGCTGCCTGACGCGCGTTGCCCAAGATCGGCGCGCGTCCCACCCATTTCACGCAAGGAGGATCGCAATGAAGGTCTACTACCACCCCGCGTCGACGACGAGTCGGCCGATCATGCTCTTCGCAGCCGAGAGCGGCGCGAACGTCGATTTCGAGGTCGTCGACATCCTCGGTGGCCAGCAGTACAAGGACGAATTCCTGACGATCAATCCGAGCCACATGGTCCCGGTGCTCGAGGACGGCGACTTCCGGCTGACCGAGAGCTCGGCGATTCTCAAGTACCTCGCCGATGCGATCGACTCGCCGGCCTATCCGAAGTCCCTTCGCGCACGCGCTCGCGTCAACGAGCGGATGGACTGGGTCAACACGCAGATGAGCCGCGACTTCGTCTACGGCTTCGTCTATCCGCAGATATTCTCGTTCTTCAAGCGCGAGGATCCGACCGTCCAGGCGGCGACGCTCGCGTGGCATCGCGAGCGCGCATCCGGCTGGATGAAGGTCCTCGATCGCTCGGTGCTCGGCGGCAACGGCTATCTATGCGGCGACGCGCTCACGATCGCCGACTACTTCGCCGCGCCGTTCGTCGCGCTCGGCGACATGATCCGCTGCGATTACGCCGCGTATCCGAACGTGAAACGGTGGCTTTCGGCGATGAAGGCGCTTCCGAGCTGGCGCAAGACGAACGAGGCGATTGACGGCTATGCGGCGTCGCTGAAGGACGCGCAGTTCGAGACGATTTAGGAACTTCATTGCTTGCTGCGCCCGTCCTTGCCCACCGCGACGTTCTCGACGCGCTCGACGTCGTCCGTCGCGCCGTCGAGGCGAAGGGACGGACGGCGGCGATCGCGATCGCCGACGCGCACGGTGAATTGCTCGCGTTCCTGCGCTGCGACGGTGCGCTGATCGCGTCGGGACCGCTCGCGATCAACAAGGCGTTCACCGCGGCGCGTCTCAACCGCCCGACGCGCGTGCTCGGCGAGACGCTCCGCGCGAAGGGAACCGACGTCGCGTTCTACGGCGATCCGCGTTACGTGGGCTTCGGCGGCGGGCTGCCCGTCCGCGTCGACGGTATCGTGGCGGGCGCCGTCGCCGTCAGCGGACTCTCCGACGACGAGGACGAGGCGCTCGCCGCGCTCGGCGTCGCGCATCTCGAGGGCCGCGGGCCGGTGTCGATCAGCGCCTGAGGAACGTCCGACGCGTCAGAACGTCGCTTCGATCGCGCGCACGAGCTCCGGCGTGATGTCCGGCATCACGCCATACCACGCATGGAACGCGGGCCGCGCCTGATTGAGCAGCATGCCGAGCCCGTTGACGGTCCTGTGGCCACGCGCGCGTGCGGCAGCCAGCAGCGGCGTCTCGCGCGGCACGTAGATGACGTCGGCGACGATGGCCGCGCGCGGAAGGACGTCGAGAACCAGGTCGAGCGGCGGCTTCTCCATCATGCCCTGGTTCGTCGCGTTGACCAGCAGCGCGACGCCGTCCAGCGCATCGGCGCGCTTCTCCCACGCGATCACGGCGAGCGGCCCGCCGAAGCGCGCCTGCAGCTCCTCGGCGCGCGCTCGCGTCCTGTTCACGATGCGGATCTCGCGTGCACCCTGCGCCTGCAGGCTCGCGATGATCGCGCGGGCGGCACCGCCGGCACCGACGATCGCGATCGGTCCGGCATCGGGCCGCCACGCGGGCACCGCGTCGCGGACGCTCTGCACGAAGCCGTTGCCGTCGTTGTTGAATCCGGAGAGCGTGCCGTCCTGTTCGACGACGACCGTGTTGATCGCACCGATCTTGCGCGCGAGGTCGTCGACGCGATCGAGCATCGGAAAGATCGCCTGTTTGTGCGGTGTCGTCACGTTGCATCCGCGCAGGCCGAGCACGCCGACTCCGCGCACGGCCGCCTCGAGCTTCTCCGGCGGGACCGCGAAAAGCACGTAACGTCCCGCGATGCCGTAACGGGCCAGCCAGTGGTTGTGAATGATCGGCGAGCGCGAATGCGCAACGGGCCAGCCGAGAAGTCCGGCGATGCCGAACGTGTGCGTGTCTGCCATCTTCGAGCGTTCCCTTGGGTCAAGGTGAATCGGCGTCAGCGCGCGCTCATGCGGGCAGCCCTCCGCCTGCGCCTTGACTCGGGCGCGGCGAGCGTGACTCCGCAGTGACGACGTGACCGCCGAGAAACAGCCGGTTGAGGTCGGGATCGCCGAGCAGCGCGCCGGCCGGACGGTCGAGCGCGAGGCGCCCCATCTCGAGCACCAGCGCGCGGTCCGCGTATTTGAGCGCGGTGCGCACGTTCTGCTCGACCATCAGCACGGTCACGCCCTGGTCGGCGAGCTCGCGCAGCAGCGCCATCACGTCCTGCACGAGCTTCGGTGACAACCCGATCGACGGCTCGTCGATCAGCAGAACGCGCGGATGCAGGAGCAGCGCGCGTCCCACCTCGAGCTGCTTCTGCTCCCCGCCCGACAGCGTCGATGCCTGGTTGTCGATGCGTTCGCGAATGCGCGGGAAGCGGGCGAGAACCTCGTCGATGCGGGAGCCGAGCGAGCCGCGCGCCAGCGTGATGCCGCCGAGCTCGAGGTTGTGCCGCACCGAAAGCGATGCGAAGAGATTGCGCCCCTGCGGGACATAGGCCATCCCGAGCGCAAGCAGGTCGCGTTGCGACCTGCCGTTGACGCGCTTGCCCTCGAAACGCACCTCGCCGCTGCGCGGGACGAGCATGCCGAACAGCGTCTTCAGCACCGTCGACTTGCCGGCCCCGTTCGGGCCGATCAAGAGCGTGATCTCGCCCTTGCGCGCGTCGAACGACGTTCCGTTCAGGATCGTGAGGCTCGGCGCGTAGCCCGCGACGACGTTCTCGAACTCGATGATCTTTTCGCTCATCGTGCCGTTCAATTGCCCAGGTAAGCGTCGAGCACCTGCCGGTTCGACTGCACCTCCGACGGCGGACCCTCGGCGAGCACGCGTCCCTCGACCATGCAGATCACGCGCGGGCAAAGCCGCATGATGAAATCCATGTTGTGCTCGACGACGACGAAGCTCCCGCCCTGCTCGCGGTTCATCGCCAGCAGCAGCTCGCGCAATTCGTCGACGAGGCTCGGGTTGACGCCCGCGCACGGCTCGTCGAGCAGCACGAGGCGCGGCGCCGGCATGAACGCCATCGCGATGTCGACGAGCTTTTGCTGGCCGTACGAGAGGCTGCCGGCGGGCGCATATGCGACGTGCTGGAGACGGAAGCGCTCGATCAGGTGATCGGCTGCCCCACCGAGACCCGCGTCACGCGGCGCGAACAGGCGCGCGGACATCGAGCCGCGGAACTCCTGCCCGGCCGCGATCAGGTTGTCGCGCACCGAGAGGCGCGTGAAAACCTGCAGCGTCTGGAACGTGCGGCCGACACCGCGGCGCGCGAGCTCGAGCGGCGCCATCCCCGTGATGTCCTCGCCGCGCAGCTCGACGCGGCCGTCGCTCGGCCGTATCTGTCCGAGGATGCTGTTGAAGAGCGTCGTCTTGCCGCTGCCGTTCGGTCCGATGACGCCGACGATTTCGCCTTGCGCGACGTCGAAGCTCACGCCGTCGACCGCACGGATCGCCCCGTAGTGCTTGCGCAGGTCGCGCACGGCGAGGATGGTCATTGCATGCCCTCGGCCGTGAGCGGCGTGCTTGCAGCGGCCGGCTCGCTGCCGCGACGTCTCGACAGTCGCTCCGGCAGCGACAGCAGTCCGCCCGGCAGCCAGACCATCAGCGCGATCACGGCGATGCCGAATGCCGCGAGATACCAGTCCTGCATGAACCGCAGCCACTCGGGAAGCAACACGATGATGACGGTGCCGACGACGGGTCCGAGAAAACGTCCGGCGCCGCCGGCGATGACGCCGAGCAGCATCAGCAGCGACGCGCTGAAGTTGAACGGCGCCGGATCGATGAAGCCGACGAGCGAGGCGAAGTACACGCCGGCGATGCCCGCGCAGCAGGCGCCGATCGCGAACGCGAGCAGCGTGTACGCGGTGATGTTGACGCCGAGGCTTTCGGCGCGGATCGGGTTGTCGCGGAGCGCAGCGAACGCGCGTCCCCACGGCGAGCGGAGCAGCCACCACAACAGCGCCATCAGGACAAGCGTCGACGCGAGCGTGAACCAGAAATAGACGAGGTTGGCGTCGAGCGAAAGGCCGAACAGCGTCGGCCGCGGAATGCCGCGAATGCCGAACGTGCCGCCGGTGATCGCTTCCTCGTTGCGCAGGACGAGGAACACGAGCACGTTGAAGCCGAGCGTCGCGAACGCAAGATAATGGTGCTGCACGCGCAGCGCCGGAAAGCCGAGCGCGAGCCCGATCGCGAAGCAGGCGAGAGCGGCGAGCGGCAGCATCGCGAAGAACGGCAGGCCGTGCTTCATGCCGATCGCCGCGATGTACGCGCCGATGCCGAGGAACGCCGCCTGGCCGAGCGACATCTGACCGGCGTAGCCGATCGTCAGGTTCAGGCCGAACGTCGCCATCAGGTAGACGCAGAACAGCGAGCACAGGTACGTGCCGTAGCTCTTGAGCCCAAGCGGCAGCAAGGCGAAAACGATCACGACGATGCCGATCGCGGCGAGCCGCGTTCGCGCGCGCATTCCATTGACCGGCACAGCGGTCCGCATCGCCGTCATCGGCTCATACCTTTCGCTCCTCCGCCTTGCCGAGCAAACCCTCGGGCCGCAGCAGGATCACGAGCAGGAACACGACGAGCGCAACGCCCTCCTTGTACGCCGGCGTGACGTAGAAACCGACCACGTTCTCGAGCACGCCGATCAGCACGCCGCCGAGCAGCGCGCCGCGCGTCTGGTTGAAGCCGCCGATGATCGCGGCGAAGAACGCCTTGAGGCCGATCGTCTCGCCCATGTCGAACTTGGCGAGGTAGCTCGGCGTGATCAGCAGCGCAGCGACGGCCGCGAGTGCCGCGTTGATCAGGAATACGTAGAGCGTCATCCGCCGCACGTTGATCCCGAGCACGCGAGCGGCCTCGGTGTTCTGCGCGCACGCCTGCATCGCGCGTCCGGTCACCGTGCGGTTCAGGAACGTCTGGAGCGCGAGCACGATGCCGCCGGCGAGAAGCAGCGTGCCGATGTCGGCATACGAGACGTTGATGCCCGCGATTGCGAACTGGCCGGAAGGGAACGCGCTCGGGAACGGATGCGCCAGCGCCCCTGCGCCGGCCTTGACGCTTTGCTTGACGAACATCGACAGGCCAAGCGTCGCGATCACCAGCGGAATGACGCCGTGGCGCAGCAGCGGATCGACGATGATCCGCTTGAACGCGACGCCGAGCAGCAGCATCGCGATGAGGCACGCCGCAATGAATGCAAGCCACAGTGGAGCGCCCATCGACAGGAACAGCAGCATCGCGAACGCCGGCAGCATCACGAACTCGCCCTGCGCGAAATTGATCGTGCCCGACGCCTGCCAAAGCAGCGTGAAGCCGAGCGCGGCGACTCCGTAGATCGTGCCGGCCGCGATGCCCGAGACGATGAGCTGAACGAGATCCTGCATGCGCCGGTCGTCGGAGGCGTTCAGGCCACCGAGTCAGTCGGCACGGCGCGTCCCAGCCGGTGAAGCCGCGCGCCGCACGGGCAGGCTTCGCCGCGACACGCGGCTCACGATCCAGTCGAGCGATCGCCGCGCACGCTCGGCAACGCGCGACGGAGACATCTGCATGTAATCGTCGTTGAACACCTCGAAGCTGAAGTCGCTCTCGTAACCGATCTGGTCCACGGCGCGGATCAGTTCGGCGAGCCGATCGCTGTGCGAGCCCTCGCCCGGAAAGACGCGAAGGTGGCGCGCGGTTTCACGCCGCTCCTCCGGCGAGGCCGGCGCGCTGCCGACGAAATCGGAAAGCTGGACGAGGAAGAGCTTGCCCGGATAGATCTCCTCGAGCGCTTCGAGCGGCGTACCGCTCGCGACGAAATGGAACGCGTCGATCGCGAGGCCCAGGTTCGCGCGATCGGCGGCCTGCACGAGCGCCCACGCGCCCGGCAGGGCGTCGACGAAGCGACCCCACGACAGCGCCTCGTACGCGATACGCACGCGAAGCGGAACCGCGAGCATCGCGAGCTTGCGCAGATCGGCAACCTGCGCGTCGAAATCGCCGCTCGCATGCGGCGACGTCGTCGAGCAGACGAGCAGAAGCGGTGCCGCGGCGGCGCGCGCCATCTCCAGCATCGACTTCGCGACGCCGACCTTGTAGTCGTGGAGCGGGCCCGAGAGTCCTTCGAACTCGCGCAACACCTGCAAGCCCGTCACGCGCAGGCCGCTTTTGCGCACGGCGCGAATCGCGCAGTCCTCGCCGCCCGGATAGCCGGCGAGGTCGGCAGCGGAAAGCATCACCTGGCTGAAGCCCGCTCGGCGGATCGCGTCGAGCTTGCCGTCGAGCGGACCCGGCAGCGTCAGCGCGTCCATGCCGAAATCTTCGAGCCTCATCGCCGTTCCGTGGCGCGTGGGCGCGCGGGCGGCGCGTCGCTATGGACGAGCTCGAAGCAGACGCTGCCGAAATAGATCTGCGTCAGCGCGCCGCGCTCGCTCGGCCGCAACGGCTCGCGATCGACGAAGACGATGCCACGTTCCTGCAATCCCTGCACGGCCTTCGGCACGTCGGGAGTCCCGAGGCCCACGCGCAACAGCTGCTCGTCCCATTCGACGAAATCGGCTCCCGGCGGCGGCTCGACGAGCTGGACGTAGAAGTAGCCGCCGGGACTGCGCAACAGCGTTCCCTTCGGCAGCACGCCGACGAAATGGCTCGCATCGAGCCGCTCGAAGCCGAGGAGGGTCGTGTAGAAATCGGTCCAGTCGCCGATACGGTCGGGGAAGACCGATTCCACGACGCCGAACCAGTGCAAACCGAAGAGCGCCGGTGGATGGCGGTCGACGCCGCGTGTCCAGACGAAATCGACGTCGTAGATCGAGAACTCGTCGACGCGGTCGACGAAATGAACAAGACTGTCCCCGGCGCCGTGAATGCCGGGGATATGCAGCTCCATTTCCGCGGCGCGCGTCGGCATGTCCCACGCACCGAGCGCGAGCGCGCGCCGGTGCGCGTACGCCGCGTCGCCCACCTGGAATGCGATGGCGCTGATCGCCGGCGCATTGCCGCGCACCGATTCGCGAACCGCTTCGGCGTGCGCATTCACGATCACGTTCATGCCGCCCTGGCGGAACAGGACGACCTCGCGCGAGCGGTGGCGCGCGACTTCGTGGAATCCCATCCGCGAAAGCAGCGCGCCGAGCGCCAGCGGCTCGCGTGTCGCGTACTCGATGAACTCGATACCGCGGATGCCGAGCGGATTCGCGGGCAGCGGAAGCGCCTCGTTCACCATCGGAACGTCCGCCGCCGCGGCTCGTGAATAACGTGTGCGAGCGCGCTGCCGCTTATTGGCCGGTGCCGAGCGGCGGCAGCGTCGCGACGACTTCCTGCTTGCCGTTCACGACCTTGGTCATGAAGCTTTCGCGGTCGAGATCGCCGTTCTTGTCGAAGCTCACGTCCATCAGGATGCCGGGGTACTGCTTCACCGACAGCTTGACGCCGTGCATCGCGTCGGCGAAGGCCTTGCCGTCGAACTTGCCGACCTTCTCGGTGACCGCCTTGGCGATGTACATCGCCGTGTAGCCCTTGAGACCGTTGTGGTCGGGCTTGTAGTGGTATTCGTTCTGGAACTTCTGCGCGAATGCCTTGACCTCCGGAATCGGCGCGTCGGCGGTGAGGCCGACGTGCGCGACGGCGCCGTTCGCGGCGTCGCCGGCGAGCTCGATCACCTTCTGGCTCGTCAGCACGGTTTCGCCGACGATCGGCTTGTCGACGCCCTGCTTGCGAAGCTCGCGCAGGCACCGCGCCGCCTCTTCCTCGTTCGTGTAGACGAACACCGCGTCGGCGTTCGCCTGCTTCGCCTTGAGAACGGCGCCCGAGAAGTCGAGCTGGCCCGGATCGGTCGAGATGTCGGCGAGCACCTTGATCCCCTTCGGCTCGATCGCCTTGATGAACACGTCGCGGCCGCCCTTGCCGAAGTCGTTGTTCGTGTAGATGATCGCGACGCTCTTCGCCTTCAGGTTGTCGGCGAGGTAACGCGCAACCTTCGGCATCGCGGTCGTTTGCGTGAACGACGTGCGGAAGATGTACGGATCGCCCTGCTGCGTGATGGCCGCCGCTTCGCCGCCGGTGAAGTTCGGGATGTGCGCGCGCTGCGTCTCCGCCATGCTGACGAGGATCGAGCCCGAGAAGACCGGGCCCATCACGATGTAGGCGCCATCGTCGACGGCCTTGATCGCGAGCGCCTTCGCTGTCTGCGGCTGGGATTGCGTGTCCGACGGCGTGTATTCGATCTTGCGGCCGAGGATGCCGCCGGCGGCATTGATCTCCTTCACGGCGAGCTTCACGCCGTCGTTGAAGTTCGTGCCCGACGTCGTGCCGGTGCCCGAGAGCTCCACCAGGCCGGCGATCTTGACGGGGCCGCCCTGAGCGAACGACGGTTGCGCCAGCGCGAGCGCGAGCAATATGACAAGAAGGCGGGCAAGCAGCGGCATTCAGGTCTCCAGAGGGCGGGTAGTGTCGTGGGCGCAGCCGGGATCGGGGGCGCACATTGTCGTCCCCAGGACCTCCGGCAGGCAAGACGGATCGCTTGCAAGGGTATCGAAAATCGTTATCCGGAGCGAGCGGCGCCCCGAGCCGGCGCTACGCGCCGCCGAGCGTGGCGTCCTCGAACGGAAGACCGACGTAATTCTCCGCCATCGCCGTCGACGCCGGCTTCGACGTGACGAGATAGTCGAGCTCGGCGCGCTGCAGCTTGCGGCCGATCGCGCCGGTTTCGGGGAACAGGTGCGTGAGCGACGTGAACCACCAGGAGAAGCGCTCGGCTTTCCACACCCGGCGCAGGCAGACATCCGAGTAGCGATCGATGCCGGCGCTGCTGCGCTCGACGAGGGCCTCGATCAACGCGCGCGAGAGGAACCGCACGTCGGACGCCGCGAGATTGAGGCCCTTCGCCCCGGTGGGCGGCACGATGTGCGCGGCGTCGCCGGCGAGGAACAGCGTGCCGAAACGCATCGGCTCGGCGACGAAGCTTCGCAGCGGCGCGATGCTTTTCTCGATCGACGGCCCGGTGATCATCGTTTCCGCCGCCTTGCGGTCGAGACGCCGGCGCAGCTCGTCCCAGAAGGCGTCGTCGCTCCACGCGTCGACGCTGTCGTCGAGCGAGCATTGGATGTAGTAGCGCGTGCGAGTCGGCGAGCGCATCGAGCAGAGCGCGAACCCGCGCGCGTGGTTCGAATAGATGAGCTCGTGCGAGACCGGCGGCGTATCGGCGAGGATACCGAGCCAGCCGAACGGATAGACACGCTCGTACGTGGCGATGCTCGCAGCCGGCACGCTGGCGCGGCTCACGCCGTGGTAGCCGTCGCAGCCGGCGATGAAGTCGCAGCCGAGCCGATGCGCGCCGTTTGCATCGCGCCACGTCACGCTCGGCGTTTCCCTGTCGAAATCGTGAAGGGCGACGTCGTCCGCTTCGTAGATCGTCGCGCCGCCGAACGCGCGCCGCGCGTCCATCAGGTCGTGGGTGACTTCGGTCTGGCCGTAGATCGTCACACTCTTGCCGGTGAGCGCGCGGAAGTCGATCCGATGGCGGGCGCCGCCGAACGAAAGCTCGACGCCGTCGTGCGTCAGTCCTTCGCGGCGCATCCGCGCGCCGACGCCTGCCGCATCGAGCAGGTCGACGGTCGTCTGCTCGAGCACGCCGGCGCGCACGCGGCCGAGCACGTAGTCGGCGCTGCGCCGCTCGAGAATGACGTTGTCGACGCCGGCGTTGTGCAGCAGTTGCCCGAACAGCAGGCCGGACGGTCCGGCGCCGATGATCGCGACCTGCGTGCGCTTTTCGAGCATGCGCGATGATGACCTGCCGCCGCGCTTCACCGCAAGCGCCGCGCGGGCGGCGTCGTGTACCATCGCCGCGATGGTGCGGCGCTCGTATCTCTTCGTCCCCGGCAACCGGCCGGACCGTTACGCGAAAGCGTGCGCGACGCGTGCCGGCGCGGTGATCGTCGACCTCGAAGACGCGGTCGCGGCGGCGGAAAAGGCCGCCGCGCGCGATGCGCTCGCCGGCTGGCTCGCCATCGAGCGTCCGGTGATGGTGCGCGTCAACGCGGTCGACAGCGCATGGTTCGACGACGATCTTCGCGCCTGCGCGCACGACGGCGTCGCGGCGCTCGTCCTGCCGAAGGTCGAGCGCGCCGACGACATCGCCCGTGTCGCCGCCGTGTGCGGCAGACGACCCGTGTTTCCTCTGGTCGAGACCGCCCGCGGCATGTGGAACGTGCTTGCCGTCGCGCAGGCCCCGAACGTGAAGGCGCTGCTTTTCGGGTCGCTCGATTATCAGTCGGACCTCGGGACCGGCGACGACGATCTTCTGTACGCGCGCTCGCGTCTCGTGCTCGCGTCACGCGTCGCGAGGATCGATCCCCCGGTCGACGGCATCACGCAGTCCGTCGATGACGTCGAGCTATTGCGCCGCGATTGTCAGCGCGCCCGCCAGTTGGGCTTCGGCGGGAAGCTCTGCATTCATCCGGCGCAGGTGGACGTCGTCAATCGCTGCTTCGGACCGTCGGCGGAGGACGTCGATTGGGCGAAGCGGGTCGTCGATGCCTTCGCGCGCTCGCACGGCAACGCGGCGCTGCTCGACGGCAAGATGATCGACAGGCCGGTGCTCGAGCGCGCGGAGGCGATGCTGGCTGAAGCGCGGCAAAGCGTGCGCGACTGAGCGGCGCTCGCGCCGCATCATGACCGCCAAAGCGCGACGGTCGCGATGTGGTCGAGCGGAACATCCGCGGCGTCAAGCGTCCAGTCGGCGGGACGATAGGGATCGGGCCCGTCGCGCACGCGGCGCCCATGGAGGCAGTCGACGTCGATGCGCGCGAACGGCGCCGAGAGCGCGTCGCCGGTCGCCTTGCTCATCGCCTCCTTGCACGTCCAGAGCGTCAGCACCGCGCGACGCGCGGCATCGGCGTCCATCGACGCGATGTCCGCGCGCTCGCTGTCGGTGAGGAATTTCCGCGCGATGCCGCCCACGTTGATCGGGCGATCGCGGCGCTCGACGTCGACGCCGATGCGGCCGGCGTCCGTCGTGCCGATCAACGCGACGCCCGCGGTGTGCGAGACGTTGAAGTCGAGACCGACGTCGCTCCGCAGGCGCGGTCGTCCGCGTAGGCCGCGCTCGATCGGCACTTCGGACGGGGCCATCCCGAGCGCGCGGGCGAGCACCGTCCGCAACGCGGTGCGTCCGACGACATAGCGTGCTCGAAGGAACGGCATGCCGAAGCGCGACGCGCGCATGCGCTCGGCGTCGGAGAGAACCATCCGCCACGTCGCGATCTCGTCGGCGGTCGCATCGAGCGTGCACCACCAAAGGTTCGTGCCGGGTACGCTCGAAGGCAGCGCGTCGACACGCGGCCAGGCCGCATTGCCGCACGCGCGGTTCTCGTCTAAGCTCAAGTCACCACCCTGTTCGAACCCGGCGCCCGCTTGCACGCGGGCGTTTCATTGGAACCGCTCTCGCGCTTGCGCCACATCCTCAAGTTTCTCACGCGCCTGCCGCTGCCGCTGCTCTACGCGCTGGGCCATTTCGCCTACTTCGTCGCCTTCCATGTGTTGCGCTGGCATCGCGATCTCGCCGCGCGCAATCTCGCGAACGCGTTTCCGGAAAAGTCCGCCGAAGAGCGGGCGGCGCTTCTGCGGCAGTCGTTCGTCAATCTCGGCGAGACGCTCGCCGAGACGTTCTGGGGATACGGCGCGAGCGCCGACGATCTCGCGAAGCGCGTCGCGATCGAGAATCGCGACCTGATCGCGCGCTTCGTTGCGGAGAAGCGGCCGGTCGTGCTGCTCACGGCGCACGTGTGCAACTGGGAATGGCTGCTGCCGGCGGCCGGTGCACAGTTCGGCATCCCGATCGACGCCGTGTACAAGCCGTTGCGCGTCGCGAGCCTCGACGCCTTCATCCGCGCGACGCGCAGCCGTTTCGGCGGCAAGCCGATACCGATCCAGTCATTCCTGTTCGAGTTGATGCGCCGTGCCGGCGAGGCGCGCGCGTACGCGATGGTCGCCGACCAGACGCCGCCGCGGAACATGGACAAGCACTGGACGCGGTTCCTGAACCAGGACACGGCGTTCTTCACCGGCGCCGACAAGATCGCGCGCTTTCTCGATGCGCCGGTCGTTTACGTGGCGATGCGGCGCGTGAGCAAGGGTCACTACACCGTGCGGCTGCACGTGCTGGTCGAACCGCCTTACGAGAGCGAGGACGATCTGCAGGTCGTCGAGCGCTACGCGCGGCGGCTCGAGGCGGAGATTCACGACAATCCCGCCGATTGGCTGTGGGTGCACAACAAGTGGAAATATCCGCGGCCCGCGCCTACGCCTGGCGAGCGCCAGCGTTCGCGGCGACGGGCGGCGAAGGGCACGTCGCCGGCGTCCTGAAGGCGCGCGAGCGGCCGCAATTGCATGATGTCGCGTCGGCGCCAGGGTGCCGACGGGCGCAGAAAAATGTGGCCGCGGAAACGGCACCGCGCCCGCGCTTGCCTTGCATTTTGTAGGCCGCTGTCGTACAATTTCACTTCCTTCGCGTTACACATCCTCCCCCACGCAATCGCACGACAAGGGAGGCGGCCGCTTGAAAGGAATGCAGGCGGCTCCATGTAACGCAGTCGCTCTTTAACAATTGGCAATCGATAGGTGTGGGTACTGAGGCGGGGAGCCTTGGCGGCCGGTGCCGAGAGGCGCGGGTTGCCGGGGGTTTCCAAGGCTAGAAGTGCTCACACGACGCTAGTGCGGTTGGTGTCGGGTTGA
>DATJFI010000069.1:0-14090 GCA_035495715.1 Casimicrobiaceae bacterium
CACAGTTCCGGTTGCCATGTTCTCTTGAATTCCTCAAGTACGAGAAGTAAACGGGACGTTGCCCGGCCGATGTTTCGATCTCAAGGAAAGTACGGCGGTCGAACGACTGCGTGGCGGTCGTACAGAGCGTGCCTTTACTGCCTGGAACAAAACACGGCGCGCACTATACGTCACTTTTCGCAAAAAAGCGACAGGTTTCCGGCGAGCGGCTCGTTTCCTGTTGCACGGAAACCCGCGCCAGACGCGGGATTCCGGCCTGCGGCGGACCGCGCCGCGATGGCGCGTTAAGGAATCTCAAGGGCCGGTCAGGACAACTCCCGCCGGATCAGCGCGGCGCCGGCGCCCAGCGCCCGCAGTTTCTGCCGGGCGACGTCGCGGGCGAGCGGAACCATCCCGCAGTTCGTGCATGGGAAGAGCCGTTCGGCCGGAACGTGGCGCAACGCCTGGCGAATCACGTCGGCGACCTCCTCGGGCGTCTCCACGCGGTCGGTCGCGACGTCGATCGCGCCGACCAGCACGTCCTTCCCCTCGAGCAGGCCGATCAGGTCGATCGGCACATGCGAGTGCGCGCATTCGAGCGACACTTGGTCGATCGCCGAGTGCGCGAGGCGCGGGAACGTCTGCTCGTATTGCCGCCACTCGCCGCCGAGCGTCTTCTTCCAGTCGATGTTGGCCTTGATGCCGTAACCGTAGCAGATGTGCACCGCCTTGGTGCAAGGGACGCCTTCGGCGGCACGCTCCAAGGCGGCGATCCCCCAATCCCGCACCTCGTCGAAGTAGACGTTGAACGCGGGCTCGTCGAACTGGATCACGTCGACGCCGGCCGCCGCGATCGCGCGCGCCTCCTGGTTCAGGATCTCCGCGAACGCCCACGCGAGCTTCTCCCGGCTGCCGTAGTAGGCGTCGGACAGCGTGTCGACCATCGTCATCGGTCCGGGCAGCGTGTACTTGACCGCTCGCCCGGTCTCGCCGCGCAGGAACGCCGCATCGTCGACGAAGATTGGATGCCGCCGCGCGACTTGGCCGACGACGACCGGCACCGACGCGTCGTAGCGGTTGCGAATGCGCACCGTCTTCCGGTGCTCGAAGTCGACGCCGTCCAGGCCTTCGATGAACGTCGTGACGAAATGGCGGCGCGTCTGCTCGCCGTCGCTCACGATGTCGATGCCGGCGCGCTCCTGGTCGTGGACGACGAGGCGCACCGCGTCGCGCTTGCCTTCGGCGAGGGCATCGCCTTCGAGCTTCCAGGCGGCCCACAGCGTCTCGGGCTCGGCGAGCCAGGAAGGCTTCGGCAGGCTTCCGGCAATCGTCGTGCGCAGCAGCGTCATCGGGATCCTTTCGTCGCGGTGTCGTGAGGCGTCGTCCGGATTCTATGCCCTGGACGCTAAACCGAAGTAGGGTCGGAGACGGCTTTCCTGTTACCTTTCGCACCGGGGCCGCTGTGGAAAGTCGTCTCTGACCCTACTTCGGTACGATGTCCCGAATCCTCTTCGCCGATTACGACTTTCCCGACGTCGACCTCGAGCGCGAGATCTTCGCGGAGGCGAACCTTTCGTTGTCGCTTGCGCAATGCAAGCGCGAGTCCGACGTGATCGACGCCGCGCGGGACTGCGTCGGCATCCTGCTGCAGTACGCGCCGATCGGCGCCGCCGTCGTCGCCGCGCTGCCTTCGCTCGGCATCGTGAGCCGCATCGGCGCGGGCTTCGACACCGTGGACACGGCAGCGTGCGAGGCGCACGGCGTCTGGGTCGCGAATTCGCCCGATTATGGCGTCGGCGAGGTGGCGACGCATGCGCTGGCGCTGGCGCTGGGCTCGATCCGCAACGTCGTCCGCTATCACGACGACGTGCGCGCCGGCCGCTGGCACTACCTGTCGGGCGGCACGCTATCCCGTCCGCACGAACTGACACTGGGGATCGTCGGGCTCGGCAGGATCGGCAAGCGGATGGCGCACGTCGCGCGCAACGTCGTCAGGCGCGTGATCGCGTACGATCCGTACCTGATCGACGGTGATTTCCCCGCATACGTCGAGCGCGTCCGCACGCTCGACGCGCTCGCGGCGCAGGCGGACGTCGTGTCGCTGCACACGCCGCTGGACGAGACGACGCGCGGGATGATCGACCGCCGCTTTTTCGCGGCGGCGAAGCGCGGGATGACGCTCGTCAACACCTCGCGCGGCGGCGTCGTCGACATCGCCGATTTGCTCGCGGCGCTCGATGCTGGAATACTGCGGGGCGCCGCGCTCGACGTGCTTCCCGACGAGCCGGTTACGCGCGAATCAAAGCTGCTCGCCGATCCGCGCGTCATCCTGACGCCGCATGCGGCGTTCTATTCGATCGAGGCGGAGCAGGAATTGCGGCGGAAGGCGGCGCAAAACATCGTCACGTGGTGGCAGACCGGCCGGCCCGACTACCCGGTCGTGCGCGGGACGCGCATGCCGCCTGCGCGCTGAGCTTCGACGAACCGGACGGGAATCAGGAGCGATGGCATCGGTCGACATCACCGGCGTGCACAAGTGGTTCGGACAGACGCAGGTCATCCGCGGCGTCGACATCGGCATCGCCGACGGCGAGTTCTGCGTG
Source organism: Casimicrobiaceae bacterium (assembly GCA_035495715.1). Taxonomy (GTDB): domain Bacteria; phylum Pseudomonadota; class Gammaproteobacteria; order Burkholderiales; family Casimicrobiaceae; genus VBCG01. Next base: position 2,583 of record DATJFI010000069.1, read on the forward strand.
CTCGTCGGTCCGTCGGGATGCGGCAAGTCGACGCTTCTGCGGATGATCGCAGGCCTCGAGGAGATCAGCGAGGGCAAGATCGCGATCGGCGGCCGGGTCGTCAACAACGTGCGGCCGAAGGAGCGCGACATCGCGATGGTTTTCCAGAACTACGCGCTCTATCCGCACATGACCGTGCGCGACAACATGTCGTTCGCGCTGAAGCTCGCCAAACGCGGCAGCGCCGATATCGCGCAGCGGGTCGCGCGCGCCGCGGAGATCCTCGGGCTCGCGAGCTATCTCGACCGCTATCCGCGCCAGCTTTCCGGCGGCCAGCGTCAGCGCGTCGCGATGGGCCGCGCGATCGTGCGTGACCCGCAGGTGTTTTTGTTCGACGAGCCGCTGTCGAACCTCGACGCGAAGCTTCGCGTGCAGATGCGCACGGAGATCAAGGAGCTGCATCAGCGCCTGCGGACGACGTCGATCTACGTCACGCACGACCAAATCGAGGCGATGACGATGGCCGATCGCATCGTCGTGATGCGCGACGGCGTCGTCGAGCAGTCGGGCGATCCGCTTTCGCTGTACGACGGGCCGGCGAACACGTTCGTCGCGGGCTTCATCGGGTCGCCCGCGATGAATCTGGTGCCCGGCGTCGCGCGGGCCAACGGCGGCGCGCCGGTCGTCGAGTTCGACGGCGGGGTGCGGCTGCCGATGCCGCTAAGCGCGCGGGCGTCCGACGGCCAGCCGGTCCTCTACGGCATGCGGCCCGAGCACTGCACGGTCGCGGGTGCCGACGGTTTCCCGGCCGAGGTCGTCGTCGTCGAGCCGACCGGCGCCGACACGCAGCTCTTCTGCCGCTTCAACGGCCAGGAGGTGACCTCGCTCGTTCGCGAGCGCGTGGATTGCCGCGCCGGCGACAGCATCCGGCTCGTGCCCGATCTCGCCCGCGCGCACCTGTTCGACGTCGCGACCGGCGCGCGTCTTTGCGCGTGACCGCAACGCGACCATCGAGACGTTTCCGCATCACCACTTCACGAAGGAGGAGAGAGCCATGAATGAGCACAAGCGCCGCAAATTCCTGAAGACGTCGGCCGGCATCGCCGCGGGCGCCGCGGTGGGACCGATGATCTTCGTGAAGAACGCGAATGCGCAGGCGTGGCACAACACGCCGGAGAAAGGCGCCAAGTTGCGCGTGCTGCGCTGGAGCCAGTTCGTGCCCGCGGACTGGGACACCTACGTGAAGAACGTGCAGAAGTTCCAGGACAAGTACCAGATCGAGGTTCGCGTCGACAAGGAAGGGTGGGAGGACGTGCGTCCGAAGGCTGCCGTCGCCGCGAACACGGGTGCGGGCCCGGACATCATCCTGTCGACGAACGACGATGCGAACCTGTATCCGGAAAAGCTCGTCGACGTTTCCGACGTCTGCAGCTACCTCGGCGGCAAGTACGGCGGCTTCTATCCGGTGTGCGATCCCTACCTGCGCCCCGACGGCAAGAAGTGGATCGGCGTCCCGCTCGGCGTCGCGGGCGTCTGCATGGTTTATCGGCAAAGCGCGGTCAAGGCGGCAGGCTTCGACAGCTTCCCGAAGGACACCGACGGGTTCCTGAAGCTCTGCAAGGCGCTGAAGGACAAGGGCACGCCGCCGGCGTTCGCGCTCGGCAACGCGACCGGCGATGCGAACACGTGGTGCCAGTGGATCGTCTGGGCGCACGGCGGCAAGCTCGTCGACCAGAACAACAAGGTCGTCATCGACAGCCCCGAGACGCTGAAGGCGCTCGAGTACGTGAAGGAGCTCTACCCGACGTTCGCGCCGGGAACGCTGTCGTGGCTCGACCCGAACAACAACAAGGCGTTCCTCGACAACCAGATCTTCCTCACGAACAACGGCATCTCGATCTACTACGCGGCGAAGAATTCGCAGGACCCGAAGGTGAAGGAGATGGCCGCCGACATCTACCACGCGAACATGCCGGTCGGCCCCGTCGGCAAGCCGACGGAGTTCCAGCTCTTCTTCAACCAGATGATCTTCAAGTACTCGAAGTATCCGAAGGCGGCGAAGGAGTTCCTGCGCTTCATGATGGAGCCGGAGCAGATGGATCCGTGGGTGCAGGCGTCGATCGGCTACGTGACGCCGGCGTTGCGTTACTACGAGAAGAATCCGATCTGGACCGTGGATCCGAAGCACACGCCGTATCGCGATTCGATGAAGAACATGCTGCCGTCGGGATACGCGGGCAAGATGGGGTACGCGTCGGCGGGCGCGCTCGCCGACTTCATCGTCGTGAACATGGTCGCCGAAGCGGCGTCGGGATCGAAGACGCCGAAGGAGGCGGCGGAGCGGGCGCAGAAGCGCGCAGAACGCTATTACAAGGTATGACGTCGCGGCGGCTGCCGACTTCGACTACGATGTGACGTCCCGTCGCCGCGACGTCATACCGCCGCGCGTTGGACCGTCGCCAAGGCGACGTTCGACGCGCGGCAAGTCCTGACCGGGCTCGGCTTGCGCACGTAATCCATCGCCGGACTTCGGCGACTTCGTCGGGTGCGCCTCGCGGCGCAGCCGGGTTTGCTCCTCTCATCGCAACGGTTCCTTTGCCCTCCTTCGCTGCCCGGCTGCAGGACAACCGCAACGCGCTCGGACTGCTGTTCCTGGCACCGGCGGCGATCCTGCTGCTCGTCTTTCTCACATACCCGCTCGGCCTCGGCACTTGGCTCGGCTTCACCGATGCGAAGGTGGGCCGGCCCGGCGTGTTCATCGGCCTCGAGAACTTCGATTTTCTCTGGCACGACCAGGTCACGCGGCTCGCGCTTTTCAACACGATCTTTTACACGTCCGTCGCAAGCGTCATCAAGTTCGGCCTCGGACTGTGTCTCGCGCTGATCCTGAACCAGCACCTGCCGTTCAAGGCGTTCCTGCGCGCGATCGTGCTGTTGCCCTTCATCGTGCCGACGGCGCTGTCCGCGATCGCGTTCTGGTGGATCTACGACTCGCAGTTCTCGATCCTGAGCTGGCTGCTCGAGAAGATGGGCTTGATCCACCAGTACATCGATTTCCTCGGCGACCCGTGGAACGCGCGGTTCTCGACGATCGCCGCGAACGTCTGGCGTGGCGTGCCGTTCGTCGCGATCACGCTGCTCGCGGGATTGCAGACGATCTCGCCGTCGTACTACGAGGCGGCGAGCCTCGACGGCGCGTCGTCGTGGCAGCAGTTCCGCTACGTGACGCTGCCGCTCCTGACGCCGATCATCGCCGTCGTGATGACGTTCTCGGTGCTGTTCACGTTCACCGACTTCCAGTTGATCTACGTGCTGACGCGCGGCGGTCCGCTCAACGCGACGCACCTGATGGCGACGCTTTCGTTCCAGCGCGCGATTCCCGGCGGCAGCCTCGGGGAGGGTGCCGCGATCGCGACGGCGATGGTGCCGTTCCTGCTCGCGGCGATCCTTTTCTCGTACTTCGGGCTCCAGCGTCGTGCGTGGCAGCAGGGCGCCAAGGACTAGTCTCCAACATGGCGAGCGTCGCGACACCACCGGTCACCGATACGCAGGGGATGAACTACCTCGTGTCGCTGCCGAGGCGCATCGTCACGACGTGGGTCCCGCTGACCGTGTTCCTGATCGTGCTGCTGTTCCCGTTCTACTGGATGGTCATCACGAGCCTGAAGCCGGACGACGAGCTGCTGTCACGCGAAGGCAATCCGTTCTGGGTGCACCACCCGACCTTCGCGCACATCCACAAGCTGCTGTTCGAGACGTCATACCCGGAGTGGCTGTGGAACACGATGCTCGTGTCCGTCATCTCGACGTTCATGTCGATCGTCTGCAGCGTGCTGGCCGCCTATGCGATCGAGCGGCTGCGCTTCCGTGGCTCGCGCTACGTCGGCATGGCGATCTTCCTCGCTTACCTCGTGCCGCCGTCGATCCTCTTCATTCCGCTGGCGACGATGGTCTACAAGCTCGAGCTCTTCGACACGCGGCTCGCGCTGATCCTGACCTATCCGACGTTCCTGATACCGTTCTGCACGTGGCTTCTGATGGGCTATTTCAAGTCGATCCCGTTCGAGCTCGAGGAGTGCGCGCTGATCGACGGAGCGAATCGCTGGCAGATCCTCGTGCGGATCGTCCTGCCGCTCGCGGTGCCGGGACTGATCTCCGCCGGCATCTTCGCGTTCACGCTGTCATGGAACGAGTTCATCTACGCGCTGACGTTCATCTCGTCGTCGGAGGTGAAGACGGTCCCGATCGGCGTCGTCACCGAGCTCGTCGAAGGCGACGTCTACCACTGGGGATCGCTGATGGCGGGCGCGCTGTTCGGCTCGCTGCCGGTCGCGATCCTCTACTCGTTCTTCGTCGAGTACTACGTGTCGGGGCTGACCGGAGCGGTCAAGGAATGAGTGGTGCGCTTGAAATCGTGGCGCACGAGGCGCATTTAGTAGAATTGGTCCGACAACGGTCTTTTGGAGCTACGCGATGAGCGACATTCACGACACGATCAAGAGCCAGGTCACGCAGAACCGCGTCGTCCTGTACATGAAGGGAACGCCGCAATTTCCGCAATGCGGCTTCTCGGCGACGGCGGCCGAGATCCTGAAGCGCTGCGGCGTCACCGACTACGCGTCGTTCAACGTGCTGGACGACGACGCGCTGCGCCAGGGCGTCAAGGACTATTCGCGCTGGCCGACGATCCCGCAGCTTTATGTCGGCGGCGAATTCGTCGGCGGCTGCGACATCATGCGCGAGATGTACCAGTCGGGCGAGCTCCAGCAGATCCTCGCCAGCGAACGGGTCTGACCTCGTTAGCCGCGCCGGCGATCGTCGCTGTGCGGTCGGACGCCGCAGCCGCCAGGCTCGGCGTTTCCCCGTTTGCAGCGCATGCTATGTGCGCGCGCGCTGGACGCGCCGCACGTCCGGAATCCGGTGCAGCGCGCGCATGACGTTCGCGAGATGGCGCCGGTCGCGGACCTGCACGCTGAAGAACATCGCGACGTCGCTGCCGTCGGGTCGCTCCATCGACACGGTGTCGATGTTCGCATCCGCGTTGCCGACGGCCGTCGCGAGCTCGGCCAGCAGGCCGCGGCGATCGGCGACGAGCACGCGCACCCCCGACTCGAACACGCCCTGGACGTCGGGCGCCCAGTCGACGTCCACGAGCTCGCCGCCGTCGATCCGTTGCTTGCGAAGCGTCGCGCAGTCGCGCAGGTGCACGATCAGTCCCTGTCCCTTGCGGAACTGGCCGACGATCGCGTCGCCCGGCACGGGCCGGCAGCATTTCGCATACTGGATCGCGACGCCCTCGACGCCGCGCAGCGTCAGCGCACCCGGCTTCGGTGACGCGTGGGTGCCATGCCCGTCGTCGGCCTTGCCGGGCTGGCGCGTGAGCGCCTGCGCGACGACGAATGACATCCGCTTGCCGAGGCCGATGTCGGCGAGGATCTCGAGCTGCGTCTTCGCGGCGTATTCCTTCGCGAGCGCTTCCCAGCGATCCCACGTGATCGACTCGGGCTCGATGTTGAGCGTTGCGAGCGCCTGGTTCAGGAGCCGCTCGCCGAGTGCCGCCGACTCCTTCTGTTGCAATCCTTTCAGGTAATGCCGGATGCGCGATCGCGCCTTGCCGGTGGTGACGAACGACAGCCACGACGGATTCGGTCGCGCGGTCGGGGACGTCAGGATCTCGACGTGGTCGCCGTTCTTGAGCTCGGTGCGAAGCGGCAGCAGCTCGTAGTTGATCCGCGCCGCGACGCAGTGGTGGCCGATGTCCGTGTGTACGCCGTACGCGAAATCGACGGCCGTCGCGCCGCGCGGCAGCGCCATGATCTTGCCCTTGGGCGTGAACAGATAGATCTCGTCGGGAAAGAGGTCGCCCTTCACGTGCTCGAGGAATTCCTTCGAGTCGCGTGACTCGGACTGGATCTCGAGCAGGCTCTGCAGCCACCGGTGCGTCTCGCGTTGCGCTTCGGCAAGGTCGAGCTGTCCGCCCGACTTGTAGAGCCAATGCGCGGCGACGCCGGCTTCGGCGACGCGGTGCATGTCGTGCGTGCGAAGCTGCGCCTCGAGCGGCGTTCCGAACGGACCGAACAGCGTCGTGTGCAGCGACTGGTAGCCGTTCGCCTTCGGAATCGCGACGTAGTCCTTGAACTTGCCGGGGATCGGCTTGTAGAGCTCGTGCAGCACGCCGAGCGCCGCGTAACACGTCGACTTGTCGGCGACGAGCACGCGGACGCCGTAGATGTCGAACACCTGCGAGAACGTGTAGCGCTTCTCGCGCATCTTCTTGTAGACCGAGTAGACCGTCTTCTCGCGGCCGGTGACGACCGCGGCGATGTTCGCGCGCGCGAAGCCCTCGCGGATCACGTCCAGCAGCCGGTTCATCACTTCGCGCCGGTTGCCGCGCGCCGTCTTGATCGCGTGCGCGAGTATCCGGTAGCGCAGCGGGTACAGGTGCTTGAACGACAGGTCCTGCAATTCGAGGAACAGCGCGTTCAGGCCGAGGCGATTGGCGATCGGCGCGTAGATGTCCATCGTCTCGCGCGCGATCCGCCGCCGGTGGCCGGGCGCCATCGCGTCGAGCGTGCGCCTGTTGTGCAGCCGGTCGGCGAGCTTGATCAGGATGACGCGCACGTCGCGCGCCATCGCGAGCAGCATCTTGCGAAAGCTCTCGGCCTGCGCGTCCTCGCGCGTCGCGAACTCGATCTGGTCGAGCTTGGAGAGCCCGTCGACGATCGCCGCGACCGGCTTGCCGAAGCGCGTCTCGATCTCGCTGCGCTTGACCGACGTGTCTTCCATCACGTCGTGCAACAGCGCCGCGGCGAGGCCGACGGCGTCGAGCCGCCACTCGGAGAGGATGCTCGCGACGGCGAGCGGATGCGTGATGTACGGCTCGCCGGACTTGCGGAACTGTCCGCGGTGCGCCGATTCGGAAAACTCGAACGCGCGCTCGACGAGCGCGAGGTCGGGCGAGGTCAGGTAGTGCCCGAGGTGCCGCGTGAATTCGGCGATCTCGGACATCGTGCGGCGGCGCGCGGCGCGCGGACTAGATCGACGTCGTCGGCGCCATCTTGTGCAGCATTTCGATGCCGACCTTGCCGGCCGCGAGCTCGCGCAGCGCGATGACCGTCGGCTTGTCGCGGTCGGGCTCGAGCAGCGGCGCTGCGCCCGACGTGATCTGTCGCGCGCGGTTCGTCGCGGCGAGCGTCAGTTCGAAGCGGTTGGGAATCCTGGCGAGACAGTCGTCGATCGTGATTCGAGCCATGGCGAGCCTTACGTGTGCGAAGAAAGGAGTTGAGCGAGCACCTTCGCGTGACGGACCTGCTGGCGGGCGGTCGTCAGGCGCGCGGCGCGCACGATGGCCGACAGGTCGTCGACAGCCCGTGCAAAGTCCTGATTCATAATAACATAGTCGAATTCACCCACGTGGCGCATCTCCTCGAGCGCCGCCGCGAGCCGCCGTTCGATCACCTCGGGTGGGTCCTGCGCGCGCTTGGTCAGCCGCTCCTTCAGCGCCGCGAGCGACGGCGGCACGATGAAGATGTGGACGGCGTCGGGAATCAGGCTGCGCACCTGCGCCGCGCCCTGCCAGTCGATCTCGAGCAGCACGTCCTGCCCCGCTGCCACCTGCGCCTTGAGCCACGTCGCCGACGTAGCGTACCAATTGCCGTGGACAAAGGCGTACTCGAGAAATTCGCCGCGCGCCTTCAGCGCCTCGAACTGCGCGACGTCGATGAAGTGGTAGTGGTTCCCCTCCGACTCGCCGGGCCGCGGCGGCCGGGTCGTGTAGGACACGGACAGCCGGATGCCGGGCTCGCGCTCCAGCAGCGCGTTGACCATGCTGCTCTTGCCGCCACCGGACGGCGCCGCGACGACGAACAGGCAGCCGGCGGCGCCGGGACTCCGGGTGGTGATCGTCATTTCATCTATTCGAGATTCTGCACCTGCTCGCGCATCTGCTCGATCAGCACCTTGAGCTCGAGCGACACCTGCGACAGTTCCGCGTCGACCGATTTCGAGCCCAGCGTGTTCGCCTCGCGGTGGAGCTCCTGGGCCAGGAAATCGAGCCGCTTGCCGACGCCGCCGCCATGCGCCAGCACCCGGCGCACTTCGGCCACGTGCGTGACGAGCCGCGCCACTTCCTCGGCGACGTCGATCTTGGTCGCGAACAGCGCGAGCTCCTGCTTGAGCCGCTCCTCGTTCGCGTCGACGTGAGCCTCGGCGAGGCGGGCGCCGAGCTTCGCAACGTACGCGGCGTGCAGTGCGGGAATGCGCGGCGCGACGCGCGCGACCTGCGCTTCGACATCCGCGCAGCGCGCCTCGAGCACGTCGCGAAGCTTCGCGCCTTCGCGCGCGCGCGCCGCCGTCAAGTCCTCGAGCGCCTGCTGGACGAGCGCGTCGACCTGCTCCGCGAGCGCCTCGGGAGAAATCGTCGCGTCGACCATCACGCCGGGCCAGCGCAGGATGTCGGCGACGCCGAGCGGTTGCGCGCCCGGAACGACGCGCGCGACCGACGCGGCCGCGCTCGCGAGTTGCGCGGCGCGTTCGGCATTGATTGCGATCGTGCCGGTGGCTCCCGCGGTCCTCGCCAGCGTGACGCGGCACTCGACCTTGCCGCGCTTTTGCACGGCGGCGAGCCGCTCGCGCAACGACGGCTCGAGCGCGCGCAACTCTTCCGGCAGCTTGAGGGTGACGTCGAGGTAGCGGTGGTTGACCGAGCGGAGCTCGACAGCAAGCGAAATGCCGGGCAGCTCCGCGCTTGCCGTCGCGAACCCCGTCATGCTGAGAATCATGACGAAAAAAGCGCAGAAATCGCGCTGTTCGCTTGCACTTTCGGCTTTACATCCGACGTGGGCATCCGGACAATGTATGCGTTCTGCGCTCCTCGCGCAAGGCAAGCGGGGGAGTTCTGGCACGCGACTTGCGGTCGGATCTTGTCCGCGCGCAACTTTCGCCGCCCATCCGTTCACGATGCCCGCCAACAACCAAGCGCTCCCCGGCGGTTATGCGCTGCTCAATTATCGAATCGATCGCCAGATAAGCCGCGGCGGCTTCTCGATCGTCTATCGCGCGTTCGACGAGACCGGGCAGCCGGTCGCCATCAAGGAATACCTGCCTTCGTCGCTGGTGCTGCGAACCGAGGGCGACATCGTCCGCGCGAGCTCGGCCGAGAACCTGACGTCGTTCCGGTACGGGATGAAGTGCTTCTTCGAGGAAGGCCGCGCGCTCGCGAAGATCAACCATCCGAACGTCGTCCGCGTGCTGAATTTCTTCCGCGCGAACGAGACGGTCTACATGGTGATGCGCTACGAGCGCGGGCGCACGCTGCAGCAGCAGATCCAGATGCGCCAGGACCAGATGTCCGAGCGCTTCGTGCGGCACGTGTTCATGCAGCTTCTGAACGGCCTGCGCGAGGTGCATACGCACAAGATCCTGCACCTCGACATCAAGCCGGCGAACATTTACCTGCGCACCGACGGCAGCCCTGTGCTGCTCGATTTCGGGGCCGCGCGACAGACGCTGACGACGAACCGGCCGAAGCTCGCGCCGATGTACACGCCCGGGTTTGCGGCGCCCGAGCAATACCGCGACCACGACCGGCTCGGTCCGTGGACCGACGTCTACGGCACCGGCGCGTCGATGTTCGCGTGCCTCGCGGCGTTCGCGCCGCAGGCGGCCGACGCGCGCCTGCAGGAGGATCACCTCGTCTCGGCGAAGAAGATCTGGTCGGGGCAGTATTCCGACAACCTGCTCGAAGTGATCGACTGGTGCCTGCGCCTCGATCCGCTCGAGCGCCCGCAGAGCGTGTTCGCGCTGCAGCGGGCGATCCGCGACATCGCGCCGGTGAAGCGCAAGCTGACCTTTTTCGGAAACCTGAAGCGCGTGCTCTTCTCCGAGATCGGCGTCTAGGCCAGCGGTAATGCGCTTCACGATCTTCCAGGAATCGCGCAAGGGGGCGCGAGAGGTCAATCAGGACCGCATCGCGTATACGTACAGCCGCGAGACGCTGCTGCTCGTCATCGCCGACGGCATGGGCGGCCACGTCGGCGGCGAGATCGCCGCGCAGATCGCGGTGCGCCTCTTCATCGAGCGCTTCCAGCAGGAGGCGAAGCCGGTCCTGCGCAATCCGCTCAAGTTCATGCAGGAGACGATGCTGCGGGCGCACGCGGCGCTCGGCTCGTACGCGAACCAGTTCTCGATGCTCGAGACGCCGCGCACGACCTGCGTCGCCGTCATCGTCCAGGGCGGGCACGCCTACTGGTCGCATGTCGGCGACTCGCGCTTCTACCTGCTGCGTCAGGGCAAGCTGATCGCGACGACGAAGGATCATTCGAAAGTGCAGTACCTCGTCGACCAGGGCCTCATCACGCCGGAGGAAGTCGTGATGCACCCGGATCGCAACAAGATCTTCAGCTGCCTCGGCGGCATGGCCGATCCGGTGATCGACCTGTCGCGGCGCACGCCGATCCTGAACGGCGATCTCCTGATCCTCTGCACCGACGGATTGTGGAGTGTTTGCCCGGTCAGGGAAATGGCGGCGATCCTGACGTCGACGCCGATCCTGACGACGGCGCCGCAGATGATGCGCGACGCGGAGGCGCGCTCGGGACCGGAAGGCGACAATCTGTCCGCGGTCATCGTGCGCTGGGGATCCGAGACACTGGCGGACGAGCCGACGACGACCGACAATCTCGAACTCGGACAATTCGCGACGCAGGTCGACGCGACGGTCACGCTCGCCGAGCGCAGCGGCGACAAGCGCGATCTGACCGACGACGAAATCGAGCGGGCCATCGCCGAGATACAGGCGACGATCCAGAAATACCGGAAATAGCGGTGAAACATCCCCCCACGCTCGCTGCGCTCGCTGCCCCCCAGGGGGCGCGTCAGTCGCTCGGGGCGGCCCTTCACGACTGACCTCATGCGCCAACTCCTCGTCGACACCGAAACCACCGGCCTCGACCCCAAGCAGGGACACCGGATCATCGAGATCGCGGCGGTGGAGGTCGTCAACCGGCGCCTCACCGGACGGCATCTGCACTATCGAATCGATCCCGAACGCGACATCGACGTCGCGGCCACCGAGGTGCACGGGATGACGCGCGACGATTTGCGCGGCATGCCGCGATTCGCCGACGTCGCGGGCGAGTTCGTCGATTTCGCGCGCGGCGCCGAGTGGATCATCCACAACGCGCCGTTCGACGTCGCGTTCTTCGACTCGGAGTTCGACCTCTGCGGCCTGCCGCGCTCGGCGTCGGTCTACGCGAGTCTCGTCGATACCCTCGCGCTCGCGCGCGACAGCTTCCCCGGCAAGCGCAACAATCTCGACGCGCTGTGCGAACGTTTCGGCGTGTCGAACGCGCACCGGACGCTGCACGGCGCGCTGCTCGACGCGCAGCTCCTGGCCGAGGTCTACCTCGCGATGACGCGAGGCCAGGAGACGCTCGTCATCGACATGTACACGCCGACGCTTCCGGGCGTGCTGCCGATCGACGGCGCGGCGATGCGAAGCGGCCGCTACGTCGTGCACCGCGTTGTCCC
>DATJFI010000070.1:0-10124 GCA_035495715.1 Casimicrobiaceae bacterium
CACCGCGCACGACGGCTTCACGCTGCGCGACCTCGTTTCCTACAACAGCAAGCACAACGAGGCGAACCTCGAGGACAACCGCGACGGCAGCGACAACAACATCTCGTGGAATTGCGGCGTGGAGGGCGGCACGGATGATCCCGCGATCCTCGCGCTGCGCGCACGCCAGTCGCGCAACCTGCTCGCGACGCTGCTGCTGTCGCAGGGCATTCCGATGCTGACGGCGGGTGACGAGATCGCGCGCACCCAGCAAGGCAACAACAACGCGTATTGCCAGGACAATCCGATCTCGTGGGTCGACTGGACGATGGACGAGACGCGAAGCCGCCTGCTCGCGTTCGTGCGCCGCGTTGTCGAGCTGCGGCGGCAGCACCCGGCGTTCCGGCGCCGGCATTTCTTCGAAGGCCGCTCGCTGACCGGCAAGGACGACAAGGACATCGCGTGGCTCAAGCCGGACGGCAGCGAGATGACGGAGCAGGAATGGAACAACGACTTCGCGCGCTGCCTCGGCGTGTATCTCGCCGGCGATCGCCTCGGCGAAACGGACGCGCGCGGCCGGCCGGTCACCGACGACGACTTCCTGCTGCTGTTCAACGCGCACGACGGGCCCATCCCGTTCACGCTGCCGGCGTTCGACTCGTGGGGCTGGCTCGTGCTGTTCGACACCGCTCGCGACGAAGGCCTCTCGCCGGAAGGCACGTACCGCGGCGACAACGCGTATCCGCTCGAAGGACGATCGCTCGTGCTGCTGCAGAAGGTCTCGCCGGCGTAATCGCGAGCGCGTTCGATCGAACGTAGCCTCATGAAGCGGGCCTATCGAATGCCATTCGGCGCCGAGTACCGCAACGGCGCGACGGCGTTTCGACTTTGGGCGCCGGGCGCCGCGCACGTCGAGCTCGTGCTCGGCGTCGACGATGCCGACGGCATCGCGATGACGCCGCGCGACGACGGCTGGTACGAGCATGTGTGCGACGCCGCACCCGGCACACGCTATGGTTTCCGGATCGACGAGCGCATCGTCGTGCCCGATCCCGCATCGCGGTCCAACCCGGACGGCGTGCATGGTCGAAGCGAGGTCGTCGACGCGGCCGCTTATGAATGGCGGGACGGCGACTGGCGCGGCCGCGCATGGCACGAGGCGGTCATCTACGAGCTGCACGTCGGTGCATTCACCGAGCGCGGCACGTTCGCAAGCGCGAGCGAGCGGCTCGACGCGCTCGTCGAGCTTGGCGTCACCGCCGTCGAGCTGATGCCGCTCGCCGCCTTTCCCGGGACGCGCAACTGGGGTTACGACGGCGTGCTGCCGTTCGCGCCGGCGGCAAGCTACGGCACGCCCGACGATCTGAAGCGCCTCGTCGACGCAGCGCACGCGCGAGGCTTGATGATCCTGCTCGACGTCGTCTACAACCACTTCGGGCCGGAGGGCAATTACCTGCACGCGTACGCGCCGCAGTTCTTCAACCCGGCGCATCGGACACCGTGGGGACCCGCGATCGATTTCGACGGCGACGCGAGCGTGACGGTCCGGGAGTTCTTCTTCGAGAACGCGTTCTATTGGCTCGAGGAGTTCCACTTCGACGGCCTGCGGCTCGACGCGGTGCACGCGATCGTCGACGACTCGCGACCCGACTTCGTCACCGAGCTCGCGAAGCGCGTGCGCGAGCGCTTCGCCGAGCGCGAGGTCCACCTGGTGCTCGAGAACGATCGCAACGCCGCGCATTACCTGCGCCGCGACGCGGCCGGACGGCCGCTTCTCGCCACCGCGCAGTGGAACGACGACATCCATCACGCGCTGCACGTGATCGCGACCGGCGAGCGGGACGGCTACTACGGCGACTATGCCGACCGCCCGCTCGAACGCTTCGGCCGCGCGCTCGCGGAAGGCTTCGCGTACCAGGGCGAGACGTCCGTCTTTCGCAACGGCGCGCGGCGCGGCGAGGCAAGCGCGGACCTGCCGCCGGTCGCGTTCGTCGCGTTCGCGCAGAACCACGATCAGACGGGCAACCGCGCGCTGGGCGAACGCCTTGCCGCGCTCGCCGATCCGGAGATGTTGCGCGCGCTGACCGCCTGCCTGCTGGTGTCGCCGCAGGTGCCGCTGCTGTTCATGGGCGAGGAGTTCGCGGCGACGACGCCGTTCCTGTTCTTCTGCGACTTCGGGCCCGACCTCGCGCAGGCCGTCACGCGTGGGCGGCGCGAGGAATTCGCGCGCTTTGCGCGATTCGGCGACGAGACCGTCATCCCGGATCCGAATGCCGAAGCGACGTTCCGCGCGAGCAAGCTCGACTGGCGCGATGCGTCGACGAGCGTACGGCTTGCGTGGCGGGCGTTCTACCGCGACTGCCTCGCGCGGCGGCATCGACACGTCGTGCCGCTGCTCGGCGGCATTCGCCATGGCGGAACGTTCGGCGTCGACGGCACGCTGCTGCGGGTGACGTGGACGGGTGACGGGGCAACGCAGCTGCATCTCGTCGCCAATCTCGGTCCCGAGGCGCGCGGCGGCGTCGCCGTGCCGAGCGGTGACGTCATCTTCGCGAGCGATGCGACGCCCGATCCCGGCACGGTCGGAGCGTTGCCGCGCTATGCCGTCGTCTTCGTCGCCGGGCGTTCCGATGGGTGAAGGCCTGAGGCGGCTCGCGGCCGCGCATGGTATCGCGCTCGAATACCAGGATGCGTGGGGGCATCGGCGCGAGGCGTCGGACGGCGTGCTGCGCGCGATTCTCGGTGCGATGCACGTGCCAGCGACAAGCGCCGGCGAGATCGACGATGCGCTGCGCGAGATGGCGCTTGCGCGATGCCGGCAATGCTTGCCGCCGACGAGCGTCGTTCGCGCGGATGCGCAGCCATGGCGCTTGCGAGTGCATCTGCCCGCGTCGCCGATCGGGCGGAAGTACGAGTGGGACGTGGTCGCCGAGGATGGCAGGACGCACCGGATTCCGATCGGAAGCGGCGATTTGCGCATCGTCGGGAGACACGCCGGATGCGTCGCCGTCGACGTCGCGCTCGACGCGCCGCTTGCAAACGGCTATCACGATCTCACGTTTCGCGCCGACGGCGAGCCGATCGGCCACGGCATTCTCGCCGTCGCGCCGCGCGCGTGCCACCGTCCGCCGTCGCTTCGAAGCGGCGGACGCGCGTGGGGCGTCGCGGTGCAGCTCTACGGCGTGCGTTCGCGCCGCAACTGGGGCATCGGCGACTTCACGGACCTCGCGACGATCGTCGACGCGTGGGGCCGCGAAGGCGTCGACGTCGTCGGCGTCAATCCGCTGCACGCGCTGTTTCCGCACAACCCGCTGCACGCGAGCCCGTACAGCCCGTCGAGCCGGCTGTTCCAGAACGTGTTGTACGTCGACGTCGAGGCGATCGCCGAGTTCGCGCATTGCCGCGAAGCGCGCAAACGTGTCGCCAGCTCCGAATTTCAGGCGCAATTGGCGGTGCTTCGCGCGGCCCCGCTCATCGATTACGCAGGTGTCGCGTCGCTCAAGCGGCCGATCCTCGAGCTCCTCTACGCACAGGCGCGCGACGACGCACAAAGCGAGCCGTCGCGCTGGTCGGCGTTCGACGCGTTCAAAACGGCTGGCGGCGAGGCGCTGCGACGCCAGGCGCTCTTCGATGCGCTGCAGGAGCACTTCCACGCCACCGATTCGTCAGTCTGGGGATGGCCGGCGTGGCCCGACGCGTACCGCGATCCCGCATCGCCTGCGATCGTCGCATTTGCGAACGCGCATGCCGAGCGCGTCGATTTTTTCGCATGGCTTCAGTGGCAGGCGGAACTGCAGCGCGGCGTGGTTGCCGAGTGCGCGCGACGCCGCGGACTCGCCGTCGGCCTCTACACCGATCTCGCGGTCTCCGTCGATCGCGGCGGCGCCGAAGCGTGGGCCGCGCAAAAACTGTACGCGCTTGGCGCCGGCGTCGGCGCGCCCCCCGATCTCTTCAATCTCAAGGGACAGGACTGGGGCCTGCCGCCGATGATTCCGCAGAAGCTGCGCGAATCCGGCTACGCGCCGTTCATCGCGACGCTGCGCGCCAACATGCGCCAAGCCGGCGCGCTGCGGATCGACCATGTGATGGCGCTGCTGCGGCTCTACTGGGTACCGACCGGCGCGCCGGCCACGGACGGGGCGTACGTGCGTTATCCGCTCGACGACCTGCTCGGCCTCCTCGCGCTCGAGAGCGAGCGGCACCGCTGCCTCGTGATCGGCGAGGATCTCGGCACGGTCACCGACGACGTCCGCGACGCGCTCGTGCGAAGCGACGTGCTGTCGTATCGCGTCCTGTTGTTCGAGCGCGATGCACGCGGCAGCTTCCACCCGCCGTCGCGTTATCCGGAAGCCGCGCTTGCGACCGCCAGCACGCACGACCTGCCGACGCTGGCCGGATGGTGGGAGGGTCGGGACATCGCGCTTCGCGCCGCGCATGGACAGCTCGGCGCGCACGCCGACGTCGCGGCGCAGATGGCAGGCCGCGTGCGCGACCGTGGACAGCTTCTCGCGGCGCTGGCGCAGGCCCGGCTGCTGCCCGATGGAACGCCGCTCGACCCGCAAGCGGTCGCGTCCCTGACGCCGGCACTCGCGACGGCGCTGCAGAAGTTTCTCGCCGGCACGCGGTCGGCGCTGATGGTCGTGCAGCCGGAAGACGTGTTCGGCGTCGACGAGCAGGCGAACCTGCCCGGAACGGTGACCGAGTATCCGAACTGGCGGCGCAAGCTTCCGGTGGCGCTGGAGGATGTCGACGCCGACGGACGCCTGCACGCGCTCGCCGCGCAGCTCGAAGCCGCGCGCGTGAAAACCGCGCGATGAGCGCTGCAATGCCGCCGCCGCGGCGCATGACGCAAAGCCCGGTCGCGCACGTTCCGTTGCCGCTCGCGGCGATTCCGCGCGCCACCTATCGCGTTCAGCTCAATCACGATTTCACGTTCGCCGACGTGACGGCGATCGTTCCGTACCTCGCGGCGCTCGGGATCAGTCACGTTTACTGCTCGCCCTATCTTCGTGCGCGGCCGGGCAGTCTGCACGGTTACGACATCGTCGATCACGGCATGCTGAATCCCGATCTCGGCAGCCGCGAGGATTTCGACCGGATGGTCGACGCGCTGGCGCGCGCCGGCATGTCGCACCTTTGCGATGTCGTGCCCAATCACATGGCCGTGATGCGTGCCGACAACGCGTGGTGGATGGACGTGCTTGCGAATGGAGCATCGTCGCCTTACGCCCCATATTTCGACATCGACTTCGGACGCCGCGACGAGGCCCTCGCCGGCAAGGTGCTTGTCCCCGTGCTCGGCGACGCGTACGGGAGCGTGCTCGAGCGCGGCGAGCTCGTGCTCGCGTTCGATGCCGAGTCGGGAACGTTCGCCGTGCGCTACTTCGAGCATCGCTTTCCGCTCGATTGGCAGTCGAGCGCCGATATCGTGCTCGGCGCAGCGACGCAGGCGCGCGCATCGCGATCGGCTGTTGCCGGCGAGCTCGACGCCATCGGTCACACGCTGAAAGCGCTGCCCGCGTACGACGAGGAGGCGCCGGCGCGCGTCGCTGCGCGGCGGAGAATCACGGGCGATCTCGCGCAGCGCCTCGCCACGCTCGCGCGCACCGACGCCGCCGCGCTCGCGGCGATCGCGCGAAGCGTCGCCCAGTTCAACGGCACGCCGGGCGATGCGGCGAGCTTCGACACGCTGCATGCGCTGCTCGAGCGGCAGCCGTTTCGCCTCGCGGACTGGCGCATCGCGTCCGACGAGATCAATTACCGCCGCTTCTTCGACGTCAACGACCTCGCCGCGTTGCGGATGGAACAGCCTGCGGTGTTCGAGGCCACGCACGCGTTCGTGCTGTCGCTCGCCGGCGCCGGGCGGATCGGCGGCCTTCGCATCGATCATCCCGACGGCCTCTACGACCCTGCCCGCTATTTCGGGGCGGTCCAGGCGCGCTATCGCGACGAGGCGAAGCGCCAGGGCCGGGAAGCGGAGGCGATCTATCTCGTCATCGAGAAGATCGCCGCGCCGCACGAGCGCGTTCCCCGCGCGTGGCCGGTGCACGGCACGACCGGCTATCGCTTCGCGAGCGTCGTCAACGGTCTCTTCGTCGATTCAAAGGCGAAATCGCGGCTCGATCGCATCTGGCGGACGTTCGCCGGCGACGATGCCGAGCCGTTCGAGCAAGCCGCGTATGCCGGCCGCCGCGCGATCATGGAAGGCCCGCTCGCCTCCGAGCTTCGCATGACGACGCTGCGGGCGCTGCGTCTCGCGCGGGCCGATCGGCGCACGCGCGATTTCACGTTCAACGCGCTGCGGGAGGCGATCATGGAGATCGTCGCGCGCTTCCCCGTCTACCGGACCTACGTCGACGGCGACGGCGCATCGGCGCAGGATCGGCGCTACATCGAGTGGGCGGTCGCGCATGCGCGCGCGCGAAGCCGCGTCAGCGACGTGCGCGCATTCGACTTCCTGCATCGCGCGCTGCTGGGATCCGCGGCCCACGGCACCGACGAGGCCGTGCGAATCGCCTATCGCGACTTCGCGATGCGCTTCCAGCAGTTCACGGCGCCGGTCACCGCGAAGGGCGTCGAGGACACGGCGCTTTATCGCTTCAACCGGCTCGTCTCGCTGAACGACGTCGGCGCGGATCCCGAGCAGTTCGGCATCGGCGTGCGCGCGTTCCACGCCGCCAGCGCGGACCGCGCCGCAACGTGGCCGCACACGATGCTCGCGACGTCGACGCACGACAACAAGCGCTCCGAGGACGTGCGGGCGCGGATCGACGTGATTTCCGAGCGCGCGGGCGCATGGCGTGCCGCGGTACGGCGCTGGAGCCGGATGAACCGCAGCCACAAGACGCTCGTCGACGGGATGCCGGCGCCGGCGCCGAACGACGAATACCTGCTTTACCAGACGCTGATCGGCACGCTCGAACCGGAACGCAAAGAGCGCACCGCGTATCGCGAGCGCATCGTCGCGTACATGCTGAAGGCCGTTCGCGAGGCGAAGGTGCACACGAGCTGGCTTTCGCCGAATGCCGGGTACGAGGACGCGCTCGCGCGCTTCGTCGCGACGGTTCTCGACGATGCCCACCCGTTCCTCGCTGATCTCGCGCGCGAGTGCGCGCCGTACGCGTGGTTCGGGATGCTGAACAGTTTGTCGGCGACGCTCCTCAAGCTCGCGTCACCCGGCGTGCCGGACGTCTATCAGGGCAACGAGCTCTTCGACTTCTCGCTCGTCGACCCCGACAATCGGCGCCCTGTCGACTATCGGGCGCGCGAGGACGCCCTCGCGTCGCTCGCCGCGATCGACGATGCGCGTCCCGACGCGCGCGGCGCGCGCATACGCGCACTGTTCGACGCGCCGTTCGACGGGCGCACGAAGCTTCTCGTCGTGCGGCAGGTGCTTGCGCTGCGCCGGATAGCGCCGGCGCTGTTCGCCTATGGCGACTACCGGCCGCTGCGCGCACAGGGCGCCGGCGCGGCGCATGTCGTCGCCTTCGCACGAATGCACGAGCGCGAAGCGATCGTCGCCGTCGCGGGGCGGCTCTTCGCGTCGCTCGGCGTCGCGACCGGCGTCGTGCCGCTCGCCGACGCGTGGGGCGATACGAGCGTCGATCTTCCGCGGGTCGCTGCCGGCACGCGGATCGCGAACGTGCTGACGTCGCACACGCTCGTCGCCGACGGCGGTCCGCTTCGCCTTTCGCGCCTGTTCGCCGACTTTCCGGGCGCCTTGCTGCATCTGACGTCGGCTTGACGGATGGCGCGCGCGGCGTTCTGGCTTCTCGCGCTGATACCGGTCGCGCTCGGCGTGCACTATCTGCTGGACGCAGCGCCGATATGGACGTTCGTCGCTGGCATCGCTGCCATCGTTCCGCTGGCCGAGTGGATACGCCGCGGCACCGAGCAGATCGCGCATCGCGCGGGATCGGCGATCGGCGGCCTGCTCAACGCGACGTTCGGCAACACCGCCGAGCTCATCCTCGCGATCTTCGTGCTGCTCGCGGGTCACGCCGATGTCGTCAAGGCGCAGATCACGGGCTCGATCATCGGCAACGGCCTGCTCGGCTTCGGGCTCGCGATCACCATCGGCACGTGGGGCAAGCGCGAGCTCGCGTTCAAGCCGGAACGCGCGTCGCTGCTGTCCAGCATGCTCGTGCTGGTCGTGATCGCGCTGCTCGTTCCCGCGCTCTTCCACTACACCGAGCGCGGCGTCTTCGCATCGGCCGACGTGGCGGCACAGGACGAGAAGCTGTCGCTTTGCGTCGCGATCGTGCTGATCGTCATCTACGGCGCCAACCTCGTCTACACGCTCGTCACCGACCGCGACGTGTTCGCGCCGAACGAGCCGCGGGAGGCGCGCGAGGATGCGTGGCCGCTGCGTCGCGCGCTCGCCGTGCTGGTAGCGGCGACCGCAGGCACGGCATGGATGGCCGAGCTCGTCTCGGGCGCGCTCGAGGCGACCGCGAAGACGATCGGCGTGTCGACGTTCTTCCTGGGCGTCGTCGTGCTGGCGATCGTCGGCAACGTCGCCGAGTACGTCTCGTCGATCTACTTCGCGCGAAAAGGTCGGCTCGGCCTCGTCGCGACGATCACCGTCGGATCGACGATCCAGGTCGCGCTCGTCGTCGCGCCGATTCTCGTCCTCGTGTCGTACGTCGCCGGCACGCCGATGGACCTCGTGTTCGCCAACCCGCTCGAGCTCGTTGCCATCGTGAGCGTCGCGCTGGTCGTGAACGCGATCACGCGCGATGGAGAGGCGACATGGTTCGAGGGCGTGCTGCTTCTCGGCGTCTACCTGCTTCTTGCGTTCGCGTTTTTCTTCGCGACACCGCCGCCTTCCGGCTGACGAGTGAACCCGGTGCAGGTCGCGCAGTCAGACCAGAGTCTGTGAACAGGTTCTGGGCGCAAAACCGCGGAAGGAGCAATCATGGCGAACGCAACGAACAGGTGCGCGCATGCCGGCTGCAAGTGCTCGGTCGGCGCCGGGCAGACGTACTGCAGTCCCGCGTGTCAGCAGCAGGCGCAGCAGGCAGGGAGCCGGCAGCAAAGCCAGCAGGGCGCCTCGTCGGGCGCGCTGCAGTGCAACTGCGGCCATCCGGCCTGCCGGCAGCAGGCCGGCTGAGCGCCGTCGACGGCCGCGACGCGTCAGCGGCCGGCCTCGACGAACTCCCACGGCGACTTTCCGCCGTGGTGGAGCCGGTAGTAGTGCTCGTGCAGCGTCGCGAGCTCGCTCGCGATCGCGAGCGGGAATCCTTTGCGGCCGCCGCGGCGATCGGTCATCAGTTCGTCGAGCAGGCGACCGCAGCGTGCCGGGTCTTCCCATAGCTCGGCGATGCGATTCGCGAGGCGCGCGTAGCGGAGCGCGAGCTGGCGCGGGCGTACCGCCTCGGGAAGCTCCGCCATCCACGCGCTCGCCGCGTCGGACAACGGTTCGTCGAGCGACGCCGATCGCTTCTCTTCCCAGTTCTCGGGTTTCTTCGGCGCCGCGTAAGCGGCAGGACCGGTTTCCTCGAGCGCCTTGCGCGCGTCGCTCAACGAAACCTTCTCGAACTCAAGCGAGTCTGAATCGCCGGGGCCGGGCATGACGCGCTCCTTTCGTCGACAGCGTCGGCGCGCGAATCGCGCGAGGCGCCGACGTGCATGGAGTATACCGGCGCGCATGCGACCGATCCCGGACGCTCGCGCGGGCCGAATGCGCTTCATCGTAAACACGAAGCGTGTCAGGCGCGCGCTCTTGCGGAGGCGGCGGCGCTGCGTCACCGACGAACGGCGGTGCGCGAACGCAACACGGTCGCGCCGACAGCGTTCGTCCAAAGAAAAAAGGCCGGGCGAACCCGGCCTTTTTCCTCTGAGCGGGAAAGCGAGACGATCAGACCGCCTGAATATTCGAAGCCTGCTTGCCCTTCGGGCCCTGCGTGACTTCGAAGCTGACCTTCTGGCCTTCCTTGAGTGTCTTGAAGCCCTGCATGTTGATCGCCGAGAAGTGAGCGAACAAATCCTCACCACCGCCATCAGGAGTGATGAAGCCGAAGCCCTTCGCGTCGTTGAACCACTTCACAGTTCCGGTTGCCATGTTCTCTTGAATTCCTCAAGTACGAGAAGTAAACGGGACGTTGCCCGGCCGATGTTTCGATCTCAAGGAAAGTACGGCGGTC
>DATJFI010000071.1:0-3424 GCA_035495715.1 Casimicrobiaceae bacterium
AGCGCGGCGGCGGCCGCCATCGCAGGACTCACGAGATGCGTGCGGCCGCCGGCGCCCTGCCGCCCCTCGAAGTTGCGGTTCGACGTCGACGCGCAACGCTCGCCCGGCTCGAGCCGGTCGTCGTTCATCGCGAGGCACATCGAGCAGCCCGGCTCGCGCCATTCGAAGCCCGCGTCGCGGAAGGTCCGGTCGAGGCCCTCGGCTTCCGCTTGCGCCTTGACGAGACCGGAGCCGGGCACGACCATCGCGAGCCGCACGCTGGACGCAACGCGACGCCCGCGCACGACGCTGGCGGCCTCGCGCAGGTCCTCGATCCGCGAATTGGTGCACGAACCGATGAACACCTTGTCGATGCGCACGTCGGCGATCGGCACGTTCGGCACGAGTCCCATGTACTCGAGCGCACGCGCCATCCCTTCGCGCCGGGCGCTGTCGCGCTCGCGATCGGGATCGGGCACGCGCCCGTCGATCGCGACGACCATCTCGGGCGACGTGCCCCACGTCACCTGCGGCTTGATCGATCCGGCGTCGAACACGTGCGTCGTGTCGAATTCCGCGCCGGCGTCGCTCACGAGCGTGCGCCAGTACGCGACCGCTTTCGTCCACAACTCGCCCTTCGGCGAATACGGCCGGCCCTCGAGGTAGGCGATCGTCCGCTCGTCGACGGCGACCATGCCCGCGCGCGCGCCGGCCTCGATCGACATGTTGCACATCGTCATCCGGCCTTCGATCGACAGCGCCCGTACCGCTTCGCCGGCGAACTCGATCGCATGGCCGGTGCCGCCCGCGGTGCCGATGCGCCCGATGAGCGACAGCACGAGGTCCTTCGCCGTCACGCCGCGCGAAAGCCGGCCATCGGCGCGAACGAGCATCGACTTCGACTTCTTCGTGAGCAGGCATTGCGTCGCGAGCACGTGCTCGACTTCGGACGTGCCGATGCCGAACGCGAGCGCGGCGAACGCGCCGTGCGTGCTGGTGTGGGAGTCGCCGCAGACGACCGTCATGCCGGGCAGCGTCGCGCCGTTCTCGGGACCGATCACGTGCACGATGCCCTGGCGGCGATCGCGGAACGGGAAGTACGCCTTCGCGCCGAAGCGGCGGATGTTCGCGTCGAGCGCCTCGACCTGCGTGCGCGAGACCGGATCGCGGATGCCTTCGTCCCAGTGCGTCGTCGGCGTGTTGTGATCGGCGGTCGCGACGATCGACTCGACGCGCCACGGCGCGCGCCCGGCGAGGCGCAGACCTTCGTAGGCCTGCGGGCTCGTCACCTCGTGGACGAGGTGGCGATCGACGTACATGAGCGCCGTGCCGTCGGCCTCCTCGCGAACGAGGTGGCTGTCCCACAGCTTGTCGTAGAGCGTACGCGCGAGCATCGGCGTCTCGGTCTTGAAGGTTTCGCGAGCGCGATATTTTAGTGCTTCGACAGAGATTGGCGCGGACGTTGCTTTATCGGGCGATGTACGCGCAGCACGGCCTTCGAATGTCGCCAAGGTTTTCCGCCGAAACACGGATGTTCGCCGCTTTCGTCGCAGCGGCCGCTGCGCTCGTCGCCGTCGCGTTCCTGGCGATCGCGAACGCGCGCGACTTCGCCGTGGACGAGCGCCGCCTCGACGATTGGCTCGCCGACGAGCATGTCCAGTCGAAGCTGTCGTCGACAACCGATGCCGCTTCGCGCAGCGCCGATCGTTCAACCGTGACCGGGCGCGTCCACGATCCGCTCGCGCAGGCGCGCGCGATCCGTGCGAGCGCGCACCAGAGACTCGCTGGCACCGAAGCCTGGAGCGCGGCATTCGCGGCGCTCGCGCTGCTCCTCGCGATCATGGCCGGGTGGATGATCCGCGGGTTGTACCGTGAGCGGCGACAACTGACCGAGCGCCTCGCCGCCGAGCGCAATCACGACCCGCTGACGGGCCTGCCCAATCGCCGCTTCTTCGCCGACTGGCTCGCATTCGCCATCGCCAGCGCGCGGCGCGAAAGGACGCACGTCGGCGTTCTGCACGTCGACATCAACGGTTGCGCAGCCGTCGCCGAGTTGCACGGCGGTCCTGCGGTCGAAGCGCTGCTCGTCGAAATCGCGCGGCGCTTTCGTGCCGCGTCGCGCGAAGGCGACGTCTTCGCGCGCCTCGCGCCGACCGAATTCGCGCTCGCGACCCCGAACGCGAACGATGCGCGCGAGCTCGCGCTGCTCGCGCAGCGACTGCGCGACGTGCTGAACGACCCTGCGCAACCGCCGCTTGCCGACACGCCCATCGGCACGTCGATCGGCGTCGCGTTCTTTCCCGAGCATGCCGGCGACTCGGCCGGCGTCCTGGCCGCCGCGAGCGCGGCGATGTTCGCGGCACGACGCGCGGGCCGCAATCACCTCGCGTTCAACGCCATCGCCGCCTAAGTGGGGTCGGAGACGACTTTTCGCGGCGACTCGCGAACACGCGTTTCCGACCCCAGGCGGCGCTCCTCGACCGCGTGACAAGCGACGCGGTCGTGCGCGCCAAGCGCCGCCACGTCGGGGCTTTCGCCGAGTTGCGGCACCTCGCGGCGGCAGCGCTCGTTCGCGAACGGACAGCGAGGGTGGAACGCGCAACCCGACGGCGGAGACAGCGGGTTCGGAACCTCGCCTGCGACCGGAATCCGCGACTCGCCGCTCATCGCGACGTCGGGGATCGCATCGAGCAGCATCCGCGTATACGGGTGCTGCGGATGGCGGAACAGCGTCGCCTTGTCGGCAATCTCGACGATGCGTCCGAGGTACATGACGCCGACGCGGTCGGCGACGTGGTGCACGACGGCGAGATTGTGCGAGATGAAGAGATACGTGAGTCCGAGCTCGCGCTGCAGATCGCGCATCAGGTTCAGCACCTGCGCCTGCACCGACACGTCGAGCGCGGACGTCGGCTCGTCGCACGCGAGGAATTCGGGCTCGCTCGCGAGCGCGCGCGCGATCGAGATCCGCTGCCGCTGGCCGCCGGAGAACTGATGCGGATATTTCTGTCCGTCGGCCGCCGCGAGGCCGACTTGCGAGAGCAGCGCATCGACGCGTGCGCCGATCGCGCGCCGCCCGCGCACGAGGCGCTGCGCGTGAATGGGCTCGGCGACGATGTCGGCTACGCGCCAGCGCGGGTTGAGACTCGCGTAAGGATCCTGGAAGATCATCTGCAGCTTGCGGCGCAGCGCGCGCGGGATACGCCCCGACGCGAGCGCGCCGATTTTGTGGCCGTCGTAGGTGATCGTGCCGGCCGACAACTTGTAGAGGCCGACGACCAGCCGCGCGACCGTCGACTTGCCGCAGCCCGATTCGCCGACGAGGCCGAGCGTCTCGCCGCGGCGTATCGAGAAGCTCACGTCGTGAACCGCATGCAGCAACAGCCGCGGCTGCCGTGCGAGCGTGCGCGCGAGCCACGGCGGCGACACGTCGAACACCTTCGAC
>DATJFI010000072.1:0-24125 GCA_035495715.1 Casimicrobiaceae bacterium
CGATGCCGGAAGTTGATTCGGATACGCGAGCCGCTGCAGTCGGCTTTCGACCTCCGTCACACTACGTTGCCGGCTGCGCCGCCGGCCGCGGCATCAGCATCGACAGCACGTAATACGCGACGCCCGCGATCGCGACGCCGAAGAACCAGCCGTAGACGCCCCACCACGAAGGCAGCAGCGTCGTGAAATTCGGCAGGATGCTCGAGAACAGCGCGCCGATGCCCGCCGCGACGAATGCGGCAACGTTGAATCCGCCCTGATAGCGGTACTGGCCATTCTCGCGATAGAGGTCGGCCACGTTCACCTCGCCCTTCGCGATCAGGTAGTAATCGACCATGATCACGCCGAAGAGGGGGCCCATCGTCGCGCCGATGCCGCCGACGAACGTCGCCGCGCTGCCTTCCCACGGCGCGAACGGATAGAGCGCGAGCGCGATCAGCGCCGCGATGTAGCCGCCGCGCCGGAAGTCGATCGCCTTCGGAAATACGTTCGAGAAGTCGAACGCCGGCGACACGAAGTTCGCGACGACGTTGATGCCGAGCGTGGCCACCGCGAACGTCACGGCCGCGAGCGCGGCGAGGAACCAGCTTTCGAATTTCGCCGAGATCTGGTCGGGATGGATCAACACCTCGCCGTAGACCTTGTACGCGGCGATCGTCGTGATGCCGGCGACGAGGGAAAAGAGCAGCAGGTTGATCGGCAGACCCCAGAGGTTGCCCTTGCGGACGGTCGCCTTGTCCGGCGCGTAGCGCGAGAAGTCGCAGAAGTTGAGGTAGAGCGCGGCGAAGTACGTGATCCACGTCGCGGCCACTGCCGTGAGCGCGGCCGCCGAGCCCGGCTCGCCGGGAACGCCCGCGTCCTTCGTCTTCGCGAGCAGCACGTCCTGCGGGATGCCGTGATCGAGCGACAATCCTCCGGCCTTGACGAGGAGGCCGATGGCCAGGATCAGCATCATCACCCAGACGGCCGGGCCGGCCCAGTCCTGGAACCTTCGCACCGTCTCCATGCCGCGGCGGATGATCAGGAGCTGCAGCGCCCACACGACGACGAAGCAGATCACCTCGAGTCCCGAATGGCCGAGGAAATGCGTGTTCGCGTTGAACGCCTTGAACGCGTCGGTGCGTGTCAAGAGCGCGACGATCGCGCCCGACGCCGCCGCCGTCTGCGCGCCGTACCAGAAGCAGGCGACGATCGCGCGGACCAGGGCCGGAACGTTCGCGCCGAACACGCCGAACGAGGCGCGCGCGAGTACCGGATACGGCACGCCGGTCTTCACGCCCGCGTAACCGACGAGGTTCATCAGGAAGAAGATCACGAGCGAGCCGAGGCCGATCGCGATCAGGAAGTTGACGAACGTCCCGCAGAGCAGGAACAGGCTCGCGGCGAGGTAGTAACCCCAGAGGCTGTGGACGTCGGACGTCCACACGTTGAAGAGGCTGAAGACGCCCCATTTGCGCTCGCGCGCGGGCGCCAGGTCCTCGTTGTACAGCGCGGGCGATGCGTTCGGAATGTTCATCGCGTTCCTCCCGGTAAGGTACGATGGAATCGTCCCCCACGCTCGCGGCTTCGCCGCTGCGCTGCCCCAGGGGCGGAACGCGCGGCTCGGGGCGGCCCTTCGCCGCGCGTGCTGACGCACTACAGTTTAATGCGATGGCGACCGAATGGCTGTTCCGCGACGACGCGTATTTGCGCGAGGCGTGCGCCCGCGTCGTCGCCGTGCACGACCGCGGCATCGAGCTCGACCGTACCATCTTCTACCCGCAGGGCGGCGGCCAGGTCGGCGACACGGGCGTCGTCACGCGCCATAGCGGCGAGCCGATCGGCGTCGTCGACACGCGCAAGGGCGACGCGCCAGACGCCGTGCTGCATCTTCTCGCCCCGGGTGCCTCGAGTCCCGAAGTCGGCGAGATGCTCGCGCTCGCGATCGACTGGGAGCGGCGCTATCGGCTGATGCGCCTGCACACGGCGCTGCACGTGCTCTCGTGCGTCGTCGTCGCGCCGGTCACCGGCGGCAACATCGCGCCCGACAAGGCGCGGCTCGATTTCGACATCGACATGAGCCTGCTCGATGCCGAGCGGATCGAGCGCGAGACGAACGCGTTGATCGCGCGCGGGACGCGCACCGAAACAGTGTGGATCACCGATGACGAGCTCGACGCGCGGCCCGAGCTCGTGAAGACGATGAGCGTGCAGCCGCCGCGCGGGAGCGGGCGCGTGCGTCTTTTGCGGATACCGGGCATCGACCTGCAACCGTGCGGCGGGACGCACGTCGCGAACATCGGCGAGATCGGCGCGATTCGCGTGCTGAAGATCAAGAGCGAGGGCCGGCGCAACCGGCGCGTCGAGATCGCGCTCAGCTAGCAAGCTTCCCGGACAGCGCGTCGAGGATCGGCCGCTGCCCCGCGAGGATCCTGCGCCTCGCTTCGTCGATGGCGAACCACTGGGCGCGATCGATCTCGGGAAACGCCTGCGTGCGTCCGGAGCGCGGCGGCCACTCGATCTCGAACGTGTTGCTCGTGAACGCGGCGGGGTCGACGTCGCCTTCGACCGCGAACGCATGGACGACCTTCGCGCGCGACTGCGTCACGACGGCGAGCGGCGCGAGGTCCGCGCCGGGATCGACGCCGGTCTCCTCGATGAACTCGCGGCGCGCCGCGGCCGCCGGCGCTTCGCCCGGGCCGAACTCGCCTTTCGGGATCGACCAGGCGCCGTCGTCCTTGTTCGCGAAGAACGGTCCGCCGGGGTGCACGAGCAGCACTTCGAGCGTTGCGCCCGAGCGGCGATACATGAGGACGCCGGCGCTTTGCCGCGATGGCATGGAATGCATGCTACGCCGCGCGTCCCCGGCTGGCGCGACGGCACCCCGCAACCGCGCGATAATGGCCCGATCGACCGGACCAGGAGGCAGCATGGCGACCGTCTACGATTTCACCGTCGACGACATCAAGGGCCAGCCCGTGTCGCTCGACCGCTATCGCGGCAAGGTGCTGCTCGTCGTGAACACGGCCAGCAAGTGCGGCTTCACGCCGCAGTACAAGGGACTCGAGGCGCTCTATCGCAAGTACCGCGATCGCGGCCTCGAGGTGCTCGGCTTTCCGTGCAACCAGTTCGGCTCGCAGGAGCCGGGCAACGAGCCGGAGATCGCGACGTTCTGCGAGACCCATTACGACGTCACGTTTCCACTGTTCGCGAAGGTCGACGTCAACGGCGATGCGGCGGCGCCGGTCTACCGGTTCCTCAAGCGCGAGAAGCCCGGCCTGCTCGGCACCGAGGCGATCAAGTGGAACTTCACGAAGTTCCTCGTCGACCGCGGCGGCAACGTCGTTGCGCGCTTCGCGCCGAACGACACGCCCGATTCGATCGAGCCGGAAGTCGCTCGCGCCCTTTAACGCCCGACGGAGGTTTCGATGCATCCGCTACGCGTTGTCCGCCGCGCAATCCTCGCGCTGGCGGCGATCGTGTTCGCCGCGTCGGCATCGCTCGCGGTCGGCGGGAACGTGTCGACGAAGACACTGCACGTCGCCTTTCCGGTCGCGGAAACGGGCTTCGATCCGCAGGCCGCCGGCGACGCCTATTCGAACTACGTCAATCGCGCGATCTTCGATCCGCTGTACCGCTACGACTATCTTGCGCGGCCCTACAGGCTCGTGCCGAACACGGCGACGGCGCTGCCGGAGATCACCGATGACGGCAAGACGTGGACGATCCACATCCGAAAGGGCATCTACTTCGCCGACGATCCGGCGTTCCACGGCAAGCGGCGCGAGCTGACGGCCGCCGATTACGTGTACGCGATCAAGCGCATCCTCGACCCGAAGATGCGGTCCAACTCGCTGCAGATGGTCGACGGCCGCTTCGTCGGAGCCGACGCCGTCGTCGCGAAGGCGAGGGAAACCGGGCATTTCGACTACGACGCGCCGATCGAGGGTTTGCAGGCGACCGATCGCTACACGTTGCGCTTTCGGCTCGTGTTCGCCGACTACGAGCTCCTGTCGAACCTGACGACGTCCGCGACCGCCGGCGTGGCACGCGAGGCGATCGAGGCGTACCGCGACGGCAACGGCTGGGCGATGGCCAACCCGGTCGGCACCGGCGCGTACCGTCTGAAGGATTGGCGGCGCGCGCAGCGCATCGTGCTCGAGGCCAACCCCGGCTATCGCGACGAGCGCTATCCGACGCCGTCGAGCGCCGCCGACCGCGCGCTCGCGAAGGGCCTTGCCGGTCGACGCCTGCCGCTCGTGCCGAACGTCGAGATCAGCATCATCGAGGAGGCGCAGCCGCGCCTTCTCGCGTTCCGGCAGAAGCAGCTCGACTTCACCGCGGTGCCGGTGAACCTCGTCAACAACGTCCTCGACGCGGACAACCGGCTGAAGCCCGAATTCGCGAACGCCGGCATTCGCCTCGAGCGCGCGATCCAGCCGGCGATCAGCTACATGTACTTCAACATGGAGGATCCGGTCGTCGGCGGCTACACGCCGGACAGGATCGCGTTGCGGCGCGCGATTTCGCTCGGCTACGACGCGAAGGAGGAGATTCGCGTGCTGCGGCAGAACCAGGGCCTGCCCGCGACGCAGGTCGTGCCGCCGAACATGAGCGGCCACGATCCGAGCTACGACGGGCGCCTCAAGTACGATCCCGCTGCGGCGAAGGCGTTGCTCGACCGGTTCGGCTACGTCGACCGCAACGGCGACGGCTTTCGCGAGCTGCCGGACGGCAAGCCGCTGCTGCTTCACGTCGGGTCCGGCACGACCGAGCAGGATCGCGAGTTCGAGGAGCTCTGGAAGCGGTGCCTGAACAACCTCGGCATCCGCGTCGACTTCGTGAAGCAGAAGTGGCCCGACATGCTGAAGATGGCGCGGCTCGGCCAGCTCCAGATGTGGCAGCTCGGCAACATCAACACGACCCCCGACGGCTTCGGCTTCTATGGCCTGCTGTACGGCCGCAACGCGGGCTTCTCGAACCTGGCGCGCTTTGCGCTGCCTGAATACGACCGGCTTTACGAAAAGGCGCGCGCGATGCCCGACAGTTCCGAGCGGCTCGCCGTCGAACGCAAGATGTCCGAGCTCGTCAATGCGTACGCGCCGTGGGTGCTGACGGCGTTCCGCTACGAGAACGTGCTCGTGCAGCCGTGGCTTCGCGGCTACAAGTACAACCCGACGTACCAGTATCCGTTCGCGTATCTCGACGTCGATCACGGCGGCGGCGGCGGAAGCGGCGAGGCGGCCGCGGAAAGTCCCAGTGCCGGCAAGGACGCGTCGTGAGCATCGACCGATCATGAGTGTCATGGAGCCTCCCGGTAACGCGGGCCGCCGCCGCGCGCTCGCGACGCTCGGGCTCGCTGCGCTGGCGCCGCGTCTTGCGCTCGCGCAGCCGCGTACCGGCGGCGCGGTCGAGAAGACGCTGCGCATCGCGTTCCCCGTCGCGGAGACCGGCTTCGATCCGCAGGCGACGAGCGATCTCTATTCCGACCACGTGCAGCGCGCGATCTTCGAGACGCTTTACGGCTTCGACTACCTCGCGCGACCGTACAAACGCGTGCCGCGCATCGCGGCCGCGCTGCCGAAGATCGAAAACGGCGGCCGCATCTGGACGATTCCGCTTCGTCGCGGTATCCACTTCGCCGACGACCCGGCATTCGGCGCTCGCAAGCGCGAGCTGACCGCGGGCGATTTCATCTATTCGTGGAAGCGGCTGCTCGATCCGCGCATGCGCTCGCCGTTCTCCTGGTACCTGCAAGGCAAGATCGCCGGTGCCGGAAGCGTCCTCGACGCGGCGAAGAAGAGCGGCAAGCTCGACTACGACGCGCCGATCGAAGGCCTCGCCGCGCTCGACCGCTACACGATTCGCGTGCAGCTCGACGAGCCCGATTACATCCTGTTCGGCTATCTTTGCTCGAGCCCGATGTCCGCGGTGGCGCGCGAAGTGGTCGAGCGCTACGGCGATGCGAACGGGTGGGTGATGGATCATCCGGTCGGCACCGGCGCGTTCATGCTGAAGTCGTGGCGGCGCGGCCAGCAGATCGTGCTCGAAGCGAATCCCGGCTTCCGCGACGAGCGCTTCCCGCAGCCTTCCGACGCCGATGACCGTGCGCATTTCGCGGCGGTCGTCGGCAAGCGGTTGCCGCTCGTCGATCGCGTCGAGATCGCGATCATGGAGGAATCGAATCCGCGCCTTCTCGCGTTCGACAGCAACGCGCTCGACTACGTCAACCTGCCGCCCGAGCTGACCGACCACGCGCTCGACGCGTCGAACCGGCTGAAGCCCGCGTACGCGTCGCGCGGCGTCACGCTGCAGCGGCTCACGCAGCCCGCGATGCAGTACGCCTACTTCAACATGCAGGATCCGGTCGTCGGCGGCTACGAAAACGCGAAGATCGCGCTGCGCCGCGCGATCGCGATGGCGTTCGACACGCCGGCGCTGATCGACGTCGTCTACCAGGGACAGGCGATCGCCGCGACGCAGCCGATTCCGCCGAACGTCACCGGCCACGACGACTCGCTGAACGTCGCCGCACCCTACGACCCGGCAGCGGCGAAGGCGCTGCTCGACAAGTTCGGCTACGTCGACCGCGACGGCGACGGTTTCCGCGAGCTGCCGGACGGCAAGCCGCTGTCTCTCGTGATGGCGTCGACGCCGACCACGCGCGATCGCGAGATCGACGAGATCTGGCAGCGCAACCTGAAGGCGGTCGGCATCCGCGTCGACTTCATGAAGCAGAAGTGGCCCGACCTCCTCAAGATGGGCAAGGCCGGGCAGCTCCAGTTCTGGCGCATCGGCTGGATCAACGCGTACGCCGAAGGCGACGCGTTCATGCAGCTCCTCTACGGCGGCAACATCGGGCAGACGAACTACTCGCGTTTCGACCTGCCGGCGTACGACGCGCTCTACCGCAAGTCGCGCACGCTGCCCGACGGACCCGAGCGCAACGCGATCTACCGGAAGATGTCGGAGCTCGTCGGTGCGTACGCGCCGTGGGTGCTGCACGTGTACACGATCGAGGACACGCTCGTGCAGCCGTGGGTGCGTGGCTACCGGAAGAACGCGTACTGGGAGCACCCGTGGCAGTACATCGGGATCGATAGCGCCCGCCTCGCGGCGAACCGGTAGCGCGCGTCCGCTGCGCGGACACCGAGCAGGGAAACCACACCGCCGGCCGCGGTTGCCGCGGCGCGCGCTTGACGTGCGTCGCTAGTAAGTCTATGCTTACGGTAAGCTACTACTTACCGATATGATCCGCGCCGATCGCCAGCTTGCAGCGCTTGCCGACCCGTCGCGCCGCGCGATCCTCGAGGCGCTTGCGCGGCAGCCGCTCGCCGTGGGCGAGCTCGCCCGGCGCTTTCCGATCTCGCGGCCCGCGGTGTCGCAGCACCTGCGCGTGCTCCGCGACGCGAACCTCGTCGCCCACGAAACGCGCGGCACGCGCAACGTCTACCGTGTGAACGCCGAAGGACTCGAGACGTTGCGCCAGTATCTCGACGCGCTGTGGGGTCGCGCCCTGCGCGATTTCAAGCGCGTCGCCGAGTCGAGTTACCACGCCAAGAGGAGACAGCCGACATGAAGGAAGAAGGGCAGGGCATCTTCGTACGCAAGACGACCGACGTCGACGCGCCACTTTCACACGTCTTCGCGGTCTTCACGCGCGACATCGACGCATGGTGGCCGCGCGCCCACCATATCGGCGGATGCAAGACGTTCGAGGCGATCCTCGAGCCCAGGATCGGCGGGCGATGGTACGAGCGCGGCGACGACGGCAGCGAATGCCCCTGGGGACGGGTGCTTGCGTTCGATCCGCCAAACCGGCTGCTCCTTGCGTGGGACATCGGCGCCGATTTCCGGCCCGATGCTTCGATCGGCAGCGAGGTGGAGGTGACCTTCGTCGCGCTGGCGCCCGAGCGCACGCGTGTCACGCTGACGCATCGCCACCTCGAGCGCTACGGCGACAAGGCCGAAGCGATGCGCGCGATGTTCGACTCCGACAACGCGTGGGCGCAGACGCTTGCAGGCTTCAAGGGTGTGGTCGAGCGCGCGCCGACGCGCGCGTAGCGCGAAAGCGACAG
Organism: Casimicrobiaceae bacterium; assembly: GCA_035495715.1. Classification (GTDB taxonomy): domain Bacteria; phylum Pseudomonadota; class Gammaproteobacteria; order Burkholderiales; family Casimicrobiaceae; genus VBCG01. Next base: position 8,058 of record DATJFI010000072.1, read on the forward strand.
ACGGTCGCGCCCGCCCGCGCAATGTCGACTATTCGCATTGCCGCTGCGCGGGCGCGCCGCTTACAATCGACGCATCATGGTTGCGATGGCATCGACGAGTCCGCAATGACATTCAAGCCACTGCCCCTGCTTCCTGCCGCTGGCCGTGCCTCGTGCGCGCCGCACGGCATTGCATGGATTGGCGGCATGCGCGCGCTCATCGATCGCGTCGTCCCGCAAGTCCTGAAGTAACGGCCCGCGCGGAGGTCCGCCGGGTACGGCGGACTCCGATGACCGGGAAAAATCCCCGCTTCGAATCCGCCGATCGTTGAATCGGTGGCCGCGCTTGTGGCGTGGCCGGAGAAGAAGCATGAAACCGCCCGAACGGCTCGCGCGCTTCGTCCGCCGCAATTTCCGCGGACTCTGGCGCGTGCCGGATTTTCGCCGCCTGTGGCTGTCGCTGACGATGACGTCGTTCGGCGCGCAGATCACCAATCTCGCGCTGCCGCTCACCGCGGCGCTGCTGCTGCACGCGACGCCGCTGCAGATGGGCATCCTGGTCGCGCTCGAAGCGCTGCCGTTCGCGCTCGTATCGCTGCACGCGGGCGTGATGCTCGACCGCGTGCGGAAGCTCCCCGTCGTGATCGCGTCCGACCTGAGCCGCGCTGCGGCGCTCGCCGCGATCCCGCTTTGCGCATGGCGCGGCGTGCTGTCGGTCGACGTCCTCTACGTCGTCGGCTTCTTCTGCGGCGTGCAGAACGTCGTCGGCGGCGCTGCGTACCAGGTGCTGATCGCGCAGATGGCAGGCCGCGATCGGCTCGTCGAGGCGAACGCGAAGATCGTGCTCGGCGAAACGTCCTCGGCGCTGATCGGTCCGGGCATCGCCGGCGGCCTGATCCAGCTCCTGACGGCGCCGTTCGCGATCGCGATCGACGCGGTCGGCTTCCTGGCCTCCGCGTTGATCCTGGGACGCCTGCGCGTGCCGCACGACGTGCGGCCCACGCGTGCCGTGCGCACGTCGATGGGTGCCGAGATCCGCGAAGGGCTCGCGCTCGTGTTCAGGAACGAGACGCTGCGCTCGCTCGCGCTCGTCGCCGCGGCGTGGCAGGTGCTGCACCACATGCAGATCGCCGTGCTGATCCTGTTCGCGACGCGCGAGCTCGACCTGTCGGCGGGGACGATCGGCCTCGCGTACATGGCGGGCGGGCTTGGCTGCGTGCTTGCGGCGTCGTCGGCCGAACGGTTGTCGCGCCGCTTCGGTGTGGGCGCGGCGATCGTCTACGGCCTGTTGCTCACGGCGTTCGGCTGGCAGGCGTTCGGCCTGATCCGCGGCTCGCCGGGAACGGCGACACTGCTGCTCGGCGCCGCGATGCTGCTGTTCGATTTCGGGGCCGTGCTCTACGCGATCAACTACCTCGCGTTGCGCCAGGCGCTGACGCCCGATCGGCTGCTCGGACGGATGACGGCGACGATGCGATTCCTGACGGTCGCCGCGGCGCCGCTCGGCTCGCTCGCGGGCGGCGCGCTCGCCACCGTCATCGGCTTGCGGGCGACGCTATGGGTGATCGGCGCCCTCGGCATCGCGCTCGCGATCGTCGCGATGCGCTTCTCGCCGGTGCGGCTGCATCGGCGCCTGCCGATGGTGGGGGCGGATTGAAAACGGGGCGCCGAGGCGAATCGACGACGACTCGCCCAGCGGCGCCGGGTGGCCAGGCGCGGACTCAGCAGCCGCGGATCGTCTTGCTGGTAAGGCTTTCCTCGGGCGCGATGTTGTTCCGCAGTTCGGGTGGCTCGTTCTTCTTGATGCCGATGGCCGCCATCCTGCCCTCTGCCTGCTTCATCGAGTTGGTCTGCGCGTTCGGATTCTTCGCGAGCTGCATTTCTTCTCGCGTATTCGTCACCACGGTGACGCCGGACGGGCAACCTTCGTTGAGCGCGTCCGTGTTCGCGTACTGCGGCGCACCGGGGGTCTGGCAGCCGGCCAGCAGCGAGGTCACCAGGATTGCGCCGCCGATCATGGTTACGTTCATGGATTCGCTCCTTCGCGAAATGTGCCTTCAAAGGTTAACAAGGCCCGTACAAGCTTAATCCAGTCCGCGACCCGGAGATACCGGTTGCATCACGCTGCCTGGAAACGATAGACCGCCGGCAGCCGCAACAATTGCGTGAGCTCGTCGAGGGCGCGGCGCGTCTCGTCGAGCAGCGCGGGATCGCGAAGGTCGGCCGGCACCAGCCGATCGCGGTAGTGACGCCGGATCCAGGCCTCGAGCGCGGCATCGAGCGCATCGTCGAGCAGCACGTTGCCGCGGATTGCATTCCGCTCGCCTGCCGTGAGCGGCACGCGCAGCCGCAGGCAGGCAGGGCCGCCGCCATTGCGCATGCTTTGGCGCAGGTCGAACGTCAGCACCTCGCCGATCGGCGAGCCGTCTGCGACGAGGCGATCGAGCAATTGCGCCGTCGCCGCGTGCGCGCGGCATTCGGCCGGCGCGACGAGCAGGTAGCGCCCGTCGGCGCGGGGCAGGAGCTGGCTGTTGAAAAGATAGGTCGCAACGGCGTCGGCGAGCGGCAGCTCGTCGTCGCGGACGACGATGACCGAGAAATCGGCACCGACCGCGTCGGCAAGCGCATCGAGCGCCGCCGGCTGGTCGACGAACGCGCGCTCGTGGCAGAACAGGAACGTGCCTTCGCCGACGGCGATGACGTCGTTGTGGAACACGCCCGCATCGATCGTGTCGGCGCGCTGCTGCGTGAAGAGTGTCGTCGCCGGGTCGAGGCCGTGGCGCCGCGCGATCGCCTCGCTCGCCTCGCGCGTCTGCCGCGCCGGGAAGCGCGACGGCACGACGCCCGGACCGAATGCTCGGCGGCCGTAAACGAACCACTCGACGCCCGGCGCATCGGCGTCGTGCGCGAACCGCGTGTGATTCGCGGCGCCCTCGTCGCCGAACTGCGGCGTTCCGGGCAGCGGATCGTGCACGAGGAAGTGCGCCTCGTCGGCGAAGATCGCGCGAAGGACGCGCGTCGTCGTCGGCGCCTCGAGCGCGCGATGGAAATAGGTCGCGAGATTGGCCGGCGTCAGATGCACGCGGCCGTCGGCGCAATCGGCGGATGCGCTGATTGTCGCGGCATTGGCGACCCACATCGACGCCGCCGACGAGCACGCGGCGAGAACGTCGGGCGCATCGCGTCCCGCCTGCACGATGACGTCGTGGTCGCTGCCGGCGAAGCCGAGCGCGCGCAGCGCGTGCACGTCGGGACGCTCCTGCGGCGGAAGCACACCCTGCGCGTAGCCGCGCGCGGCGAGCGCGCGCATCTTCGCGAGACCCTGCAGCGCCGCTTCGCGCGGATTCGCGACCTGCTGCGCGTTGCGTTCCGCCGCGAGGTTGCCGCGCGCGAGGCCCGAGTAGTTGTGCGTCGGGCCGGGGACACCGTCAAAGGAGATGGGGCCCCCCCACGCTCGCGGCTCCGCCGCTTCGCTGCCCCCTGAGGGGGCGGCATTCGCGCCTCGGGGCGGCCCTTCGGCGCTCACGACGTTCATCGATCCCCCGGAGACAGCGGCACGACCCGCACGCTGTCGCCCTCCGCGACGCCGAGCGCCAGCGCGGCGTACGGCATGAGCGGAAAGCGATCGACGCGCGGCGCCGCCGCCGCCACGAGCGCGCGCCAGTCGCCGAACTTGCGGTTGCAGACGAGCCACAGGATGTCGTCGGTGAGGCTGTCGGGCACCGGATCTTCCTCGCCGAGCGCGCACGGCATCACCGACGCGCGCCGCACCGCGTCGACGTTGTCGCGCGTGCATTCGAACGTCGGGCCCGCGTCGAAGATGTCGACGTAGCCTTCGTAGCGAAAGCCCTCCTGCTCGAGCATCGCGCGCGCCGGCGCCGTGTCGGCGTGGACGGCGCCGATCGCGTCGCGCGCCGATTGCGCCAGCAGGTTCACGTACACCGGATGCTTCGGCATCAGCTCGGCGATGAACGACTTCTGTCCAGTCCCCGTGAGGTAGTCGGCGCGCGAGTATTCCATCGCGAAGAAATGGCGGCCGAGGCCCTCCCAGAACGGGCTCGAGCCGTCGGGCTCGAGCCGTCCGCGCAGTTCGGCGAAGATCTTCGTCGCGAAAAGTTCGCTGAACTCGGCGATGAACAGGAGCCGGCTCTTCGACAGCAGCGCGCCGTTCTTGCCGATCCGGTAGCGCTCGTCGAGGAACAGCGAGCAAAGCTCGCTGTGCCCCGTGTGGTCGTTCGACAGGAACAGCGTTGGCGTCACCGTGTAGACGTCGAGCGCGCGCGACGCGTGCACGAGCGTGCCGACGTGGTAGTTGTACCAGGGCTCGTTCAGGCCGACCGCCGCTTCGATCGCGCTGATGCCGACGACGCGCGCCTCGCTCCCGTCGTTTTGCTCGACGAGCACGAACATGTAGCACGCGTCCTTGCGCTCGGCGTTGCCGTCGAACGACGCGAGCGAGCGGTCGATCCGCTCGCGCAGCCGCTCGCGATTCGCGGGCAGCGTGGTCAGTCCGGTACCGGTGCGCTCGGACAGCGCGAGCACCGCCGGCAGATCATCGCGCGCGATCGGCCGGACGACGAACATTCGTTACGTTAATGCGCGGTTGACCGCCGTCTCGAGCCGCGCGAGCCCCTCGAGGATCTCGTCGAGCGAGATGACGAGCGACGGCGCGATGCGCACGACATCGGCGCCCGCCATCAGCACGAGCAACCCCGCTTCGCCGGCGGCGCCCATCACCGCCGCCGCCTTGCCGCGCCATGGTTCGTCCAGTTCGCAGCCGATCCAGACGCCTTCGCCACGGATGTCGGAAAAGATGCGGCGGCGGCCGTTGATGGCGCGCAGGCCTTCGACAAACAGCGAATGCCGCGCCTTGACGCCGTCGAGCACCTCGGTCGTGTTGATCACGTCGAACACGGCACCTGCAACGGCGCACGCGAGCGGGTTGCCGCCGTACGTGGTGCCGTGCACGCCGACCGAGAACGCGCTCGCAACGTCGGCCGTCGTCAGCATCGCGCCGATCGGGAAGCCGCCGCCCAGTCCCTTCGCGCTCGTCAGGATGTCGGGAACGATGCCTTTCTGCATGTACGAGAACAGCGCGCCGGTGCGTCCCATGCCGCTCTGGATCTCGTCGAGGATCAGCAGCGCGCCGTGCGCGCTGCACAGGCGCCGCGCCGCCTGCAGATACTCCGGCGTCCCCGGCATCATCCCGCCTTCGCCCTGCATCGGCTCGAGGATCATCGCGCAGATCTCGCCGCCGTGCGCGGCGAACTCGGCCTCGAGCGCGGCGACGTCGTTGTAGCGCAGATGCACGATGCCTTCGGGATTGGGTCCGAAGCCGCTCGCGTACTTCGCCTGCCCGCCGGCCGTGACCGTGAAAAGCGTGCGGCCGTGGAATGCGTTGAGCGTCGACACGATCCGCGTGCGGCCGGGACCGTGGCGATCGTGCGCATAGCGCCGCGCGAGCTTGAGCGCCGCCTCGTTCGCCTCGGCGCCCGAGTTGCAGAAGAATACGCGCTCGGCGAACGTCGCGTCGGTGAGGCGCTTCGCGAGGCGCAGCGCCGGCTCGTTCGTGAACCAGTTCGACACGTGCCAGAGCGTCCTGGCCTGCGCCTCGAGCGCGCGGATCATCGCCGGATGGCAATGGCCGAGCGACGTGACGGCAACGCCCGCCGCGAAGTCGATGTACATCCGGCCGGCCTGGTCAAAGACGCGCGATCCCTCGCCGCGCACCGGGATGAACGGCGCCGGCGCGAAGCAGGGCACCATCACCTGGTCGAAGAGCGCTCGCGTGACGGGCAGCGTCGCCGCTTCGGGATGCGGCGTCGTGGCGTCGCGGCGCGCAGTCTCGGCGACGAGCGCTTGCGCGCCGGGCGTGAGTGGCATGCGCGTGTCCGGTCGCGTCAGCCGGCCGCCGCGACGATCTGCATTTCGACGCGGTAGTCGGGGTTCGCGAGCTTCGCCTGCACCGTCGCGCGCGCCGGCGGGTCGCCCTGCGCGACCCACTGATCCCACACGGCGTTCATCGCCTGGTAATCGTCCATGTCGGCGAGATAGATCGTCGCGGAGAGGATCTTCGTCTTGTCGGTGCCCGCTTCGGCGAGCAGGCGGTCGATCTGCGCGAGCACCGACCGCGTCTGGCGCGCGATGTCGGCCTTCGGCTCCTCGGCGACCTGGCCCGCGAGCCAGACCAGACGCCCGCCGGGCGGCGGCGCGTAGATCACGAGGTCCGACAGGCGCTTGCCCACGTTGCGGCGTTCGATCGTCATGGTGCTATCGTTCCTGAACCAAGGGATGTCGATGGGACGCGCGGCCGATGCGTAAGTTTAGTCGAAAATGAGCGCGCGCCTCGCGCTCGTTGCGGCGTCGATGCTGATGGCGCTGGCGGTTGCGTTCGGAGCATTCGGCGCGCATGCGCTCAAGGCGCGCCTCGCGCCCGACATGCTGGCGATCTGGCAGACCGGCGTCACGTATCACGCATGGCATGCGCTCGCATTGCTGGCGCTGGGTCTGTTGCTGCTGCATGCGCCGCAAAGCGGCGCGCTGCGGATCGCCGCGTGGCTGTTCGTCGCCGGGATCGTACTCTTCGCCGGTTCGCTCTATCTGCTCGCGCTCGGCGCGCCGCGGATCATCGGCGCGATCACGCCACTCGGCGGCGTCGCGTTCATCGTCGGCTGGATCGTCGTCGCCGCCGGCGTGTGGAGGATGCGCGCGTAGTCGTTCAGTCGATGTGCGCGCCGCTCGCCTTCACAACCTTCGCCCACTTCGCCGTTTCGTGGTCGATGTGCCGCGCGAAGTCCTCGGGCGAACCGCCGGCCGCGATCGCGCCCTGCGCCAGCAGCTTCTCCTTCGCGTCGGGCGCCGCGAGCCACGCGGCGATCGTGCCGTTCAGCTTGGTGACGATGTCCGGCGGCGTGCCGGCCGGCGCGAGCACGCCGAACCACGACGACGCTTCGAAGCCCGGCAATCCCGATTCGGCGATCGTCGGCACGTCGGGCAGCGCCGCCGCGCGCGTCGTGCTCGTAACCGCGATCGCGCGGAGCTTGCCGCCCTTGATCAGGCCGAGCGACGACGGCAAGTTGTCGAACATGAGCTGCACCTGTCCGCCCATCAGGTCGGCGAGCGCCGGCGCGCTCCCCTTGTACGGAACGTGGGTCATCTGCACGCCGGCCATCGTCTTGAAGAGCTCGCCCGACAGGTGGATCGACGTGCCGTTGCCCGACGACGCGAAGTTGAGCTTGCCCGGATTCGCCTTCGCGTAATCGATCAGCTCTTTCACCGAATGCACCGGCAGCGACGGATTGACGACGAGCACGTTCGGCACGCCGGCGACGAGGATCACCGGCGCGAAGTCCTTCACGTGGTCGTACGGCATCTTGCCGTAGAGGTTCGGATTGATCGCGTGCGTCCCGACGGTGCCCATCACCAGCGTGTAGCCGTCCGGCGCGGCCTTCGCGACGAGATCGGCGCCGATGTTGCCGCCGGCGCCCGGGCGGTTGTCGACGATCACCTGCTGGTTCCAGGTCTCCGCCAGCTTCTGCGCGACGGCGCGCGCGAGGATGTCGGTCGTGCCGCCGGGCGGAAACGGCACGACGAGGCGGATCGGCTTCGTCGGGTAATCAGCGGCCGGTGCCGGGCCGGTGCCGACGATCAACGCGATTCCCGCCAGGATCGCCAGCAGCGCTCGCATCATCGATTGCATCGTTCGTCCTTCTCCGCTGTCCTGATCCTTGATACTTGATACCCGATACCTGAAATCAATCCACCTTGGCGCCCGACCCCTTCACGATCTTCGCGTACTTGACGAGCTCGGCGTCGATGAAGCGCGCGAACTCGGACGGCGTATCGGGTGCCGCTTCCGCGCCCTGCGCCGCGAGCTGCGCGCGCATCGCGGGCGCCGACAGCACCTTCGTCACGTCGGCATTCCATTTGGCGATCACGTCGGGCGGCGTTCCGGCGGGCGCCATCAGCCCGAACCACGTCGAGATGTCGAAGCCCGGCACGCCGGCCTCGGACATCGTCGGCAGGTCGGGCGCGAGCGGCGAGCGCGCTTTCGTCGTCACCGCGAGCGCGCGGAGCTTCCCTGCCTTCACCTGGCTCATCGCGCTCGCGAGGTTGTCGAACATGAGCTGCGTGTCGCCGGCGAGCAGCGCCTGCATCGCCGGCGCCGCGCCCTTGTAGGGAACGTGCACCATGTCGACGCCGGCGTCGACCTTGAAGAGCTCGCCCGCGAGATGGCCGGCGCTGCCGATGCTGCCGGATCCGAACGAGAGCTTGCCCGGGTGCGCCTTCGCGTACTCGATCAGCTCTTGCACCGAATGTACGGGCAGCGACGGATTGACGACGAGCACGTTCGGCGTGATCGCGACGAGCGTGATCGGCGCGAAATCCTTCTTCGCGTCGTAAGGCATCTTCGGGTACAGGCTCGGATTGACGGCGTGCGTCGACAGCGCCCCCATGACGACGGTGTAGCCGTCCGGCGGCGACTTCGCGACGAAGTCGGCGCCGATGTTGCCGCCGGCGCCCGGCTTGTTTTCGATGATCACGCTCCGGCTCCACGACTCGGTGAGCTTCTGCGCGATCTCGCGGCCGGTCGTGTCCAGCGGACCGCCCGGCGGAAACGGCACGATGAGCTTCACGGGCTTCGACGGGAACGAATCGGCGGCGGCGCCCGGCGGAAGGGCGGCGGCAGCGACGATGCCGAGCAGGGCGGCGACGAGCGCCCGGCGCGCGAGGGTACGGGATTTCTGCATGAAGGGGTCGAAGCGGGCGGCGAGCGGCGCAGTGTAGCGTTTTGCAATAGAATCGCAACCCGAAGTTCAGCAGGCTACGTACCTAACGTTCACTTGGAGGAATCATGATGCACCGCATGAAGCGCTTCGTCCGCATCGCGGCCGCGCTCGCGCTCGTCTGCGCCGCCACCGCCGCGCAGGCGGCCACCGAGATCGTCTGGTGGCATTCGATGACCGGCAAGCTGAACGACATCGTCAACGAGATCGCCGACAACTTCAACAAGACGCAGTCCGACTACAAGATCACCCCGGTCTACAAGGGCCAGTACGACGAGTCGATGACGGCGGCGATCGCCGCCTACCGCTCCGGCAACCCGCCGCAGATCGTGCAGGTGTTCGAGGTCGGCACGGCGACGATGATGGCCGCGAAGGGCGCGGTGAAGCCGGTCTACCAGCTCATGGCCGAGCAGAAGGAACCGTTCGATCCGAAGGGCTTCCTCGGCGCCGTCTATTCGTACTATGCCGACACGCAGGGGCACCTGATCTCGATGCCGTTCAACAGCTCGACGCAGGTCCTCTACATCAACGACGATGCGTTCAAGAAGGCCGGCCTCGACCCCGCCAATCCGCCGAAGACCTGGGAGGAGATGGTCACGGCGATGGAGAAGCTGAAGGCGGGCGGCGCGTCGTGCGCGTTCACGACGGGCTGGCAATCGTGGGTGCAGCTCGAAAGCTTCAGCGCCTGGCACAACGTGCCGTTCGGCACGCTGCAGAACGGCTTCGGCGGCCTCGGCACGAAGCTCGAATTCAACGGCCCCGTGCAGGTCATGCACATCGGCAACATGCAGGACTGGATCAAGAAGGGCTACTTCGTCTACAAGGGCCGCAAGGACGAGCCGCTGGCCGCGTTCACCAGCGGCGAATGCGCGATGATCACGACGTCGTCGGGCTCGTACGCGAACATCAAGGCCAACGCGAAGTTCGCGTGGCGCGTCGCGCAGCTCCCCTACTATGCGAGCGTCAAGGGCGCGCCGCAGAACACGATCATCGGCGGCGCGACGCTCTGGGTGCTGAACCAGAAGAACCCGGCCACGTACAAGGGCATCGCGAAGTTCTTCACTTACCTGTCGTCACCCGAGGTGCAGGAGAAGTGGCACGCGGACACGGGCTACGTGCCGATCACGACGGCCGCGTACGAGCTCGCGAAGAAGAAGGGCCTCTACACCGAGCGTCCCGGCTTCGACATCGCGATCAAGGAGCTCACGAACAAGCCGCCGACGGCGAACTCGAAGGGCGTGCGCTTCGGCAACTTCGTGCAGATCCGCAACATCAACGACGAGGAGCTCGAAGCGGTCTGGAGCGGGCAGAAGAGCGCCAAGCAGGCGCTCGACGACGCGGTCAAGCGCGGCAACGAGCAACTCGAGCGCTTCCAGAAGGCGAACGAGTAGCCCGGGAGCGCATCGTTCCCTCCGTGATGACGCCTCGCCGCGACGCGGCGGGGCGTCGTTGAGAAGGCGGCATGGAAAAGCGCGTCGTCTTCCGGTCGCCGTGGCTGCCGTACGCCCTCGTCGCGCCGCAGCTTGCGATCACGCTCGTCTTCTTCTTCTGGCCGGCGGCGCAGGCGCTCTACCAGTCGCTGCTGATCCAGGACGCGTTCGCGTCGAGAACGCAGTTCGTCTGGTTCGACAACTTCGTCGCGCTGTTCCACGATCCGCACTACCTCGCGTCGTTTCGCGTGACCGCGGTGTTCTCGATCCTCGTCACCGTGATCGGGCTTGCGCTCGCGCTGCTGCTCGCCGTGTTCGCCGATCGCGTCGTGCGCGGCGCGACCGTCTACAAGACGCTGCTCGTGTGGCCGTACGCGGTCGCGGCGGCCGTCGCCGCCGTGCTGTTCGTGTTCCTGCTGAATCCGACGCTCGGCGTCATCACGCACCTGCTGCGCGCGCTCGGCTACAACTGGAACTATCTGCTGAATCCGGGCCAGGCGCTGACGCTGATCGTGATCACCGCGGTCTGGAAGCAGATCAGCTACAACTTCCTGTTCTTCCTCGCCGGGCTGCAGTCGATCCCCAAATCGCTGATCGAGGCGGCGGCGATCGACGGCGCGGGACCCGCACGGCGCTTCTGGACCGTCGTCTTCCCGCTGCTGTCGCCGACGACGTTCTTCCTGCTCGTCGTCAACATCGTCTACGCGTTCTTCGACACGTTCGCGATCGTCGACGCGGCGACGAGCGGCGGTCCGGTGCAGGCGACGTCGATACTCGTGTTCAAGGTCTACCAGGACGGCGTGCAGGCGCTCGACCTGAACGGCTCGGCCGCGCAGTCCGTGATCCTGATGGCGATCGTCATTACGCTCACCGTGATCCAGTTCCGCTTCGTCGAGCGGAAGGTTCAATACTGATGGTAGAACGGCGTCCCCTCGGAACGGTCGTCACGCACCTGATCCTGATCGCCGGCGTGGCGATCATCGCGCTGCCGCTTTACGTCGGCTTCGTCGGCTCGACGCTGTCATTCGGCCAGGTGACGAGCGTACCGATGCAGATGACGCCCGGGACGCACCTGCTCGAGAACTACAAGGCCGTGCTCACGAGCGGCAGCACCGCCGGATCGAAGGCCCCGGTCGGGCAGATGATGTGGAACAGCCTCGTGATGGCGCTCTGCATCGCGATCGGCAAGATCGCCATTTCGCTGCTGTCGGCGTTCGCGATCGTCTACTTCCGCTTCCCGTTGCGCCGCACGTTCTTCTGGATGATCTTCGTGACCCTGATGCTGCCCGTCGAGGTGCGCATCCTGCCGACGTACAAGGTCGTCGCCGAGCTCGGGATGGTCGACACTTATGCGGGCCTGACGCTGCCGCTGATCGCGTCGGCGACCGCGACGTTCCTCTTTCGCCAGTTCTTTTTGACCGTTCCCGACGAGCTCGCGGAGGCCGCGCGAATCGACGGTGCGGGACCGATGCGCTTCTTCGTCGACATCCTCGTGCCGCTGTCGCGGACGAGCATGGCCGCGCTCTTCGTCATCATGTTCATCTACGGCTGGAACCAGTACCTGTGGCCGCTGCTCGTCACCACGCGCGAGGACATGTACACGGTGGTGATCGGCATCAAGCGGATGGTCGCCGGCGGCGACACGCTCGTCGAGTGGCAGCTCGTGCTGGCCACCGCGATGCTCGCGCTGCTGCCGCCCGCGCTGGTCGTGCTCCTCATGCAGCGCTGGTTCGTGAAGGGCCTCGTGGACAGCGAAAAGTAGAGGGACGCCGATGGCCAACGTCGATCTTCGCAACGTCCGCAAGAGCTACGGCAACCTGGAGGTGATCCACGGCGTCGACATGCAGGTCGCCGACGGCGAGTTCATCGTCATCGTCGGACCTTCCGGCTGCGGCAAGTCGACGCTTTTGCGGATGGTCGCGGGCCTCGAGGCCATCACGAGCGGCGAGATCGCGATCGGCGGGCGTGTCGTCAACGACCTCGAGCCCAAGGATCGCGACATCGCGATGGTGTTCCAGAACTACGCGCTGTATCCGCACATGAGCGTGTACAACAACATGGCCTACGGGCTGCGCATCCGCGGTTTGTCGAAGCGCGACATCGACGAGCGCGTGAAGCGTGCCGCCGACATCCTCGAGCTCGAGCCGCTGCTCGCGCGCACGCCGCGGCAGCTCTCGGGCGGACAGCGCCAGCGCGTCGCGATGGGGCGCGCGATCGTGCGCGAGCCGGCGGTATTCCTGTTCGACGAGCCGCTGTCGAACCTCGACGCGAAGCTGCGCGTGCAGATGCGCTTCGAGATCCAGAAGCTGCATCGGCGGCTCAAGACGACGAGCCTTTACGTCACGCACGACCAGGTCGAGGCGATGACGCTCGCGCAGCGGATGATCGTGATGAACGCGGGTCGCGCCGAGCAGATCGGCACGCCGATGGAGGTGTACGAAAACCCGCAGACGATGTTCGTCGCCGGCTTCATCGGCTCGCCGTCGATGAATTTCATGCCGGGCAAGGTCGACGGCGACGGACGGATCGACCTCGCGCACGGCGGCGCGGTGCGAAGCCGCCAGACGGCTGCGGCAAGCGGACGGCCCATCACCGTCGGCATCCGCCCCGAGCATCTCGTTCCCTGTGGCGACGACGCAGGCGCACTGTCGGGTCCCGTGGACCTCGTCGAGCAGCTCGGCGCCGACGCGCTCGTCCACATCAACCGCGGCGAAGGCACGATCATCGCGCGCGTGCCGCACGGCAGCGCACCCGAGGTTGGATCCAAGTTCTGCGTCACCGCCGATCCGGCGCGCGTGTTCGCGTTCGACAGCGCGACCGGCGCTCGCCTTTCGTAGCGATGGCGGCGTGGCCGTATCCGCCGCTCTGCGCGCACCGCGGCGCAGGCACGCTCGCGCCGGAGAACACGCTCGCCGCGTTTCGCCTGGGCTACGCGCACGGCTACCGGATGGCCGAGTTCGACGTCAAGCTGTCGGCCGACGGCGTCGCCTTCCTGCTGCACGACGACACGCTCGACCGTACGACGAACGCACAAGGACGTGCCGATGCGCGCACGTGGCGAGAGCTTGCGCAACTCGATGCCGGGAGCTGGCATTCGCCGCAGTACGCCGGCGAGCCGCTGCCGACGCTCGCCGCCGTCGCGCGCTGGAGCCTCGCGCACGACGTCGCCGTCAATATCGAGATCAAGCCCACGCGAGGACGCGAGCGCGAAACGGGCGCGGCGATCGCGCTCGACGCGGCCGCGCTGTGGACCGGCGCGCGCGTGCCGCCGCTCTTGTCGTCGTTCTCTGACATTGCGCTACAGGGCGCGCGCGATGCCGTGTCGGCGCTTCCGCGCGGTTATTTGTTCGACCGTGCCGACCCCGCCACGCTGTCGCGCGCCGTCGCGCTCGGCTGCATCGCACTCGATGCGAAGCACACGCTTGTCGTACCGGAGCTTGTCGCACAGGCGCGCAATGCAGGGCTTCATCTTGTTGCGTGGACGGTCAACGATCCTGCGCGCGCCGCTCGACTCCGTTCCCTCGGCATCGACACCGTCATCACGGATGCGATCGAGGCGATTCCTGCTGCCTGACGGCGAACAACCGCGCGTCTCGGCGGTCCGTCTCATGTGCGCGCCGACGATCACTCCCGCCGCAAAGCGCCCGCGAGGCAGGTCACCGCGGAGCGTCGGTCCCGACCCGCGCTGCATCGCGACATAACGGTGATCGGTGCGTCGGCGGGCGCGATCGGCCCGTTGCGGGAGCTCTTTTCCCGGCTGCCTCGCGATTATCCGGCAGCGGTTTTCGTCGTGATGCACCTCGCTCCGGATTCGCCCGGCGTGTTGCCGGATATCCTCGACCGAGTGAGTCCGATGCCGGTCGTGCCTGCACGTTCGGGCGCCGCCGTACGCGTCGGGACGGCGACGGTCGCGCCGCCTGACATGCACCTGGTGTTGGAGAACGATCGCGTGCGTCTGGTCCACGGTCCGCGCGAGAACCGCCATCGTCCGTCGGTGGACGTGCTGTTCCGTTCGGCGGCGGTTGCGTACGAACCGCGCGTGACCGGCGTCGTGCTTTCCGGCATGCAGGACGACGGCGCGGCCGGGCTGTGGGCGATCAAGCGCCGGGGCGGTGCCGCAGTCGTACAGGACCCGAAGGACGCCGAGTTTGCCGACATGCCGCGCAACGCGATGGAAATCGTCGACGTCGACGCGTGCGTGCCCGCGCGGGATCTGGCGGCAACGTTGCTGCGCATTGCGTCCACTTCCGTCGAGATACCCGATCTGCCAGGAACCGTCGACATGGAAAAGGAGTCGAGGATGAGCGCCCGGAACGACTGGTCGATGGAAGCGCTCGATACGATCGGCAAGCGCGTGCCGCTGACTTGCCCGGAATGCGGCGGGGCCCTGTGGGAGATGGCGGACGCCGGTCCTCGCTTTCGCTGTCATACCGGGCACGCGTACTCGCAGCGGACGCTCGCGGACGAGCAGTCGATCCAGGTCGAAGCCGCACTGTGGGCGGCGCTGCGCCGGCTCGAGGAAAGCGAGCGGATCGCGGGCAGCATGTCGGCGCAGGCGCAAAGCCGAGGAAACGAGCGCTCTGCCGCCTATCATGCGGACATCGCGCAGGCCCATCGGGGCCACGCAGCGACGCTGCGGCAGGTGCTGCCGAGAGAACCGCTCCCACCGCCGCCGAAACCGTCGACGAGACCGTCGACGACTGACGGCCCTCGCGCGGCTGAACGACGAGCCGCCAAAACCTGACCCACTGCGCGCGCGCGGCTCGCGTGCCGATCGGCGTGGCGAAACGCGCAGCGCCGGGCGACGCTCCGGGGGTTAGACTGTCCGGGCCGCGGGCCGAAGTCCGCTTGCGTATGCACAGTTTGGCAACCTGCCCCCCCGGTGCTTTTTCCCGGGAAATCGTGGGTTCAGCTCCACCGTGAATGAAGCACCCCTTCCGGCATCAGGACAGCCACACGATCTGATGGTCGTCGGCATCGGCGCTTCCGCCGGCGGCCTGAAGGCGCTGATCGAATTCTTCGAGAACACCGCGCCCGACAGCGGGATGGCGTACGTGGTCGTCGTTCACCTGTCGCCCGAGCACGAGTCGCGGATGACGGATCTGCTGCAGCAGACGACGACCATGCCCGTGAGCGCCGTCACGGAGACAACGCCGATCGAGCCCGATCACGTGTACGTGATCTCGCCGAAGACGCAGCTGCGCATCGACGATGGCAGGCTGCAGGCGACCAGGACGAAGCTACCCCGGGGAGCGATGACGATCGATCTCTTCCTCGAGACGCTCGCCGAGGCGCATCCCAACCGCGCGGTCGGCCTGATCCTGTCGGGGACGGGGTCCGACGGAACGCTCGGGATGCGCGCGATCAAGGCGCAAGGCGGCATCACGATCGCACAGGCGCCCGACGAGGCCGAATACGACTCGATGCCGCGCAATGCGATCGCGAGCGGCGCAATCGACTTCGTGCTTCCGGTGCGCGAGATCCCGGGCAAGATCGCCGCGCTCTGGCGCAACGCCCGGTCGATCGACATCCCGGCGCTTCCCGATCGGCCGAGCGCCGAAGAGGCGCGGGCCGCGGCCGAAGAGGCGGTGGGCGACATTCTGGCCGCCGTGCGCACGCGCACCGGCCACGACTTCGCGGACTACAAGCGGGCGACGCTGTTTCGCCGCATCGAGCGGCGCATACAGGTGAACCAGCTCAAAAGCCTCGCCGAATACCGCGATTACGTCACCGGTCACGCGGCCGAGGCGTCCGCGCTGCTTTCCGACCTGCTCATCAGCGTCACCCGGTTTTTCCGCGATCCCGCGGCATGGCAGGTGCTCGAGCAGCGCGTGCTGCCCGCGATATTCAGCGGGCGCGAGAAAGGCGGGAAG
>DATJFI010000073.1:0-2980 GCA_035495715.1 Casimicrobiaceae bacterium
ACTGCGGGAACGAGAATCGCGAGATCGACCCCGTTCATTGCAACGCTCCGAGCAGCCGCGCGATCGTGTCGTCGAAGAGGCCGGTCAGGTCGCGCGCCGCGCTGTCGCCGCCGACCGTGAACGGCAAGGCCACGGCCGGAATGTGCGCCCGCTCGGCAATCCACAGCGAAGGGCGATCGTTCTGGTAAGCGGCGCGGAGCACCATCTTCGCGGGATGCCGCTCCTGCTCGGCGAGAATTTCCGACAGCGACGCGGCGGTCGGATCGACGCCGGGTTTGGGCTCCAGCGTACCGGTCTCCTTCATGCCCAGCCACGCGATCAGGTACGAGAACGCCTTGTGCTGCACGAGCACCGGCACGCCGCGCAGCGGCACCGCCGCCGCCTCCCAACGCACGATCGACGCGCGCCAGCGCGTGTCGAAGTCCGCATAGCGCTGGCGGAAGAACGCCGCGTCTTCCGGATCGAGGTCCGCCATCCGCTGCGACAGCGCGGCGGCGACGCGCGCGATGTTGCGCGGATCGGTCTGGATGTGCGGATTGCCCTGCGGGTGCACGTCGCCCTCGGCGCGGTCGAGCCGCGTCGGCCGCTCGATCGTCGTCACGAACGACGTGGATTCGAAATAGCCCGGCTTGCCCGGCTGTACTTTCCCGTTGCCCGCCTGCTGCAGCACGAGCGGAAGCCAGCCGATCTCGAGCTCGGCACCCGTGGCGACGACGAGATCGGCCTTGCGCGCCCGTGCGATCAGGCTCGGTTTCGCCTCGATGTGATGGGGGTCCTGAAGGGCGTTGGTCGCCGTGTAGACGCTGACCTTGTCGCCACCGAGCTCCTGCGCGAGCGCGCCCCACTCGGGAACCGTCGCGAAAATCGACAACACCGCGAACGCGGGCGCTGCCAGTGACGTTGCCGCGATCGCAACGAGCATGCGAATGACGGATTGCATGATGGAGCTCCTCGTCAGAACTTGTGCGCGCCATGCGCGCCAAGCGTCAGGATGTATTGCAGGAACCACTCGTCGTCGGTCACGTCCGCCCGGAGCTCGGCGCGCGCGTACTGCAGGCGCAGCCGGCTGAACTCCGACGGCGTCCAATCGACCATGAACGTGTAGCGCTGCGGATGAAAGCCGGGCGTCGCGAGATACGCCGCGTTCGCGCCGTAGTCGGGATTGCCGGGATTCAGCCGGTCGTAGCGCACACCGACGCGCCATGCCGGCATGAACTGCCAGACGCCCTGCACGTAGCCCCCGTTTTGCGTCGACCCATACGGTGCGGTTTGCGTGAGCCCGAGCGCGCCGTCGGCGTCGTAGGTGAGGTCGCCGTGCTCGCGTCGCCAGAAATATTCGCCCTGCAGCTTGAAGTTCGTGGTCAGCGCATTGCCGTTCGGCGCGTACTTCCAGACGAAATCGGCGATCGCGACGCGGCTCTTGCCGGTGAAACGGGTGTCGACGAGATTGTCGGCCGTGTCGAACTGCGTCGTGTCGCGTCCATGGGCGCGCGTGTCGAGGTACGAGAGTCCCGCGCGCCAGCTGTGGCTATCGCCGACGTCACCGCCGGCGTGCACGAAGACGTCGGCGGCACCGATGCCGTTGTGGTTGCCGGCGCTGCCGGGGAAGCTGTCGCCGTTGCCGATCTCGGCGCCGAACTCGAGAAACTGATCGGTCGGCGCGAGCCACTTGACCTGCGCGCCGTCGGTGCCGTACTGGCCGCCGAGAAACGCCTGGTAGGCGAGCGGTGCGTCGTAGAAATCCCACGCGTGCTGATGCTGCTCGTTGAGATAGCCGATGCCCGAGAAGAAACGGCCGAACTTCGGCACGATGCCGCCCGGAAGACCGTTCGCGAGACCGTACGCCTCCTCGACCGAAACGGTGTTCTCCGGCGTCAACGCGACGGTGAGGCTTCCCGAGAAAATCGTGTCGACGTTCGCGGCGAGCGTGAACTCCGATTCGCCGAGGTTGAGACCGCGTCGTCCCGGGGACACGTCCTCGCCGAGAGCGAAGCCGGACAGCGCGTAGCGCGTCGGATCCTGCGAGAGGTTCGAGTAGACGCCTTCGAGCACCGCCGAGATCGCGGGATTGAACGCATTCGCGGCGCTCGCGGCGGGCGGCGCGGCGGACGCCGATGCAGCGACCGGCGCTGCCGCGGCGGGCACCGACGCCGGGACCGGTGATGGCGTCGCGGACGCCGGTGCGCGGCCGACGTCGTCGGTACGGTTGGCGGCGGCTTCGGCCGCCTTGACGCGCGCTTCCAGCGCTTCGATGCGCGTTTCGTAGCTCTGCTTCAGTTGCCGGATCTCTTCGCGCAACTGATCGAGATCGGCGTCGCTCGCGGCAAGCGCCGGCCCCGCGACGAGCAGCGCGGACGCCAACGCGGCCCGCGCGAACGCAGTTCGTGACATGACGAACCCTCCAGGAAGGACGAGACACCGTCGCCTCGCGGCAACGGACGATCTACGCGGACTGGAGGATCTGCGGTGGCGCGCGGCTCGAATAGAACGCCGGGAACGGGATCGACGCGCGCGCGACCGGCGCGACGGCATCGATCCATTCGGCCGCACCGGCGACGAGCTGCGGCAGCGACGGCGGCGTGGCCGCCGTGCCGGCCGCGAGCATTTCGCATTCGGCGCAGACGTCGCCGACCGGGCGCTCGAGCGCTGAATGCTTCGCGCGCTCGAGTTGCGCGCCCAGGTGGTCGAGCGCGTGGCGGACGCTCTCCTGCTGCAGGAACAGCAGCAGGAACGACATGAGCAGCGTCAGGATGACGCGATGCTTCGGTATGCCGCGACGCATGCGCGGAGATTAACGGCAATGCGCGCGGGTCGCAATCGGCCGTATGGTCGATTCCCGTCCGTTACGGACCGTTACGCGGTCGACCGGGCGGCTGCCTCAAAGTCGGTATGCGGCCTTCGCCAGATCGCGCGCCAGCGCCGGCGCGAGCGCCATCGCCTCGTCCTCGCCGAGCCGATGCTCGACGACGGCGGTCGCGAG
>DATJFI010000074.1:0-26364 GCA_035495715.1 Casimicrobiaceae bacterium
GTGCCCTTCTTTTCCATGAGCGGCTCCGAGTTCGTCGAGATGATCGTGGGCGTGGGCGCGGCGCGCGTGCGTGACCTCTTCCGCCTGGCACGCGAGAGCGCCCCGGCCATCGTGTTCATCGACGAGCTCGACGCGATCGGCCGCGCCCGCGGCCCGACGGCGATCGGCGGCGCCAGCGAGCAGGAGCAGACGCTGAACCAGATCCTGACCGAGATGGACGGCTTCTCGAGCCGCGAAGGCATCATCGTGCTCGCGGCGACCAATCAGCCCGACGTGCTCGATCGCGCGCTGCTGCGCCCGGGCCGCTTCGATCGTCGCGTCGTCGTCAACCTGCCCGACCGCAAGGGGCGCGAAGCGATCCTGCGCGTGCACGTGCGCCGCGTGCCGCTGGCCGACGACGCGTCGCTCGACGACCTCGCCGCGGCGACGCCCGGCTTCTCCGGCGCCGAGCTCAAGAACCTCGTCAACGAGGCGGCGCTGCTCGCGGCGCGGCGCAACGAGCAGAACGTTCGCCAGCAGGACTTTCTCGACGCGCTCGAGAAGATCGTCCTCGGCCCGGCGCGGCCGATCCTGCTGTCGCAGGCCGACCGCGAGCGCATCGCCTATCACGAAGGCGGACACGCGATCCTCGGGCTCGTCGTCCCCGGTGCGGATCCGGTGCACCGCGTGACGATCGTGCCGCGCGGACAGGCGCTCGGCGTCACGTATCAGCGACCCGACAGCGATCGCTACAACTATCCCGAGTCGTACCTGCGCGCGCGGATCGTCGGCATGCTCGGCGGCCGCGCCGCCGAGGAATTGATCTACGGCACCAAGACGACGGGGGCCGAGAACGATATCGAGCAGGCGACCGGCCTCGCGCGCCGGATGGTCACGCGCTGGGGCATGAGCGAACGCGTCGGAATGGTGCAGCTCGCGCCGCGCGACAATCCGTACCTGAGCGGCCCCGAGGGCTATGTCGGAGCGAAGCCGTTCAGCGAGGAGACCGCGCAGGTGATCGACGCCGAGGTGCGCCGGATCATCGGCGAGAGCCACCATGAGGCGCTGCGTCTGCTGGCCGAGCATCGCCAGGCGCTGGAGGCGCTGGCGCGGGCGCTGCTCGAGCGCGAGACGCTGAACGAGGACGAGATTCTCAGCGTAACCGGTCTGCGGCGCGCGCGAGCCGTCGAAGGCGGCGTCTCGCCGCTCGCCGGCGACACGCCGGGCAACGCCCTGCCGCCCGACTGAACGCGCCGTCGAGCCGAAGGTCGACGCGCTATTTCGCGTTGGCCTGCTGCGTCGGCCGCTGTGCAGCCGTGGCGTCGCCGGTGTGCTCGGTGGCCATCGTCGCCTGCGAGGCGGCCGCCTCGTCGATGCCGTAATGGTCGCGAATGTAGAGCGCGAGCTCCTCTTTCGTGACGACGCCGTCGCCATTGCGGTCCATGTCGCCGAAACGCGGGCCGAAGTCGTTGTCGCCGGCGATCTCGGCGCGCTCGACGACGCCGTCGTGGTTGACGTCGAGCGTCTGGAACGCATCGCGGTCGCGCGTCGCGGCCCGCTGGTAATAGTCGCTGCGCAGGTCGGCCTGCGCGGACCCGGTCATCGCCAGCAGCACGATGGCGATCCCGTAAGATGCGGCTGCCTTCATCGTCGTTCCCCTCCCTTTAACGAGACATCAAATCGCCGCCGGGGTTCACGGTCACGATGTGGTCGATGGGGCGCCGGGGCCGGCGCTGTCGGCGCTGATCTTCGCAGTCGTCACCTGCGCGGTGGCGACGATCTACATCACGCAGCCGGTGCTGCCGGCGCTCCAGGCGCAGTTCGGCATCACGGTGTCGACGGCGTCGCTGTCCGTTTCCGCGGTGATCGTCGGCATGGCGGTCACGACGCTGCCGATCGGCATGCTCGTCGATCGCTATCCGGCGCGGCCGCTGATGATCGCCGGCGCGTGCGTCATCGCCGGGGCGGGCGCGGTTTGCGCAGCAACGCCGAGCTTCGCGATGCTGGTCGCGATGCGCACGCTGCAGGGCGCGTTCATTCCGACGCTGACGACGTGCGTCGCCGCCTGGCTCGCGCGGACGCTGCCGACGCAGGCGCTGAACGTCGCAATGGGAACCTACGTGTCGGCGACCGTCGCCGGCGGACTCGGCGGCCGCCTCCTCGCCGGCTGGGCATTTCCGCCGGCGCATTGGCGCCATGCGTTCGTCGCGGTCGGGGCGGCACTGTTCGTCGTCACGCTGCTCGTCGCGCCGCGACTCGCCGAAACGTCGCCGATGAGATCCGTCGCGCCGTCGACGCCGCTTTGGCGCCTCGTTGCGCGCCGTCCGCAGGTGCTCGCGCAGGTCGCGGCGTTCGGCGCCTTCGGTGCCTTCTCGACGGTCTTCAACTACTTTCCGTTCTACCTGTCGCGGCCGCCTTGGTCGCTGTCGACGCCGACGATCACCGCGCTGTACCTGGTCTACGTCGCCGGCCTCGTCATGGGACCTTTTGCGGGACGGCTCGCGAATCGCGTCGGCAACGGCGCGGTGATGATCGGCGGCGCGCTGCTTCTCGAAGTCGCGCTCGCGGCGACGCTGATCGTCGCCATCCCCGCGCTGATCGCAAGCCTCGTCTGCCTTTGCCTGGGCTTTTTCGCGATCCATGCGGCGGCCGTCGGTGCGCTGAACCGCAGCCTCTCCGGTGAACGCGGCAAGGCCAATGCGCTCTACACGTTGTTCTACTATCTCGGCGGCGCCGCCGGCATCGCCGCCGGCGGCAGCCTGTACGCGCGTGCCGGATGGCCGGGAATCGTCGGCGTGTCGCTTGCATTGTCGCTTTTGCCGCTTGGCGTCGGGATGATTGCCTCGCGGCGCGCCGTTACCCATTCGTAAGACGACGCAGGAACCCTCATGACGCACCCGTTTGCCCGCATCACCTTTGTCGCGTTTGCTTTTCTCGTCACGGGCGTCGCGTCCGCGCAACCGGCGCCGATCGTACGCGGCGACGTCGCGTCGATCGACGGCAACGTGCTGCACCTCACGTCCGCGTCCGGCGACAAGACGACACTCCGCCTGCCCGTCGACGTGCGCGTGAGCTTGCGCGTACCCGCGACGCTCGACGACATCAAGCTGAAAACGTTCGTCGGCACGACGGCGACACCCGGACCGAACGGGACACTGGTCGCGAGCGAGGTGCACATCATTCCCGACGCGCTGCGCGGAAACAGCGACGGCCACCACCCGATGTCGACGATGCCGGGCAGCACGATGACGAACGCGACCGTGTCCCGCATTGCCGGCCGCGTGCCGCGCACACAAGCCAACGGGAGCGTGAGCAGGGCCGGCGCGGCGGACAACGGACGCACGCTGACGCTGCATTACAAGGGCGGCGAGCAGACCGTGTACGTTTCGGACAAGACGCCGATCGTGCGCGTCGAGCCCGGCGATCGCAGCGCGCTGACGCCGGGCGCCCACGTGATCGTCTATGCGAAGCGCGAGACGAACGGCGACCTCGTCGCCGAGCGCATCAGCGTCGGCACGAACGGGTCGGTGCCACCGATCTGAGGATGCAGTCGACCGCGAGGCAACCCGCGTCGGAAACGAAGCGAGTCACGGCTGCAATGCCGATCACGATAACGTGGCCTCGCGCGGCGTTTCGGGCGCGAGCGACAGCGACGTCACGACGGTCGCGAGCAGCGTGATCGAGCCGTTGCGCCGGTTGTGGCCGGTGTCGCTGTACTGGAACGCGTAACGGCGCGCAAGGCGCAGGCGACCTTCGCGGTCGCGTTGCGGCCGCACGCTGACGAGCGACACCGTGTCGTCGAGGAAAAAGTAGCCGTTGCGCGCGCAGGCGTCGCGCATCGCGTCGTTGGCCTTCTCGCGTGCGCGCATCGTGTCCCAGACGAACCAGCCGGCGACGGCGACGACGAGCAGCGCAGCGATTTCCGGTGGACCGAGCAAACGTCGCGATCGAAGCTCAGCCGACCTCTACGGTGAGCATCGAGATCGAGCCGCCGTCGAACCCTTCCACGGGAAACGTGATCGTGTCGCCGTCGCGATATTGCGCGAGGACGTAGACGAGCGGCAGGTAATGCTCGGGCGTCGGCGCCGACAGTTGCGCATCGCGCCCGAGCGACTCGTAATCGACGAGCGGCGCGAAATCGTGCGCGGCAAGGAGCGCCCGCGCCTCGCTCTCGAAGCGCTCGGCCCAATCAAAGGCGCGAAGCGCCGGATTGCCCCACGCGTACGTATGAAGGTTGTGCACGAGGTTGCCGCTGCCCATGATCAGCACGCCTTCGTCGCGAAGCGGTGCGAGCTGCTTCGCGGTCTCGTAGTGCCACGACGCCTCGCGCGTCTCGTCGATCGAGAGCTGCACGACGGGCAGGTCGGCGTCCGGATAGACGTGCACGAGCACCGACCACGTCCCATGGTCCAATCCCCATTGATCGCTCGGCTCGACGTGCACCGGCGCGAGCAGCTCGGACACCCGCGACGCGAGCCTGCGCGAGCCGGGCGCGGGGTACTGGACGGCGAAGAGCTGCCGCGGAAAGCCGCCGAAATCGTGAATCGTCGGCGGCGCATCGCCGATCGTCACGCGCGTTCCCGGTACGTACCAGTGCGCCGACACGCAGAGGATTGCGCTCGGCCGCGGAATGCGGCGTCCGATCGCCGACCACGCGTCGGTGAACGCGTTTCGTGCGAGCGCGTTCATCGGATTGCCGTGTCCGAAGAAGATCGCCGGCATCGGTCGGTCGCGCATCACGCGATGATAGCGCGCCGGCGCGTCGTGTTCGACGCGCGAGCGGTCAATGCCCGTTCAGCGTGACGTCGATGAAGCGCGAGACGCGGATCGGAACGTCGGGGCGCTGCAGCTCCGCGACCGCCTGTTGCAGGCGGCTGTCGGCCATCGTCATCCGCGAGCGCAGGCGCACGTACTCGGCCCACGACGCGATCACGTAGCGCTCGACGAAGCGTCCATCCTCGCCGAGATCGCGAAACACGCGCCAGCTCGTCGCGCCGTTGCGTCGCCGCGTCGGCCCGACCTTCTCGATCGCCTCGAGGAACGCATCGCGGTGCGCGGCGTCGATCCGGTACTCGAGCTGGATCAGGACCGGGCCGTCGTCGGGCAGCGGTTGGCTCGCGACCGGGATCTCGGGCAGGCGAACGCCGGGCACGACGTCGGCCTCCTGGCCCATCTCGACGCGCACACGCCGATAGAGCCATTGCAGCGCGATGACGGATACCGCCGACACGCCGAGCGCCCAGTGCGTGCCGACGCCGTTCGCGAGCGCGCCCCAGACAGCGCTGCCGATCGCGAGGCAGCCCTGCGTCGCGACGAGGTTCATCGACACCGCACGCGCGCGCACCCATGCCGGCGCGCTGCTCTGCGTACCGGCCGACAGCGTCGCGAACACGCAGACCCACGCCATGCCGGAGCAGAATGCGCCGACGAGCGCGAGCGGCGTGCTGCCGGTCAGCGCGACGAGCAGCGTCGCGAGCGCCCAAAGCTCGCCGCCGCGGGTGACGACCCGGTTCATCGGCTGTTTCGTGAGCAATCCCGGGATCGCGATCGCGCCGACGATCGCGCCGATGCCAAAGCTCGCCGACAGCAGCCCGAAGCCGCCGGCGCCGAGGGCGAGCTGGTCGCGCGCGATCACCGGCAGCAGCGCCCAGAAGGCGCTCGCGCAGACGCTGAACGCGAGATTGCGGACGATGAACGCGCGCATCGGCGCCGAATGGCGAACGAAGCGCAAGCCGCTCATCACGCCGGACATGAGCCGCTCCGGAACACCGGGCAGTGCGACCTGCGCCGGCTTCGTGCGCTGCATCGCGACGAACATCGGCACGAAAAAGAATGCGCCGAGGACGAGCGTGGCGCCGGAGTTCAGCGCAGCGGCGATGGCGCCCGCGGCGGCCGGCCCGACGGCGCGCGCGACGTTGAACGCGACCGAGCCCAGCGCGACCGCGCGCGCGAGCTCGCTGCGCGGCACCATCTCGTTGATGCTCGCCTGCTGCGCGGGGAGGTAGAACGTGAAGCCGGCGCCAACGGCGAACGTCAGCAACAGCAGCGATACCGGACCGACGATGCCGGCGAGCGCGCTCGCGCCGAGCAGAAGGCTCGCCGCGAACAGCACGACCTGCGTGACGAGGATCACGTGCCGCCGGTCCACGATGTCGGCAAGCGTGCCGGCGATGAGGCCGAAGAGCAGCGTCGGCAGCGTACTCGCGCTCTGCACGAGCGCGACCATCAGCGCGGACGTCGTGAGCGTGGCCATGAGCCACGCCGAAATCGTCGCCTGCATCGTGTAGCCGAGCGCGGCGCCGATCGAGCCGATGTAAAACGCGCGAAAGGCGTCGTTGCGAAGCGGCGACGATGCGAACGAGCGGGAGACGAACGAAGGCAGGCGCGCGGCCACGGGCAAGTTTAGCGTGACACTGGAACACCGCGGGCTGCGGACCTGGACAAACGGCCCCGCGAACGACGCGGTAAACTGCTCGGCACGCTTGCAAAGACCCGAGGAGAACGAGGATGGAAACCGCGAACGAACTGCGCGAGACGATCGACGCGATCGTCGCGCCCGGCAAAGGCATTCTTGCGGCCGACGAGAGCACGCCGACGATCACGAAGCGCTTCCAGGCCGTCGGCATCGAATCGTCGGTCGAATCGCGCCGCGCGTATCGGCTGCTGCTTGCGCGCGCGGCGAACGCCGAGAAATACCTGGGCGGCGTGATCCTGTTCGAGGAGACGCTCGGCCAGAGCGCCGAGGACGGCACGCCGCTGCCGCGCGTGCTCGCCGGGCGCGGCATCGTTCCCGGCATCAAGGTGGACAAGGGGACGACGGCGCTGCCGAACGCCGACGGCGACCTGATCACGCAGGGGCTCGACGGACTTTCGGAACGGCTCGCCGGGTACAAGTCGCAGGGCGCGCGATTCACCAAATGGCGCGAGGTCTACGGCATCACGGCGCGCAACCCGACGCCGCTTGGCATCGCGGCGAATGCCGAGGTGCTCGCGCGTTACGCGGCGATCTGCCAGGCGCAGGGCCTCGTGCCGATCGTCGAGCCCGAGGTCCTGATCGACGGCGACCACACGATCGAGCGCTGCCACGAAGTCAGCGACGCGGTGCTGCACGCGGTGTTCGCGGCGCTGTACCGGCACCGTGTGCTGCTCGAAGGCATCATCCTGAAGCCCAGCATGGTGCTGCCGGGCAAGGCGAATGCGCGCAAGGCGTCACCGGAAGAGGTCGCGGCCGCGACGCTCGAAGTGCTGCGCCGCACGGTTCCCGCCGCGGTGCCGACGATCAACTTCCTGTCCGGCGGGCAGAGCCCCGAGGAAGCGACGGCGAACCTGAACGCGATGAACGCGATGGATCGCCGCGCGCCGTGGGTGCTGTCGTTCTCGTTCGCGCGCGCGCTGCAGGACCCCGTGATGCACGCGTGGAAGGGTGAGCCGCGCAACGTCGCGCAGGCGCAGGAGATCTTCGCGCATCGGCTGCGGATGAACAGCCTTGCCCGCGACGGGCAGTGGACGGCCGCGAACGAGCGGGAGCGCTGAGCGCGGTTGCGGCGGAGTCCCGCGCGCCCAGCCGGCTGCCGATGCCTACGACATCGGGTTTGGCGGTGGCGGTGGATCGCCGGGCAGCGGAATGAACTCGCGATCGTCGTGGATGGGCAGCTTCATGCGCCCGGCGCGCCAGTCGGCTTTTGCCTGCTCGATGCGCGCCTTCGACGACGACACGAAATTCCATTCGATGTAGCGTTCGCCGATCGGCTCGCCGCCGAGCAGCATCACGGTCGCGTCGGTCAATGCCGTGAAGGTGACCGGCGCACCGGGCGCGAACACGAGCATCCGCCCGGGGTCCGCGCGATGGCCGTCGGCTTCGATGCTGCCACTCGCGACGAACGCGGCGCGTTCCGGATATTCGGCCGGGAGTTGCGCGCGCGTCTCGCGTGCGAGGCGCCAGTGCACGTAGAAAAGCGGCGAGTACGTTGCGACGGCGGCCTTCGCACCGAACGCTGCGCCGGCGACGAGGCGCGCCCAGAGGCCGCCGCTCTCGTACGTCGGAAGCGCGTCGGCGCCGTAATGCGCGAACGAGGGCTCGATTTCCTCGCGCTCGACCGGCAGGCCAACCCACGCCTGGATGCCGTGCATCGGGCCGCCTTCGGCGCGGGCGCGCTCGAAGCGCTCCGAATGCGTGATGCCGCGCCCGGCGGTCATCCAGTTCACCTCGCCGGGGCGGATCGCCTGCTCGGAGCCCAGGCTGTCGCGATGCATGATCTCGCCCTCGAACAAATACGAGAGCGTGGACAGGCCGATGTGCGGATGCGGGCGCACGTCGACGCTGCGCGGAATGCCGGGCGGGAATTGGATCGGTCCGAAGTGATCGAAGAAGACGAACGGCCCGACACTGCGCCGCTCGCTGAACGGCAGCACGCGTCCCACGGTGAAGCCGCCGAGGTCGCGGCTGCGCGCATCGATGACGAGTTCGATCATGGCGGGCTCCGGCGTGCGCTTTTCGTGAAAGTATGACGCATCTCGCGCAACCCGGGCCACATCGTCGCGCCGCGCCGTCGACCGTTCCGTGTACGCTATCGCTGTCGGCGCGCACGATCGGCACGCAAACCCGACTCCAGGAGAACGCCGTGGCAGCCACGTGCAAGCACCTCGACCAGATCCGGCTCACCGACACGACGACGCGGGAGTGCGGCGAATGCGTGCGGCTTGGCGATACGTGGGTCCATTTGCGGCTGTGCCTCGAATGCGGCCACGTCGGGTGCTGCGACTCGTCGAAGAACCGCCACGCGACCCGCCATTTTCATGAGACGCGCCACCCGCTCGTGCGCTCGATCGAGGCCGGCGAGCGTTGGGTATGGTGCTACGTCGACGAGACGGTTCCCGGCGAGCTGCCGTCGGAAGGCATCCGCACGTCGAGGGAGTAGTCCGATGCAGCGCAGAAAGCTTGGCCGCACGCCGTTCGAAGTCGCGCCGCTCGCGTTCGGCGGCAACGTGTTCGGCTGGACCGCCGACGAGGCAACGTCGTTTCGCCTGCTCGACCGGTTCGTCGAAGGCGGCGGCAACCTGATCGATACGGCGAACTCGTATTCGCGCTGGGCGCCGGGCCATGTCGGCGGCGAATCCGAGACGGTGATCGGGCGCTGGATCGCGCGGCGCGGCCGGCACGACGACGTCGTGATCGCGACGAAGGTCGGCTCGGACATGGGGCAGGGCGACAAGTGCCTGCGCCGCGAGCACATCCTGCAGCAGGTCGACGACTCGCTGCGGCGCCTTCACGTCGACGCGATCGACCTCTACCAGTCGCACTGGGACGACGAGAAGACGCCGTTCGAGGAAACGCTCGAGACCTATTCGCGGCTGATCGAGCGGGGCAAGGTGCGTGCGATCGGCGCGTCGAACCTCGACGCGCAGCGCCTGGCGAGCGCGCTCGGCGTCAGCGCGCGCGACGGGCTGCCGCGCTACGAAACGCTGCAGCCGCTTTACAACCTTTACGATCGCGGCACGTTCGAAGGCGCGCTCCGCGACCTCTGCCTGCGCGAGGACGTCGGCGTCATCACCTACTTCTCGCTCGGTGCCGGCTTTCTCACCGGCAAGTACCGCAGCGAGAAGGATTTCGCCAAGAGTCCGCGCGGTCCCGGCATGAAGAAGTACCTGAACGAACGCGGTCTGCGGATCCTCGATGCGCTCGACGACGTCGCCGCGCGCGTGCGTGCGACACCTGCGCAGGTCGCGCTCGCATGGCTGATGACGCAACCGGGCGTGACGGCGGCGATCGCGAGCGCGACGTCGCTCGCGCAGCTCGACGATTTGCTCGCGGCGACGCGGCTTGCGCTCGACGAGCTCGACAAGCAGCAACTCGACGAGGCGAGCCGCTGAACGCCTTCAGCGTGCGAAGGCGAATCTGCCGGGCGAGCGCCGCAGCAGGTAGAACGCGATAGACACCGTCACGAGATTGAACACAATGCCGTTCACGAACGCCGCACGGTACGAGCCGGTGACGTCGAAGATCGCGCCCGACAGGTAGCCGCCAAGCGCCATGCCGAAGATCGAGGCGGTGATTACCGTCGACACTCGCGCGCCGGCTTCGGCGCGGCTGAAGAACTCGCGGACGATGATCGCGTACGACGGAACGATCCCGCCCTGGAACAGCCCGAACAGCGCCGAAACCACGTAGAGCGACACGAGGCCGCTGGACGGCAGGTAGAGGAGCAGCGCAAGTCCCTGCAGCGCACCTCCGAGCAGGAGCGTGCGCAAGCCGCCGATCCGGTCGCAGATCGCGCCGAAGGCAACCCGGCTCACGATGCCGCAGGCGAGCATCAGCGACAGCATCTGCGCGCCGCGTGCGGGCCCGTATCCGAGATCGCTGCAATACGCGACGAGGTGGACTTGCGGCATCGACATTGCGACGCAGCACGACAAACCCGAAAGCACGAGCAGGCCCTGCAGCACATTGGCGCTCAAGCCGAGGGCTTGCGGCGATCGGACCACGCTGCGTGCGCCGTCTGCGGCGGGCGCCTCCGCAAGCGGCGGCCTGCGGCGCAGCAACAGCGTGAGCGGCAGCATCGACGAAAGGCAGAACGCTGCGATGCCGAGGTAGGTGTGCCGCCAGCCGTCGGTACGAATGAAATGCTCGACGATCGGCGGCCATATCGTTCCAGCGAGGTAATTGCCGCTCGCGAAGATAGCGACCGCGATACCGCGGCGCCGCGTGAACCAAAGCGACACGTGCGCAATGAGCGGCGCGAAGGTCGCGGCGCTGCCGGCGCCGATCAGCACGCCCTGCGCGAGCGTGTAGGCGCGAAGGCTCGGCGCGAGGGCCGCGGTCGCGTACCCCGCGCCGAGGAGCAGCGTCGCGAGCGCGATCGGCAGCATGATGCCGAAGCGGTCGGACAAGCGGCCGATCGCGATGCTCGCCACGCCGAAACAGATCATCGTCAGCGTATACGGCAGCGAAGCGTCGGCGCGCGCGGCGCCGAATTCGGCCTGTACCGCGGGCAGCGCCACGACGACCGCCCACACGCCGACGCCGCCGATCGTCGACAGCAGCAGCGTGACTACGAGTCGGGTCCACGCCTGTGGAGACTCGGCTTCGCCGTGGAGTATCGCGGGTTTCGTGAGCGGGTGAACTTCGTTGCTCGCGCATTCGCGCGCCTTGCCGCCAGCATGTTACACGGTCGATGCGCGCGCTCACGACGAGCGGCCCGAGATGCGGGGTCGGGCCCTGCGTGAGAGACGTCACTCGTTGTAGCGCGCGCGGGCGTCGGCGATGCATCGATCCTCGGCGTCGCCGCGCATCGCTTCGCAGCGCTCGCGCGCGGCGTCGTACGCGTCTTCCCGGCGATCCTCGTCGGATTGCGCGGCCATGCTGCTGCGTGGGTACTCGCGACGCGTTTCGTTCATCGACGTGACGTAGCGATCGTGCGCGCGATCGATGCACGCGTCGCGATCGGCGCCGCTCAATCCCGCGCAGGTCGCGCGCGCCTGCTCGTAGGCGCGATCGTTGCGCTCGCTCGCCGTCCGCCATTCGTGACGAACGTTCTCGGCCGTGCTCTGGATCTTCTGGCCGCCCTTCGAGATGTCGGTGCCGAGGCCTTCCATCGTGTTGCAGCCGGCGAGCCCAAGGGCGCAGGCCGCGAGAATCGATGCCGTTGCGTACTTCATCGTTGCTCCGTTCTCCATTCGGGTTGATCGGAAAGCGAGGCGTCGATACCGCTTGCGATAACGCACGCCACGCCAGTTTTGAGATTGCGCGACAATCGAAGTTCGCAAGCCGTTCGTGCCGTGCCGGGACTTTGCTGTCGAGGGCAATAATCGGCATGGCGCCGCGGAATCGTGCGGCCACCGACACATCGAACGGCGGGTCGGCAACGAATCGAATGGAGAAACGCACCATGGACAAGCCAGCGGCGCAACGCCAATCCGAGCATCAGGTGCTCGGGCACATCCAGGATCTCGTCGACTTGGAGCATCGACTGCTCGCGATGCCGGCGCGCGATCCCGCCGACCACGAGCGGCTCGCCCGCGTGCAGGTCGAACTCGACCAGTGCTGGGACTTGCTGCGGCAGCGTCGCGCGCTGCGCGAGACCGGCGGCGATCCCGAGCGCGCCGAGGTCCGGCCGCCGGACGTCGTCGAGCGCTACGTCGGCTGACGCACGCGCTTCGGCGTCGCGCTGTGCGGCGTCATCGCGTGCGCGCGGCGACGATCGTGCTGCGCGTGCTCGCCACCTTGTCGCGGTCGACGGGCGCACCGTGATTGCCCCAGTCGTTGCGCAGGTAGGTGACGAGATCGGCGATCGCCTGGTCGTCGAGCTTCCAGTCGAACGCCGGCATCGCGAGGCCCGTCGGATTCTCCCTGGTGACCGCGGTCTTCTCGCCGCTCAGGACGATGTGCACGACGGTCTCGGGATCCTGCGCTTGCACGACGCTGTTGCCCTTGAGCGGCGGAAAGACGCCGGGGATGCCTTCGCCGTTGTCCATGTGGCAGCCGGCACAATCGTCGACGTAGACGCCGCGTCCGCGCGCGAGCCGATCGTGATCGACGTTGTTGCCGTTATTGGCGCTCGCCGAACGCGTGCCGGTCTCGTGCGGCGGCAGGTCCTTCAGGTAGACGGCGATCGCGTGCAGGTCGTCGGCGTCGAGGTGCTGCGTCGAGTCGTGCACGACTTCCGCCATCGGTCCGAACGCCGCGGCGCGCGCGTTTGCGCCGGTCTTCAGGTAGCGGACGATGTCGTCGACGCTCCATTGCCCGAGGCCGTCGTGCAGGTCGCCGCCAAGGCTCGTCGCGTACCAGTGCTCGCCGTAGCCCCCCTGGAATGCCTTGTCGCGCTTCGGCGCGCCCGCGAAATTCTTCGGCGAATGACACGAGCCGCAGTGGCCGGCCCCTTCGACGAGATAGGCACCGAGATTCCATTCGGCCGACTTTTGCGGATTCGGCTTGAACGTTCCCTGCTTGAAGTAAAGGGCGTTCCAGCCGGCCATCACCTCGCGCATGCTGAACGGCCACGGCAGCTCCGACGGCTTGTTCGCCTGCTTCACCGCCGGCAACGTCGACAGGTACGCGCGGATGTCGTCGACGTCGGCGCGCGTGAGCTTCGTGTACCACGGATACGGAAACGCCGGGTACAGGCGGCGATCGCCGGGCGCAACCCCTTCGTGCATCGCGCGATAGAAATCGTCGGACGTCCAGTTGCCGATCCCCGTCTCGGGATCGGGGGTGATGTTCGTCGAGTAGATCGTGCCGAACGGCGTCGGGATCGGACGGCCGCCGGCGAACAGCTGGCCGCGCTCGTCCGTATGGCACGCGGCGCAGTCGCCGGCGTAAACGAGGTAGCGTCCGCGCTCGATCGAGCCGTGCGACGACTCGCGCGCGACGAGCGCCGGCGCGGCCGCGAGGAGCCCGGTGGCGGCGACCGCCGCGGCGATCGCAGAAACGCGGAGGCGCCGGGCGTTCATGCCGAGACGAGCGGACCCTGTTTCTTCAGGTATTGCGTGCGGATCGCGTTCGCGGCCCAGTAGGCGAGCGCGCCGACGGTCCCCGTCGGGTTGTACCCGGCGTTCTGCGGAAACGCGCACGAGCCGACGACGAAAAGATTCGGCACGTCCCACGACTGCAGGTAGCTGTTGACGACGCTGGTGCGCGGGTCGGTGCCCATGATCGCGCCGCCGGTGTTGTGTGTCGTCTGGTACGGCACGATCGTGTAGTGGCCCTTGCGCTGTTTGACGTGGATGTCGCGCGCCTTCATCGCCTTCGCGATGCCGGCGGCCTTGTCGGTCAGGAAGTCCGACATCCGATGCTCGTTGTCGTGGAAGTCGAACGTGAGGCGAAGCAGCGGATTGCCGTACTCGTCGCGATACGTCGGGTCGAGGTCGAGATACGCGTCGCGATAGCTCATCACGCTGCCGTGCGTCGCGATGCTCACGGTGCGCAGATAGTTGTCGGCCATCGCCTTCTTCCAGCCGCTGCCCCACTTCGGCGCGTCCTTCGGGAGGTGGTGCTGCAGGATCGGCCGGCCGCCGGTCGTCCACAGCGCGATGTAGCCGCCGCCGACGAACTTCTGCGGTCCGTGATCGAAGTTGTCGCCATTGAACTCGTCGATCGCCTGCCCGAGCGCGCCCGCCCCCATGAACGGATTCACGATCTCGTTCAGGAACACGTCGACCGACGACGTGATCTGGTACGCGTAGTTGCGCCCGACGACACCTTGGCCCGACGTCGGGTCGTACGGCTTGCCGATTCCCGACAACAGCAGCAGGTGCACGTTGTGTTGCGCAAACGCGGTAAGGATCACGAGATCCGCCGGCTGCTCGAACTCGCGACCCTGCGGGTCAACGTAGATCACGCCGGTGGCGCGCTTGCCACTCGAATCGAGGAGCACCTTCGTCACGCTCATGTGCGTGCGCAACTCGAAGTTGTCCTTCTCGAGCAGCACCGGGAAGACCGTCGTCTGCGGACTCGACTTCGAGTAGTTGCCGCAGCCGAACCATTCGCAGAAGCCGCAATACGTGCACTCGCCCATCTGCACGCCGTAGATGTTCTTGTACGGCTTCGACGTGTTCGCGGCGGGGCAGGGGAACGGCTTGTAGCCGGCTTCCTTCGCCGCCTTGTCGAAGAGCACGGTGCCGTAGCTCCGCGCAAGCGGCGGCAGCGGGAAGGCGCGCTTGCGCGGACCCTCGAACGGATTGCCGCCGTCGTGGATCGCGCCGTTCAGATTGCCGGCCTGCCCGGATATGCCGCACAGGTATTCGAAGCGGTCGTAGAACGGCTCGAGCTCGTCGTAGGTGACGCCCCAGTCCTGGATCGTCATGTCCTCGGGAATGAAGCGCTTGCCGTAGCGCTGCTCGGTGTGCGAGCGCATCATGAAATCGGTCGGCAGGAAGCGCCAGTTCTGACCGTTCCAGTGCACGCCGGCGCCGCCTGCGCCGGCGGCTGGCTTGAACGAGCCGAGGTGGCGCATCGGCAGCGCCGTCTGGTCCGCCGAATTACGAAACGTGAGCGTCTCGCGCTCGGGCTCCTCGAAGAGCTCGTTGCGCACCGCGTAGCGCAACTCGTCCTGGATCTGCGTCGTCGCGAAGTCCGGCACCGTGTCGCGAAACGAGCCGCGCTCGAGCGCGAGCACCTGCAATCCGGCGTCGGTCAGCTCCTGGCCGAGGATGCTCGCCGTCCATCCGAAGCCGACGAGGACGACGTCGACCGGGGGCAATTTCGTGGCCACCGTTCACGACTCCCGAGTGCGCGAGCCGTCGCGCCCGAGAAGGCCGACGGTCGGCATTTTGTAACGCTTCCCGTATTGCTGGATCTCGGCGACGTAGTTGTACCGCGGGCCTGGAAAGCCGATCAGCTTCCAGCCCGCGAAGCCGCGATTGCCGCCATACAGCGGATCGGCAAGGAAGCCCTCGACCGTGTTCTGCAGCAGCATCTGAAAGAAGTCCTTCGCCGGCGCGCGCGCGAGCTTGACGTCGCCGCTTTCGAGCCCGTGCAAGAGCGTGTCCTGCGCCGCCGCATCCTGCTCGGCGAACGGACGCTGCTTCTGGTTGCTGCACCATGCATCAACGTCGGCGATCGCGGTCCGGTAGAGCTGTGCGGGCGTCAGCCGGAGCTGATAGCCCTGCTCCTTCGTGCCGTCGCGCCATGGCCCGCGCATGTACCACGTCGCGGCGCGTCCATAGGGACCGGCGAGCTGACGGTCGATGAAGGTCGCGACGCCGGCTTCCTTAGCGCCGGGTCCGAGCTCGTCGTTCGGAATGAGACGCGCGACGGCCGCCTCGACGAACGTGAATTCGACGGCGGTGAAGAACGGGAATTGACCGGGCGCCGCGACCGACTCGGCGGCTGCGCTAGGGACGAAGCGCAGCGGAACGACGGTTGCCGCCGAGGGTACGAGAGCGGCCTTCAGCAAACGACGTCGGCTCGGAACGAAGCTCATGTCCGTCGTTCGATGGCGAAAAACCGATGGACGTTCGGTCACAGTCGGTTACGATTCGGAACAACACTGTTTCGAGTGCGAGCAGTCGGGCGAACGACCATGGATCTTGCAGGGATGGAAATATTTGCACGCGTCGTCGAAGCCGGAAGCTTCTCGCGCGCAGCGCGACGGCTCGACGTCTCCACGTCTGTCGTCAGCAAATGCGTGACGCGGATGGAGCAATCGCTCGGTGTCAGATTGCTCAACCGTACGACGCGGAGCATCAGCCTGACGGAGATCGGCCGCGCGTTCTATGCACGGTGCGCGCAAATCGTCGCCGAAGCGGAGGAAGCCGAGGCGATGGCGGCCGGCATGCAAGCGACGCCGCGCGGGACGCTGAAAGTGAGCGTTCCCGTTTCGTTCGGCGTCCTGCACATCGCGCCGGCGCTCGAAGGATTGCTCGCCGCGTATCCCGATTTGAGCGTCGACATGAGCTTCAACGACCGCGAGGTGCATCTCGCCGAGGAAGGCTATGACGTGTCCATCGTCATCGCCGTCGAGCCGCGCGCGACACTCGTCGCGCGCAAGCTCGCGCCGATCCGGCAAACGCTTTGCGCGGCGCCGTCGTACCTGCGCCGGCACGGCGCACCGGCGACGCTCGAGGAACTGGCGCACCACCCGTGCATCGTCTTCTCCGGGTCGGGCTCGCGTCACTGGCATTTCGACCGCGAGCAGGGCCATGCGAGCATCGAGGTCACCGGGCCGCTTCGACTCGACAACGAGAACGCGGTACGGCGCGCCGCGGTCGCCGGCTGCGGCATCGCGCTGTTGCCGACCTACATGGTCGGCGAGGATCTGCAGCGCAACGCATTGACGGTCCTGCTGCCCGATTGCCGAGCGCCCGAGACGGCGCTCTACGCGACCTACCTGCCCAACCGTTATGTCGCGGCGAAGGTGCGCGTGTTCGTCGACTACCTCGTCGCCCGCTTCGGGCCTTTGCCGAAGTGGGACGCAGGCGCGAAGTCGACACGCGCGCCGGCGACGCTGCACGTTTCGCCGGACGACACGCAGCCGACGACGCGATCGATGTCGTGACGTCGCGAATCGACGCGCGCAGCCTGTTGCGGCGCATGTTCGACGCAGCCGTCGAATCGGCGCAGCCGGCGCATGCATTGCCGTTGCACCTGCCCGATCCGCCGTCCGGCCGCACGATCGTCGTCGGCGCGGGTAAGGCATCGGCGGCGAT
Source organism: Casimicrobiaceae bacterium (assembly GCA_035495715.1). Taxonomy (GTDB): domain Bacteria; phylum Pseudomonadota; class Gammaproteobacteria; order Burkholderiales; family Casimicrobiaceae; genus VBCG01. The sequence goes on from DATJFI010000074.1 coordinate 17,122, forward strand.
GGCGCGCTCGCTCGAGGAACGCTGGCCCGCGCCGTTGTCGGGCATCGTCGTCACGCGTTACGGTCATGCAGTCGGTTGTCGCCGCATCGAAGTCGTCGAGGCCGGGCATCCGGTTCCCGATGCCGCAGGTGTCGAAGCGGCGCGGCGCATCCTGGCAAGCGTTGCGAACCTCGATCACGACGATCTCGTCATCGCCTTGATGTCCGGCGGTGGCTCGGCGCTGCTCGCGCTGCCCGCCGGTGACGTATCGCTCGCCGACAAGCAGCAGGTCGGGCGCGCGCTGCTCGCGTCGGGCGCGACGATCGGCGAGATCAATTGCGTACGCCGGCACCTGTCGGCGATCAAGGGCGGGCGCCTCGCTGCTGCGTGTCATCCCGCGCGCGTCCTCACGCTCGCGATTTCCGACGTGCCCGGCGACGATCCGATCGACATCGCGTCGGGTCCGACCGTCGCCGATCCGACGACGCGCGACGACGCGCGCGACGTACTGCGCCGCTACGGCATCCACGCGCCGGATTCGATTCGGCGGCTCTTCGCAAGCGAAGCCGCGGAGAGCGTCAAGCCGGGCGATCCGCGGCTCGCGCGCGCCGAATACCGGCTGATCGCGACGCCGCAGAAGGCACTCGAGGCGGCCGCGTCGGTTGCACGCGCGCACGGCGTGGCGCCGCTGATTCTTTCCGACAGTCTCGAGGGCGAGGCGCGCGATGTCGGCAAGGTGCTCGCGGCGATCGCGCGACAGGTCGCGACGCGCCGGGAGCCGCTTGCGCCGCCGTGCGTGCTTCTCTCGGGCGGCGAAACGACCGTCACCGTGCGCGGGGCGGGCCGCGGCGGGCGCAACGTCGAGTTCCTGCTCGCGCTCGTGCTCGCGTTGCGCGCGCATCGCGGCGTCTATGCGCTCGCCGCCGATACCGATGGCGTCGACGGCGTCGAGGAGATCGCCGGCGCGATCGCGTCGCCCGATACCCTGGCGCGCAGTGTGGCGCAGGGTCGCAGCGCCGCGCGCGATCTCGAACGTAATGATGCGCACGCGTTCTTCGAGGCGCTTGGCGACAGCGTCGTTACCGGGCCGACGCGGACGAACGTCAACGACTTTCGCGCGATCCTCGTGATCGGAGCGTAGCGAAGGTCTCACGGCACGCAGCACGCGCGGGCGCCGGCAGCCGCGATCGAGCCGCGTGCGATGGCATAATCCGCCATCATCGAAGGCGCCTCGCGCGAGCCTGGCGCGGACTACCCACACGAACGAGGAGGAGCATTCCATGATGAAGCTCATCGGACGCACGCTCGTGGCCGGCGCGCTGGCGGCAGTGTCGTTCGCCGCGCTCGCGCAGGACACGATCAAGGTCGGCGTCATCGCCGCGTTCTCGGGCCCGTTCGCCGATTACGGCTCGCAGATCGAGGCGGGCATGAAGGCGTATATGAAGCAGCACGGCGACACCGTCGCCGGCAAGAAGGTCGAGCTCGTCACCCGCGACACGAAAGGTCCGGCGCCTGAAACCGCGAAGCGCTTCGCGCAGGAGCTCGTCACGCGCGATCACGTGCAGTTCCTGGCGGGATTCGGACTGACACCGAATGCGATGGCGGTCGCCCCCGTCGTCAGCGAAGCGAAGGTGCCGATGATCATCTCGAATGCCGCGACATCGTCGATCACGACGAAGTCCCCGTACATCACGCGGGTGTCGATGACGATTCCGCAGATCGCCGAGCCGCTCGCGCAATGGGCGCTCAAGAACGGGATCAAGCAGGTGTACACCGTGGTCGCCGACTACGGTCCGGGGATCGACGCCGAAACGCAGTTCACGAAGACGTTCAAGGAAGGCGGCGGGCAGATCGTCGGCTCGGTGCGCACGCCGCTGCAGAGCCCCGATTTCTCGGCGGCGACGCAGCGCGTGAAGGACGCGAAGCCGCAGGCGGTGTTCGTGTTCCTGCCGGCCGGTCAGCAAGGCATCTCGTTCATGAAGAGCTTCAACGAGCGCGGGCTTGCCGACGCCGGCATCAAGCTGATCGCGACCGGCGACATCACCGACGATCACGTGCTCGAGGCGATGGGCGAGCCGACGCTCGGGATGATCACCGCGTTCCATTACTCGTCGGCGCACAAGTCGCCTGAAAACGACGCGTTCCTCAAGGCGTACGCGGCAGCGAACGACCCGAAGATCGGCGCGCCGAACTTCATGGCGGCGGCCGGTTACGACACGATGCACGTGATCTATGAGGTCGCGAAGAAGCTCAACGGGAACATCGACGGCGACAAGGCGATGGCGGCGATCAAGGGAATGAAATGGACGAGTCCCCGCGGCCCCGTCGTGATCGACCCCGAGACGCGCGACATCGACCAGACCGTCTACATCCGCAAGGTCGAGAAGGTGAACGGCAAGCTCGCCAACGTCGAGTTCGACAAGATCCCGACGTCAAGGACCCCGGGAAGAAGTAAGCGCGTCCGGCACCGCGAGGGCCGACCGTTGATCGGCAACGCGATCGGCGTCCTGTTCGACGGCGTCGCCTACGGCAGCCTGCTGTTCATCATCGCCGTCGGCCTGTCGGTGACGCTCGGGTTGATGAACTTCGTCAACCTCGCGCACGGCACGTTCGCGATGATCGGCGGCTATGTCTGCGTCGTGCTGATGTCGAACGCCGGCGTGCCGTTCCTGGCGACGCTGCCGGTCGCGTTCGTCGCGGCGGCGATCGCCGGTCTCGTGCTCGAAAGACTGCTCTACCAGCGGCTCTACAAGGCGAGCCCGCTCGACCAGGTGCTGTTCTCGATCGGGCTCGTGTTCATGTCGATCGCGATCTTCACGTACTACTTCGGCGCATCGCAGCAGCCGGTGTCGCTGCCGTCGTACCTGCGCGGCCAGGTGCATGTCGCGGGACTCGACCTCGGCACCTACCGGCTGTTCCTGATCGCGATCGTCGCGCTGCTGACGTTCGCGCTGCAGTACCTGCTCGATCGGACACGCTTCGGAAGCCAGGTGCGCGCGAGCGTCGACAACGCGACGGCGGCGGCGGGACTCGGCATCAACGTCAACCGCGTCTTTGCCCTCACGTTCGCGTTAGGTTCAGGTCTTGCAGGACTCGGCGGTGGACTCGGCATCGACGTGCTCGGCCTCGATCCGACGTTTCCGCTCAAGTACATGGTGTACTTCCTGCTCGTCGTCGCCGTCGGCGGCTCGGGAACGGTCAAGGGACCGCTCGTTGCGGCGCTGATTCTCGGCATCTTCGACGTGTCGGGAAAGTACTACTTTCCGCAGATCGGCGGCTTCGTCATCTACGCGCTGATGGTCGTGCTGCTGATCATTTTCCCGGCCGGTCTGTACGGGCGGCGGGCATGACGGCAGTTCCCCCCGCGGCGCTGGATTCTCAATCGCACGCCGCATCGGCACCTGCGCTCCGCACGCAGGGCCTGTCGAAGCGCTTCGGCGCGTTCGCGGCAGTGAGCGACGTCACGCTGTCGTTCGCGCAGGGCGCGCGGCATGCGCTGATCGGCCCGAACGGCGCAGGCAAGACGACGTTCATCAACCTGCTGACCGGCGTACTGCCGCCTTCGGCGGGCGAGGTGTTTCTCCGCGAGCGCAACATCACCGCGATGGCGCAGCACGCGCGTGTCAAATGCGGGATGACACGAACATTCCAGATCAATACGCTGTTCCCCGGCCTGACGGTGCTCGAATCCGTCGTGCTCGCGATCTGCGAGCGGCAGGGGCGAACCGGCGTCTGGTATCGCACGGTGTCACGACAGAGCGAGGCGATCGACGAGGCGAACGCGCTGCTCGAGACGCTTCGCCTCGTCGGCAAGCGCAACGAGGAGACGCGCAACCTGGCGTACGGCAAGCAGCGGCTGCTCGAGATGGCGCTCGCGCTCGCGATGCGGCCGTCGATCCTGCTGCTCGACGAGCCGGCCGCGGGCATTCCGTCCGGCGAAAGCGCGGAACTGTTCAACGTGATCGCCAACCTGCCGCGAGACGTGACGATCGTGTTCATCGAGCATGACATGGACCTCGTGTTCCGCTTCGCCGAGCGGATCACCGTTCTCGTCGGTGGCCGCGTGCTGACCGAGGCGACGCCGTCCGAAGTGGCGGCCGATCCGCGTGTACGCGAGGTCTATCTCGGCGAGGCGCAGCATGCCTGAATTGCTCGCGCTCGACGGGGTCACGGCCGGTTACGGCGCTTCAGTCGTGCTCGAGAACGTGTCGCTTGCGATCGAGGAGGGCGACAGTCTCGCGCTCCTCGGGCGCAATGGCGTCGGCAAGACGACGCTGCTCGTCACGCTGATGGGACTGACGCGCGTGCACCGCGGCGCGCTGCGCTTCCGCGGCGCGCCGCTGAACAGGGTCGCGACGTACCGGCGCGCACAAGCCGGGATCGGCTGGGTGCCGCAGGAACGCTACATGTGGCCGACGCTTACGATCGAGGAGCATCTGACCGCGGTCGCGCGGCCCGGCCGCTGGAACGTCGCGAAGGTCTACGAGCTTTTTCCGCGACTCGCCGAGCGGCGAACGAACTTCGGCAACCAGCTCTCGGGCGGTGAGCAGCAGATGCTCGCGATCGCGCGCGCGCTCGTGCTGAATCCCGCGTTGCTTTTGCTCGACGAGCCGATGGAGGGCCTCGCGCCGATCATCGTGCAGGAGCTTCTGAAGGTCATCGCCGGCCTCGTCGACGAGGGAACGATGACCGTGCTCATCGTCGAGCAGCATGCGAAGCTCGCGCTGTCGATCACGCGCAATGCGATCGCCCTCGATCGCGGCCGCATCGTGCACCGCTCGTCGAGCGAGGCGCTGCTCGACGACGCGCCGACGCTGCACCGACTCGTCGCGGTCGGGTCCGACGCGTAGCCGAGCGGGCGCGGTCGACGAGCCGCGCGGAGCGGCATCGCTAGTAGCGCTTGTCGATCGTCGTGCCGGTGCCGGCGACATCCGACGCCGACGCGTCGCTCACGTAGCGGACGACGAGCTTCCACGTTTCGCCGTCGCGCCTCCAGCAATCGACGACGAAGCGGTCGTGGCCGCGACGCCTCGCTCCGGAAGCCGCGGACGCCTCGCGAAAGCTGACGACGGCGAGATCGCCGAAGTCGTGAACCGCCATCTGCTCGATGCGCGGTGCGGCAGCCGACTTGCGCGCGTCGCGGATCCACGCGTCGCGCGGCACCGGTACGCCGGGCGCGCTGCCGATGCGCATTTCGAACGACGGATCGAGCAGCGCGTCGAGCGCAGAGGCGTCCTTCGCATGGGTCTTCTCGACGAGCCTGCGCTCGAGGTCCGAAAACATCTTGACCAGGCGCGTAACGGTCGGGACGCTCGTCGTCTGTGGCGCCGGCTGCGCGATGGCCGCTGCCGCAACGCATGCGGTGAGCAGCGCGAGCGAAAGACGAAAGGGCATGATGCGTTCGATGCGTCGCCGCCGCAAAACGTTCGGGCGGCGCGCCGGAAGGCTGCGCCGCCCGATGCGATCTACCGGTCAGTCAGCGATCAATGCGTCACGGACATGTCGCAATACCCGCCCGACTGGTTCACCCAGTTCTGTTGAATTAGGTACTGCCGCGACCCAAGCGTCACGTTGTACCTGGACCCATTCGACGCCGTATGCTCGGTCCCGAAGGTCCAGGCACACTTGTCGGCATTCTCCTGCCCACGCCGGTCGAACCATGCGTTCAGGTCCGGATCGGTCGTCGCTTCCTCAAGCTCGTGCGAGATGATGCTCGCCATGCCGTCGGCACCCGCGTTGCCGTTCGGCCCTGTCGTCTGCTCGGCACACGCGCTCGGGCAGCGATCCGGGTTGCCGACGAACGCGAACTTCGTGTCGAGACCGCTGATCGATGCGTGCGTGTGCCATCCGCAGTATTGCGTGCAGAAGCCGGATGATTCGTTCACGTCGGACGACGTCAGTACGAAGTAAACGGCGTTCGAGTTGTACGGAAGCCGGCCGCTCGAAAGCGCGCTGGCGACAACCGCCTGCACCTTCGCGTCGGTCAGAGTCGTCCCCTGGGAGTAGTTGTCGTTCGTGGAGGTGACGTAATTCACGGCGTTGTTCACGTGCTTACCGGATGCGTCGTAATACGTCGCGTTGATGTTGAAATAGGGCGAGCCCCCGATGTGGCTCGCGAGATCAGTAAGGATGGTCGTTGCGCTGTTGCCCGACCAATTGCCGTACCAGATGTAGTAGACGGTCGGGCCGCTCGTGATGAGCGGGCCGCCATGGTAGACGATGCCGTTGCTGCCGCTGGCCTGACCGCCGGGCTTGCCTTGACCCTGCGGCTGTCCTTGTCCCGCTCCCTGTCCGGGTCCGGGTCCGGGCGCCGGCCGCTCGCCCCATCCCTTGCCTGTCGGGACGAGCTCGTCATCACCTCCGCCTACGACACCGGCGGCATCGACCGCGCTGGTTGCGATGAACGCAAGGCACGTTGCTGCAACGACCACTGCTCGACGCATGATGTCTCCTGATCGCGATTGTTCATGCTCGCGAGCGCAGTCGTTGAATCGCGCGCGCGAGGGTGCGTGACTATGCGTGACGGCAACGGCTTGCGCAAGTCAATCCGTTTAGCGCGCGTACAACGCGGATCGGCGGTCATCGCCTCGGCGAATCGTGGCGTACAAACCACGATCGCATTGGCGCGCCGGTCTTCAGCAGCCAATAACTCGGCTCCTGGCGCAGCGCTCGAGTTCGTTACCGCTCAATGCTCGAGGACGGGAAGGGCACCCAGCACGCGGCGACCGCACACCTCGAGCTTGTGAAAGATGTTGTGAGCGTGGGTCTTGACTGTCATGTCACTGATCCCGAGCACGCGCGCGATCTGCTTGTTGGTCATCCCCTTGCGCATCCACTCGACGATTTCACGCTCGCGCTTCGATAGTGCCGATTCCGATTCATCGGATGGAACCGAACCCAAAGGCACGCGAAGCTGATGGAGTACATCCGCCAACGCACGCCGGGTGGCCCATAGTTCGCCGGCATGGACAGCCTCAACCGCTCGAATCAGTTCGTACGCGCTGCAGGCAATCGGCAGGCAACCACCGCCGCCGGATTGAAGCACGTACGCAAGGCGAAACTCGCTTGGTTCCGAATGGAGAAGGAGCGACCGCGTCGCAACTTCGAGCGCCGCAACCCGTTGAATGAATCGAACGCCCCGGGCCCCGTACGAGGCTCCGTCGACCAGCAGGACGTCGGGGCGCTCTGTGCGCACCGCCGCCACGACGCGCCCGTCGCCGACCGGCCGTGCAATTAACCGGACCTCGGCGCGCGCAAGCAGGCACGCGTCGATGCGCTCGAAAAGTGCCCGGTCAGGCGTTACAAGCAACAAGCTTATTTTTGGCACGGCGGGCTCCCTCGAACCCCGGCTTACGCGGCTGTCGTCTCACGCGCGTCTTCACGCGCGCGGCTGCCGTCTGATGTATGGTCATTATGAAATGAGAAGCGGGCATTTCGAAAATTTTCTGAAGTGAATATTCGCCATTCTTGTAGCCGACACGTGCCGTGCTGGGTTGCTCCTGTTCTTGCATAGACAATCACGCCAAGCGACTGATGCAGCGGGCCGAGGTCCGTTTTGCTCGGCATCTCAGCGGAAGCGGCACCGGCTTGGCGTCCCTTCGGCTTCATGCGTGAAATCCGGCTTTCCGACCACCCTCATCGCGACCGGCACCCCCGCCATCACTTGCCCGAGGGGTGATCAGGTAACGTGTCTGTAGGCAACAACTATGTTATCGAGACAGGGCAACCGGGGCACGCCATCCATCGCGCCTCATTTTTGCACCACTGTCGAAGCTCCGCTCGGATTGGGTTGACAGCCGGTCAATTATATGACATTGTAATATCGTCAACGGTGCCGGACTGACTGGACTCCGCTTCCGGCACAAGGATGCGGGTGTCGAAAGGAGGGTCAAAAAGCGCTTCTCCAGCAGTTCCCAGTCGGAAAGATCTCTTCGCCGAAAGGGCAACCTCCGAGCGATCGGAGCATCGCAAAGTCACGGGTCTCCGCTTCGTGCGAGACGGCCGGACTGCCGAAAGAGGAGCAGGCGCGAGCCCCTGCGAGGGGCCGACCGGAGATCTCTCTCGCAAAGGATCTCCATGCATCTCGAGCGCCGTCTGAGCCCTGCCAGTCATCGCGATACGGATCGCGCGTCTGCCAGTCACGTCTCGTGGCGGGCGCCTGGTGGTTCTGGTGTCGATCGTATCGGCGGGTGTTCCAGCCCATTCCATTCTGACTAGGAGATTTCACTGTGACGATGAAACGAAGCATTTGCGCGGTTGCTGGAGCAGCGTTGTTCGTTGCGGCGGGCCACGGTCTTGCCGACCAGTATCTAGTCACCAACTCGTTGCCAGCGGCAGAGACATTGCCGCCCCCCCAGGTCGAGTTCATGGTGTGGGACGGAACCACGACGACCACGATCGCCGGCTGCACCGATCCCACCTGTTTCGGCTGGTCCGACGGCAACGACCCGACACCCGGAACGGGCTACGTCACGCACGCCAAGAACAACATCGGGTGGTCGGTGTCGGGCGGCTCGGCGAAGGGATCGATCTACCTCTACGTGGACGGCCAAAAGGCCACCTCGGCGCGGCCGGGCAGGCTGCTCGTGTGGTCGGCCACGATGGGTACCCACACGCTGCAAGCGATGGCGTTCAACGCGGACGGCGTGGCGGGCTGGTCGCCGGAGTTGACCATCACGCGCGAGTAGCGCAAGGAAATCGGTGCGGTCAGTTCGACCGCGCCAATTCTTCGTCGACGATCCGCGCGCAGCTTTCAAGGGGCTGAGCGCCCGAGATCACGCGGCCGTTGATAAGAACGTCGGCGTGCCCAGCATGCCGAGGCGGGTTCCTTCGTCGATGTCCTTCTGCACGGCTGATCGGTAACTTCCTGCGCTCAGGCAGCGCTCGAAAGTCTCTAGCTCGACGCCGGTTTCCGCGGCAATGGCCTTCAGGTCATCGAGGCCGGTCTGAAGCTTCACATAGAGAGCGTCGTGATACGGCCAGAACCGTCCCTGATCGTTCGCGCAGCGCGCGGCCTCGTGCGCACCGCCCTTGAACGGGGCGCCTTCGACGTTCATGTCGACGCGCGAAACCAGGGGTGGTTCAGTTTGACGACGACCACCGATTGCGCCCGTAGCTGATCCACGAACACGCGCTGACGAGCTGCAATCCTTGGGGCCTGGAGCTGGCGGCGTATCTGTTCCTTGGCGATCCGTTCATCCAGGTTCGATGCTCCTTTCTGCGACCGGTAGACGAGTTCGATTTCCAGCTCCGTGACGGCCTCCA
>DATJFI010000075.1:0-70555 GCA_035495715.1 Casimicrobiaceae bacterium
TGAACAGTGGTAACCAATCCACGGATATGAGTCTGATTCATCGTCGCTGCACCGCTCGTGTCGCGTCACCGGATCGATCTGGAGAAACATGAATTACGAACCTCTTGACAGAGTTGCGACCATATGAGGGCCTGTTCACACTATGGACCCAAACGCGTTGCAACGCCGAAATGGCCATGCGCGAGGCGCGAAGCCGAAGGCAGGCTGGCCGCCTGGCGAGGCTTTGCGACGAAGTGCATGGTCATTTCGGCGGCAACCTGAAGGGAACGGGCGCCCTAGCGCGCCGCTCCGCGTTGCTTTTCCTCGCCAAGACGCCCGGTCTTGGCTTCGTCAAGCGCCTTGATCGGCGCGCCATGCCACCCGTTCGCGTTTGCGTCCATAGTGTGAACAGGCCCTAATCCGGCGCCGCGCCCGGTCGGCGCGGCTCGCTCTCCATCGCTTTCCCTCGTGTAACGCAATCGCGCGCGACGACGCGCGCGCTCGTGCGCGTTGCTTCGGTGGCGACGACAACCTTTGCGACCGCGTTCGAAGCGGCGTTATTCCCCTCCGCATAACGGCTCCATGTCGTCGGTCTGGCAGGGCAAGCGATGCGCATTTCGCGAACGAAACCGCGAAGTAGCACAACGCCCGGTATCGGAACGGTTAAGCGACCGCGATAGCTGCGCGATGCAAGACCGGCACCGACTCTCTCGAAACCCGACACAGGAGCAAGTCATGAACTGCAAAAGCAACGTTTGGTACATCCGCTCGATCGTCGGCGTCGCGCTCGCGCTCGGCGCGTCCGCAGCCTTCGCCGACGACAGCAGCATGAGCGTGCTGACCGGCGATTCGTACGCGTACTTCAATCATCTCGATAACCACCCGGGCGGGTTCAACACGGCGCGCGCGACGGCGGCGAAGCCCGATCGCGACACCGCGATGAAGACGCCGCAAACCGTGCCGCAGATCGTCGAGAAGCCGACGCTGCTCGCCCAGCGTCCGTCGATCACGGCGACAAACCCGTTCAGCGACGACAAGGGCGCGTAAGCCGCAGTTCACGTCGTGCAGGCGCGTGGCCCACGGGCCGCGCTGCCTGCCCGCGACATCGACGGTACGGAGATCGACATGGCAACACGTTTTCGCGCGCCGCTGCGGCGCGCCGTCGCGGTGCTCGCCCTCGGCGCGGCAGGAGGCATCCCACTCGACGTTCATGCGACGTCGGTCGAGGAGCTCGAGGCCGCAATCGCGGCTTTGCGCAAGCAGGTCGACGAGTTGCGTGTGCAGTCGCGCGCTACCGTCGACACGCCGACGCCGTCCGCGGCGAATGTCGTGACCGGCGGCAAGACGAAGGGCTCGTTCAAGCTGCCCGGGTCGGACACGTCAATCACGCTCGGCGGATACGTCAAGCTCGACGCCGTCTACAGCAATCCGAGCGCGGGCGTCGACAGCGCAAGCGACCTGATGCTCAATCCGTCGAGCATCGCGGTCGGACCCGACGCCGGCGATCACGAGCACGCGCAGGTCAAGTTCGGCGCGCGCGAGACACGGCTCTTCGTCAAGACGAATACGCCGACGTCGCTCGGCGACCTCGACACGCACGTAGAAATCGACTTTTACGGCAACGACGGCAACGAGAGCGTCAGCAATTCGAGCGGTCCTCGCCTGCGCCACGCGTACGCGACGCTCGGCCCCTTTCTCGCGGGCCAGACGTGGACGAATTTCATGAACGCCGCGGCGCTTCCCGAAACGGTGGACTTCGGGGGACCTGCGGGCCAGATTTTCGGACGACAGGCGCAGGTGCGCTGGACGCAGCCGATCGCCGCGACGTCGTCCATGAGTGACGCACACTGGTCGATCGGACTCGAGAATCCCGAAACGGTCGCGCAGGTGCCGGGCGGCGCGAGTTTCCGGGCCGACGACGACCGCTTCCCGGACCTGACCGGGCAGATCGCTTTCGCAACTTCGCACGGCGCGTTTTCAGTGCACGGGCTCGTGCGACAGCTTCGCGTCGACTCGGGCGCGAGCCCCACGGCCGTCGACGGGAAGATCGGCGCAGCCATCGCCGTCGCCGGCGTGGTGCCTGCATGGGGTCGCGACGATTGGCGGTTCACCGCGAGCGCGGGCAACGGCATCGGCCGGTATGCGAATGGATTTTTTCCCGACGCGATCGTCGGCGACGAAGGCAAGCTGCGCCTGCCGCAGCAGTGGATCGCGTACGCCGCCTACCGCCACTTCTGGTCGCAGACGCTTCGCTCGTCGCTCGTGCTCTCGCTCGCCGGCGAGCGCAATCCCGACGGCGCGCCGGCCGACACGAACAAGGCGACCCATTCCGCGCACGTCAATCTCGTCTGGAGTCCCGTCGCGCACAGCGACCTGGGCGTCGAGTACATCTACGCCGACCGCGAAACCGAAGACGGGCAGAAGGGGCACCTGAACCGGTTCCAGGCGTCCGCGAAGTACGCGTTCTGATCCGTCCGGCCTACAGGATGTACTGCGCCAGGTTCTCGTCGCCGGCGATGCCCGCAAGCCGCTGCTCGACATACGCGGCGTCGATCGGAATCGTCTCGCCGGTCCGCCGCGCCGCATGGAACGAGACGTCCTCGAGCAGGCGCTCCATCACCGTGTAGAGGCGGCGCGCGCCGATGTTCTCCTGTCGCTCGTTGACCGCATGCGCGATCTCGGCGAGCCGGCGGATGCCGTTCGGCGCGAATTGCAGATGAACCTGCTCGGTTTCGAGCAGCGCCTCGTACTGGCGCGTCAGGCACGCGTCGGTCGCCGTCAGGATGCGCTCGAAGTCGTCGATGGAAAGCGGCGCGAGCTCGACGCGGATCGGCAGCCGTCCCTGCAATTCGGGAATGAGATCCGACGGCTTCGACAGGTGGAACGCGCCCGACGCGATGAACAGAATGTGGTCGGTCTTGATCATCCCGTATTTCGTCGTCACCGTCGTGCCTTCGACGAGCGGCAGCAGGTCGCGCTGCACGCCCTGGCGCGAGACGTCGGCACCCTGCATTTCGCCTCGCGCGGCGATCTTGTCGATCTCGTCGATGAACACGATGCCGTTCTGCTCGGCGGACGCGAGCGCGCGCGCCTTGATCTCGTCGTCGTTGACGAGCTTGCCGGCTTCCTCCTCGGTGAGCTGCTTCAGCGCATCGGGCACTCGCATTCGCTTGACCTTCCGGCGCCCGCCGCCGATCTGCTGGAACATTCCCTGGATCTGCGTCGTCAGGTCCTCCATGCCGGGGGGCGCCATGATGTCCATCTGCGGCGGCAGCACCGATATCTCGACGTCGATCTCCTTGTCGTCGAGCCGGCCCTCGCGCAGCATCTTGCGGAAACGCTGCCGCGTCGCCGAGTCGGTCGGCTTCATGTCGTCGAAGTTGACCTCGCGCGCAGGCGGCAGCAACACGTCGAGGATGCGTTCCTCGGCGGCGTCGGCTGCGCGGTCGCGAACGCGGCGGGTCTCGCTTTCGCGCGTCTGCTTGATCGACACCTCGACGAGATCGCGGACGATCGTGTCGACGTCGCGGCCGACGTAGCCGACCTCGGTGAACTTGGTCGCCTCGACCTTCACGAACGGCGCATCGGCGAGCCGCGCGAGCCGGCGCGCGATCTCCGTCTTGCCGACGCCCGTCGGGCCGATCATCAGGATGTTCTTCGGCGTGATCTCCTGCCGCAGTGGCTCGGGCACCTGTTGCCTGCGCCAGCGGTTGCGCAGCGCGATCGCCACCGCGCGCTTTGCCGCATCCTGCCCGACGATGTGCTTGTCGAGCTCGGACACGATTTCCTCGGGCATCATCGGCAGCGGCATTTCTCGAATCCTCAAATGAAACGGCCGCCGAGACTCCGGCGGCCGGTCCATTTTACCGCGCGCGTCTCGCGCGCCGGCGCAGCGTCACTTCACGAACAATGCTGCGCAACGGCCGGGCTGGTCGGGGTTCGCGGCGATCGCGCCGTCCTTCGCGATGCACTGGCTCGGCGGCAGCGGCGCGTTCTGCTCGACGTGCGCGGCAAGAAGGTCGAAGGCCTTCTGGGCATGCGGCTGGATGACGCGCAGTTCGGGGAACGTCGTGACGTACGATTCGATGTGGTTGCCGTTCTGGACCTCGTACAGCCGATATTGCGCGTTCCGACGGTCGTTGTTGCCCTTGCGCGATGCGTCGACCGCCTCTTCATAGGCGCGCGCCTGGTGCTGAATCGGCAGAAGGGCGTCCATCGTGCCGGCGACGGTGATCAAGGGCTTCTTGATCTTGCCCGTCGTCGTCACCGCCTGCAGAGAACTGAAGACCCCGGGAACGTTGAGCCGCTCGCTCAGGTCGTAGCCACCCGGGCCCGCGCCGGAATAGGTGTCGTAGGTCGGATCGAAGCGCTGCTGCCATTGGCAGATCGTCACTTCCCAGAAGTCGGTGTAGTAGTTCTTCCAGAGCGACGCTCCGCCGGCAGCGGGATCGCCGTGAACGATGTCCGGTGGAAAACCGGCCGCGACGATGTTCCTGGCGGCGGCGCTGTTCGGATCGTATCCGGAAGCCGCGTAGTCCGGGAAGTTGGCGACACCGACCGGCAACTGCACCAGGATGTTCTCGTTGGGATCGATGTACGTTCCCTCCCAGTCGACGCCACCGTCGAAGAGATTCGGGGCTTCCTCCATCGCGCGGCGCACCTGATAGCCGCCGTTCGACGTGCCCACCGCGTACGTGCGCGACGGATACTTGTTGTACGTCGCCTTGAGCGCGCTTTGCGCCAGTTGTGCCGTCTGCAGCATGTATTGCGTCCACTGCGTGAACGGCTTGTCCTGGTCGACGTCGTAGAAGTGCACCCACCAACCCGCACGCGCTCCGCCGGGCGGATTGACGCGACACGACATCGGCGCCGGTTGCGTGGCGGAGGCGAAGCTCAGGAACCAGAGGTTCAGCACCCCCTTGTTTTGCGACGCGTACGCGTATCCCTTCGGCAGCACGTAGTCGCTCCACGCCCACTCGCCATTGAACTCGCTGCGCGTGCCGGAAGCGCCGGCGACCACGAGCTTGCCGTTCCAGTCGTCGGGGAAGCGCAACAGGAAGCGCGCCTGCTTCGTCGGATCGTCGGCGAACCAGCCTTCCACCTGGATGCCGGGAACCGCGTTCGCGGTCGGCGTCGGTCCGTTCGAGATCACCGTCGGATCGGTGCTCGCCTGAAACGATCCGATTCCGTTCAAAAGACCGGGCAGCGGCGAGCCATCCGCGAAAGTCGTGATCGAGTTGTCCGGCGGCGTGATCGGCGGCGCGAGCGGATTCGTGGCGCGCAGGTCGTCGGCATGAAAGCAGGCGACGCCCGTTGCCTTGCCGACGAGAAACTGCTCGACGGCAGCACATGTCGGCGCGGCCGCGTGCGCGGCCAGCGCGAACGGCGCGAGCGCGAGGACCGCGCCGAGACGTCTCAGTGCTCTTGATTGCATTGCGGGAATCTCCTGTGTCGTCGTGGTGCGGAGACGGGCGCTCCGCATGGGAAGCGAGCGGCGAGGCGGTTCGGCTGCCTCCCCGGTTGTAGCGCAGTCGCGGAACCTGGATGGCCAAAGCGAAGCGATGCGCGGATCGCGATGCTAACCAATTATGCGAAACGGCGCGAGGCATCACTTTGCAATCTGACGGACGGTACGCGCAAGAGGCCGCCACGGCGTGAATCGCGCGCATGCGACAATCGTGGGCGAGCCGACCGCGGGAGAAAGGCGTTGGATTGCTTACGAAAGGCGAGGCCGCTCGTCGCGGCGTGGGCCGTGCTGGCACTTGCCGCCTGCTCGGGCGTGCGCTTCGGAATGGCGCACGACGAAGACGAGGCGGTCAAGGACACGACGGACTACGGTCAGGTCGCTTCGCTGCGACCGATCGGCGGCTCGGCGCTCTTCGGCAAGATCCGCGTCGTCGATCGCGGCGATGGCGCCAGCATGTTCCTTTCGTTGATGAACGTGCCCCCTGGCGACTACCGCGTCGCGATCACGGAGCGCGCGAACTGCACGTCGCCGAACGGGTTTTCGGCTGGAGCGCCATGGGCGCCCGCCGGCAAGGATCCCTACACGCTGATCCCGGTGCTGCGGTCGAATTCGGACAACAATCGCGTCGAACTGTCGCTGCGCGTGCCGGCGCTGCACACGAAAGGCGCCAGCGGCGTTGCCGGCCGCAGCGTCGTCGTCTTCTCGGGACGCGACGTGACGGACGCGAAGCCCGACGTGCCGAACGAGCGAATGGCGTGCGGCGTGTTCGACGCCGGGCACGGCATTCAATTCTGATCACGGTCGGCGCGATATGGGCCTGCTCGGCGAGCGCAAGATCCTGATCACCGGCGTGCTGTCGGATCGCTCGATCGCGTACGGCGTCGCGAAGGCGTGTCAGCGCGAAGGCGCGACGCTCGCATTCACGTATGCGAGCGAGGCGTTGAAGCCGCGCGTTACGAAGCTCGCGGCCGGTTTCGACTCGTGCCCGGTGCTGGCGTGCGACGTCACGTCGGACGACCAGATCGCCGCGCTCTTCGAGACGCTTTCGCGTGAATGGGGCTGCCTCGACGGGCTGTTGCACTCGATCGCCTTCGCGCCGCGCGAAGCGTTGTCCGGCGACTTCCTGAACGGCCTGTCGCGCGCGGCGTTCGCGACCGCGCACGACATTTCGAGCTACAGCTTCGCCGCGCTCGCGAAGGGCGCGCGGCCGCTTCTCGCCGGACGCAACGCGTCACTTCTGACGCTTACGTATCTTGGCGCGGTGCGCGCGCTCGCGAACTACAACGTGATGGGGCCCGCGAAGGCCAGCCTCGAGGCCAACGTCCGCTACCTCGCTGCCGCGCTCGGACCCGAAGGGACGCGCGTGAATGCGATCTCGGCGGGACCGATCAAGACGCTCGCCGCCGCCGGCATCGGCGGCTTCTCGAAGATCCTGCATTTCGTGGCGCAGACGGCACCGCTGCGGCGCAACGTGACGATCGACGAAGTCGGGAACGTCGCGGCGTTCTACTTCTCGTCGCTGTCGAGCGCGATCACCGGCGAGGTTACGTACGTCGACTGCGGGTTCTCGAACGTCGCGGCGGGACTGACCGAGTAGCGACGACCGTGAGCGCCCAAGGGCCACCCCGACGGACGTTCACGCTCGCGGTGGCGAAGCCAAGGCTCGAAGAGCGCGTCCGCGAGCGTGGACGCGCGGCCGACACGTAGTGCCGCGAATGACGAACAAGGCCAGGGAGACCGAGGCGAACTCCGCCCCCGCGGAGGGCAGCGAAGCGGCGAAGCCGCGAGCGTGGGGGGGTCAAGCGTACGGCGCGGTGATCGTCGGCGGCGGGCACAACGGCCTCGTCTGCGCGGCGTACCTGGCCGCCGCCGGCATGTCGGTGTGCGTGCTCGAGCGTCGTGCGGTCGTCGGCGGCGCCGCGGTCACCGAGGAGTTTTATCCGGGGTTTCGCAACTCGACGGCCAGCTACACGGTCAGCCTGCTCGCACCGGCGGTCATTCGCGAGATGGGCCTCGACGTGAACGGGCTGCGGATCGTCAAGCGTCCGCTTGCGAACTTTCTTCCGCTTTCGGATAGCAGTTACCTCAAGGTCGGCGGCGGCGTCGCCGCCACGCAAGGCGAGGTCGCGAAATTCTCGGTGCGCGACGCCGAGCGGCTGCCTGCGTACTCCGCGATGCTCTCGCGCGTCGCCGACGTGCTGCGCGCGCTGCTCCACGTCACGCCGCCGAACGTCGGCGCGCACCGCGGCGCGCGGCTAGCGGCGGCGCTCGACATGTGGAAGACCGCGAAGCCATTCCGCGCGCTCGATCGCAGCGGGCAGCGCGACGTCCTCGATCTTTTCACGAAGAGCGCGGGCGACATCCTCGACCGATGGTTCGAGTCGGCCCCGATCAAGGCGGCGTTCGGCTTCGACGCGGTCGTCGGCAATTTCCAGAGCCCGTACGCGCCGGGCTCCGCGTACGTCCTGCTGCATCATGTGTTCGGCGAAGTCAACGGCGAGCCGGGACAGTGGGGACACGCGATCGGAGGCATGGGCGCGATCACGCAGGCGATGGCGAAGACGTGCGTCGCGCGTGGCGTGACGATTCGCACCTCCGCAGCAGTTCGTCGCGTGCACGTCGAAGGCGGGCGCGCACGCGGCGTCGTGCTCGAAAGCGGCGAGACGATCGCGGCCACGTGCATCGTCGCCAACGTCAATCCGAAGCTCTTGTTCACCGATCTCGTCGCGCCCGAGCATCTCGACGACGACTTCCGCAGTCGCATTGACGGCTACCGGTGCGGCTCGGGGACGTTCCGTATGAACGTCGCGTTGTCGGAGCTACCCGCTTTTACTTGCCTGCCGGGCACCGCTGTCGGGCCGCACCACGGCAGCGGCGTCATCGTCGCGCCGTCGCTTGGCTACATGGAGCGCGCGTATTTCGACGCGAAGACGCTCGGCTGGTCGCGCGCGCCGATCGTCGAGATGCTGATCCCATCGGTGCTCGATTCGTCGCTGGCGCCGCCGGGCATGCATGTCGCAAGCCTTTTCTGCCAGCACGCGCATCCGCGGATCGGCGACGTGCTGCCGGGTCACACGTGGGACGATCATCGCGACGAAGTCGCAGACCTGATGATCGCGACGATGAATGCTGTCGCGCCCAACTTCGCGCGCAGCGTGCTCGCGCGACGCATCCTGTCGCCGCTCGATCTCGAGCGCGAGTTCGGCTTGACCGGCGGCGATATCTTCCATGGCGCGCTCGCGCTCGACCAGCTCTTCTCGGCGCGGCCGGTGCTGGGCAACGCCGACTACCGGATGCCGATCGACGGTTTGTACCTGTGCGGCTCGGGTGCGCACCCCGGCGGCGGCGTCACCGGAATACCGGGACGCAATGCGGCGCGGGAGATCCTGCGCGATGCGAAGTCGACGTTAGCGCGCAATCGGCGAAGGGCCGCCCCGTAGACGCCGACGCAAAGCCGCCGTTGCCGCGCGGAAAGCGAAGGGCCGCCCCGGGCTTTCCGCGGTAGCCTTACCGGGCCAAAGCATCGTTAGAGCGGCGAAGCCGCGAGCGAAACTTTGGCCCGTATTCAGTGAAGCCCCCCGATAAGCCGGGTTCTGTTACGGCGCGCGAGCGCTATGACCGTCATTCCTCTAGGCCTGTCGTTGCCAACAAGCTCGAGCCGCCTACCCGCGGACTCGGCGAGCAGCGTCGTCGTCCGCCTATTTGGCGTTGCTCCGGATGGAGGTTGCCGCGTTTCACCCGCTTCCAAAAAGGAAGCGACTCGTCTCTGTGGCCCTGTTCCTCGCCTTCGCGACGGCTGCGAGGCCGCCGCTAATGCGGCCGGGCGTTACCCGGCATCCTGCTCTTTGGAGCCCGGACTTTCCTCTCCCTCGAGCGCCAAGCTCGAGGCAGCGACGATCTGGAGGGCTTCGACGCGAATTATAGCGGCGACGCATAATCGCTCGAGAGCACCGAAGCCGTGGGACTCATTGCGCGGCGTCCGCAGTCGCCAGTCGCCACCGCACCTGCTGCCCCGCGCGCAACGGCACGATGGTTCCATCGCCGAACGGCAGCTCGTCGGGGACGCGCCACGCGGCCCGCTCCAGCGTGACGTGATCCACGTTCTCGGGCAGTCCATAGAACGCCGCGCCGTTGTGGCTCGCGAAACCTTCGAGGCGGTCGAGCGCGCCCGCATCCTCGAACGCCTCGGCGTAGAGCGGCAACGCGAGCGGTGCCGAATAGCAGCCGGCGCATCCGCAGGCATTCTCCTTGGCATCGCGCGCATGCGGCGCCGAATCGGTGCCGAGGAAGAACTTCGGATTGCCCGACGTCGCCGCTTCGACGAGCGCCCGGCGGTGCGCCTCGCGCTTCAGCACCGGCAGGCAGTAGAGGTGCGGGTGCAGGCCGCCCGCGAAGAGCGCGTTGCGTGAATAAAGCAGATGCTGCGGCGTGATCGTCGCCGCGACGTTGGCCGGCGCGTCGCTTACGAACGCGACGGCGTCGCGCGTCGTCACGTGCTCGAGGACGATCCGAAGACCCGGAAAGTCGCGGACGATTTTCGAGAGCTCGCGCTCGACGAAGACGCGCTCGCGGTCGAATACGTCGACGTCCGCGTCGGTCACTTCGCCGTGAATCGCGAGCACGAGACCTTCGCGCTCCATCGCCGCGAGCGCCGGATAGGCGCGCGCAAGCGCGGTCACGCCGGATTGCGAATTCGTCGTCGCGCCGGCCGGGTAGTACTTGATCGCGTACACGCAACCGCTCGCCTTCGCGCGCGCGATTTCCCCTGCCGACGTTTCATCGGTCAGATAGAGCGTCATCAGCGGCTCGAAGCGGCTCCCCGCCGGAAGCGCGTCGACAATCCGCGCGCGGTAGTCGAGCGCGGGTTTCGTCGTTGTCAGCGGCGGGTTCAGGTTCGGCATGACGATTGCTCTGCCGAAGACCTGAGCCGTGGCAGGAAGCACGGCGCGAAGCGCGGCGCCGTCCCGAAGATGGAGGTGCCAATCGTCGGGGCGCACGAGCCGGATGCGGCGAGGTGACATCGGAAGCCCTTGTTTTTCAACCATTGTAGTGGCGCCCGGCCTTGCGCCGGCCGCCCACCCATGGGTCCATTGCGAATTCGCTCGCGAACCCGGGGCGGGCTATAATGCGCAATTTCGTGCGGGCGCCTCTCGATTTGCTCATGAGGGGATTGCAATGACGGAAGTCGCACCGGTACGAAGTTCAAGGATGGAACGAAGCATGGCCGCCAAAACTGCAATCGCAGTGAAAAAACCGCCGCGCGAGCTGACGGAGGAGGATATCCTCAAAGCGCCGGAAAAGGATTACATGAACGAGGCGCAACTCGCCTTCTTCAGGAAGCGGCTCGAGGACATTCGCGACCAGATCCTGCGCAACGCCGACGATACCGGCGAGCATCTGCGCGAGAACGAGATCACGACCGACCCGTCGGATCGCGCGACGCTCGAGGAGGAGTACACGCTCGAGCTTCGCACGCGCGACCGGGAACGCAAGCTGCTGAAGAAGGTCGAAAAGTCCCTGCGCATGATCGAGGATGGCAGCTACGGCTACTGCGAGGAAACCGGTGAGCCGATCGGCGTGCCGAGGCTCATCGCGCGCCCGATGACCACGCTGTCGATCGAAGCGCAGGAGCGCCGGGAGCGCGTGCAGAAGCTGTACGGCGACTGACCGTCTTCGGCGTCCGATCGCAGAATGGGCCGCGCATGCGGCCCGTCCTGTTTCATAATCCCGTACAACCGATCGAAGGAGCCCGACGCCATGTTCACGCTGCCCCCACTTCCGTATCCCGAAAACGCGCTCGAGCCGGTCATTTCGGCGAACACGCTGTCGTTCCACTACGGCAAGCACCACAAGGCCTACGTCGACAATCTGAACAAGCTTGCAAGCGGCACCGAATTCGAATCGATGCCACTCGAGCAGGTGATCCGCAACACCGCCGGCAAGGCCGACAAGGTCGGCATTTTCAACAACGCGGCGCAGGTGTGGAACCACACGTTCTTCTGGAATTGCCTGCGCAACGGCGCCGGCGGCAAGCCCACGGGACGCCTCGCGCAGATGATCGACAGCGATCTCGGCGGGTACGACAACTTCAAAAAGGAATTCGCGAACGCGTGTGTCACACAGTTCGGCTCGGGCTGGGGCTGGCTCGTCGCGAGCGGCGGCAAGCTCTCGATCATGAAGACGCCGAACGCGGAAAACCCGCTCGCGAAGGGACAGACAGCGCTGCTCACGATCGACGTCTGGGAGCACGCGTACTACCTCGACTACCAGAACCGGCGTCCGGATTTCGTGAACGCGGTGATGGACAAGCTGCTCAACTGGGACTTCGCGGCCCAGAATCTCGGCCGCGCGTGACGACGGCTCGGGCCCCGCGCCAATGGCGATCTTCGGCAAGCCGACGCCGCGAAAGCGCACCAAGCGCGCGGACGCGGACGCGAAGCGCGAGCCGAAGGTGATGTCGGCCCGCGAGCTCGCCGCGCACGCGGCGAGCCGCAAGAAGAAGCTGCCCGGCGTCGAGCCGCTCGGTGAGACGAGCATGCGCGGCGCGAGCGTCATCAACTGGTCGACCGCGCCGAAGGCGATCGAAGTCGCGCAGGCCAATCCGGGTCTCTGTGCGGTGCTCGAGAACGCGGCGCTGCTCTTCGCGAACGGGCAGGACGCCGAGGCGCGCTCGATTCTCGAGGAGGGGGTCGCAGGCGATCCGGAAGCCAAGCTTTCGCCGCTCGCCTGGCTTGCGCTCTTCGACCTGATGCAGCGGGCCGGCGATCGTGCCGCATTCGACCAGCTCGCGATGCAGTTCGTGCTGCAGTTCGAGCGTTCGGCGCCGTCGTGGGAAGAAGCCGCGAAGGCGCGCGCGAGCGAGGCGAGCGGCGCGGCCGGCGGCTACATCGCGATCGCGGGGAAGCTCTCCGGCCGCAACGCGTCGCAGCTCGAGGGACTGAAGCGCGCGCTCGAGAAATGCGTGCCGCGTGCACGGATCGACCTGTCGTCGGTCAGCGGGTTCGACGACGCCGGCGCGCGGCTTTTCGCCGCCGATCTCGCGCGCGCCCGGAACCAGCGGATGGAGCTCGCGATCGAGCGGCCCGAGAAGCTTCGCGCCGCGCTCGAAGACGCGGTCGGGAAGGGACGCGAGAGTGGCGAAGGCGCGTGGCTGCTTGCCCTCGAACTCATGCAATGGACGCACGAGCACGCGGCCTTCGACGAGCGCGCGCTGCAGTTCGCGGTCGCGTTCGAGGTGTCGCCGCCGTCGTGGGAGCCGCCGCCCGGCGCCCGCCGCGGATCGCCGCCGGCGGCTGCCGAGTCGCCTGCCGCGTCGCGCGCGGGCGAGACGTCCGACGGCGATGGCATCCTGCTGGAAGGCGTGCTCGCGGGCGCGGCACCGCCGGTGTTCGCGAAGCTTTCCGACTTCGGCGCGCGCCATCCGCTCGTGCCGATCGACATGAGCGGCGTCGAGCGGATCGACTTCATCTGCGCCGGCGCGCTGGCCAACGCGATCATGCGCATCGAAGGCCAGGGCAAGTCGGTCCAGATCGCCGGCGCGACGCCGATCGTGCGCGCGCTGCTGCTCTTGATCGGCATCTCGCCGCGTCACTTCGTCAAGAAGAGCGACTGATCGGGCGCTCGACAGATGGCCGACGTTTTCCACGGCACGACGATCCTCTCCGTGCGCCGCAACGACGCGGTCGCGCTGGGCGGCGACGGGCAGGTCACGCTCGGCCAGGTCATCATCAAGGCGAGCGCGCGCAAGGTGCGCCGGCTCTATCACGACAGGATTCTCGCGGGCTTCGCCGGCGCGACCGCCGATGCGTTCACGCTGTTCGAGCGCTTCGAGGCGAAGCTCGAGAAGCACCAGGGACACCTGACGCGCTCCGCGGTCGAGCTCGCCAAGGACTGGCGCAGCGACCGCGTGCTGCGCAGGCTCGAGGCGATGCTCGCGATCGCCGACGCTTCCGTGTCGCTCGTGATCACCGGCGCGGGCGACGTGCTCGAGCCCGAGCACGGAATCGTCGCGATCGGCTCGGGTGGCGCCTACGCGCAGGCGGCGGCGAAGGCGCTGCTCGACAACACGGCGCTTTCCGCGCGCGAGATCGTCGAGCGGTCACTCGCGATCGCCGGCGAGATCTGCATCTACACGAATCAGCAGATCGTCATCGAGACGCTCGAGGCCGCCTCGTGATGGCCGTCGAGCACAGGGACGTGCTCGTCGCCGGGGCGGGCCTCGTCGGCCTCGCGCTGGCCGCGGCGCTCGCGCGAACCGGCCTCACCGTCGTGCTGCTCGATCGCATGCAGCCGGCGGCCGGTGCTGCCGATCCCGAGAGCTGGGATGCGCGTGTCTATGCGGTGAGCCCCGGCAGCGCAGCCTTCCTGTCGCGGATCGGCGCATGGCAGGCACTTGCCTGCGAGCGGATCGAGGCGATCGAGTCGATGCGCATCTACGGCGACACGGGCGCGACGCTGCAATTCTCCGCCTACGAAATGGGCGAGCGCGCGCTTGCATGGATCGTCGAGGAGCGGTCGCTTCGCGCCGCGTTGCTGCCGACCATTCACGTTCCGGGCATCGACGTCGTGACCGGCGTCGACTTCTCGTCGCTCGCGTGGTCCGCCGATTCCGCGACGCTGACGCTTGCCGACGGTCGTCAGTTCGCGGCGAGCCTTGTCGTCGGGGCCGACGGCGTCAACTCGTGGGTGCGCCACGCGGCGGGCATTCTGGCGGAACCGAAGCCTTATGGACAGCAGGGCGTCGTCGCGAACTTCGAATGCGACCTCGCCCATCACGGCTGCGCGCGCCAATGGTTCCGCGACGAGGGCAGCGTGCTCGCGTGGCTGCCGCTGCCCGGCCGCCGGATCTCGATCGTCTGGTCGGCGCCCGACGCGCTGGCCCGGGAACTGCTCGCGCTGTCGCCGGAGGCGCTCGCGACGCGCGTCGCCGAGGCGGGCGTTCGCGCCCTTGGCGAGTTGCGGTCGATCACGCCGGCGGCCGCCTTTCCGTTGTCGTCGCTTAGGCTGCCCACGTCCATCGCCCACCGGATGGCGCTCGTCGGCGACGCCGCGCACGGCGTGCATCCGTTGGCCGGCCAGGGTGTTAATCTCGGCTTCGGCGACGCCCGCGCGCTGGCTTCGGTGCTGGCCGAGCGCGGACCGATCGGCGATTCCGGCGCGCAGATCCTGCTCGAGCGCTTTGCGCGCCGTCGGGCGGAGCCGGTCCTTGCCATGCACGCGGTCACCGACGGCCTCGTGCGTCTGTTCGGTCCGCAGACGCCGTGGCTGCGGGCGTTGCGCAATGCGGGCCTTGCGGCCGTCGACCGGCTGCCGATGCTGAAGCGCGCGCTGGCGCAGCCGGCGATGCGATAGCGAAATCAACGGCGTTTTCCTGGAGAATCGAATGCAACGAATCCAAAACCGATGGTCGCAACGGGTCCGCCGGGCGGCGTTCGCCATCGGCATCGCCGCTTTCGCTTGCGCGACGCCCGCGCTTGCACAGGACGCGTCGTCGGCCCCGGCCGCGACGCCGGTCGCGAACGCCGCGGAAACGCCCGAGGCCGCGGCGATCCGGAAGGTGCTCGAGCAGCGCTTTCCCGGCGCGCACATCAGCCACGTCGCGAAGTCGAGCTACTTCGGCCTCTACGAGGTGATGCTCGACGACAACCTGGTCTACACCGATCCGGCGGCGGCGTACGTGTTCGTCGGCTCCATGTACGACACTGCGACGAAGCAGAACCTGACCGAGGCGCGGTCGCGGAAGTTGAATCGCGTCGCCCTCGACAAGCTGCCGTACGAGCTCGCGTTCAAACGCGTCAAGGGCGACGGCTCGCGCAAGCTCGTCATCTTCTCCGACGCCGACTGCCCGTTCTGTCACCGTCTCGAGACCGAGATCAGGAACCTCGACAACGTGACGATCTACACGTTCCTGTTCCCGATCGACCAGCTCCATCCGAAGGCCGCGCAGAAATCGAAGCAGATCTGGTGCTCGGCGGACAAGGCGAAGGCGTGGGACGCGTTCTTCGCCTCCGGCAAGCTCCCCGACAACAAGGGCGATTGCGGCGACCCCGTCGCGAAGACGCAGGCGCTCGGCCAATCGCTGCACATCAACGCGACGCCGACGCTGATCTTCGCCGACGGCACGATGATTCCCGGTGCGCTGCCGCTGCCGCAGATCGAGAAGGAAATGACGAGCGCCGAAGCGGAAGCGAAGAAGGTCGCGGCCGCGCCGCCAAAGTAAGCCGAAGCGAGGGTCAGCCGATGGCCATTCTCGATTTCATCAGCAAGCAGTTCATCGACATCGTCGAGTGGACGGACGACTCGCGCGACACGCTGTCGTATCGCTTCCCCGACGAAGACAAGGAGATCAAGAACGGCGCGCAGCTCGTCGTCCGCGAATCGCAGACGGCGCAGTTCGTCTACCTCGGCCAGTTCGGCGACCGCTTCGGCCCCGGACGCTACACGCTCACCACGGACAACATCCCGATCCTCACCGATCTCAAGGGATGGAAGTACGCGTTCGCGAGCCCGTTCAAGGCCGACGTCTATTTCGTCGTCACGCGCCTCTTCACCGGCAACAAGTGGGGCACGGCTAACCCGGTGATGATGCGCGACCAGGACTTCGGCATCGTGCGCCTTCGCGCATACGGGACCTACGACTTCCGCGTCGCGGACGTGCAGAAGTTCCTGAAGGAAGTCGCCGGCACCGACGATCATTTCCGGCTCGACGAATTCAACGACACGATGCGCTCGCGCATCGTCAGCGTGTTCTCCGACGCGCTCGCGCAGGCGAAGATCCCGGCGCTCGACGTCGCCGCCCGCTACCAGGAGCTCGGGGAGGCGCTGCTGCCGGTGATCAACCCGATCATCGGCGACAAGTACGGGCTCGCGATGACGTCGTTCATCGTCGAGAACGTATCGGTGCCACCCGAAGTCGAGCAGGCGATCGACAAGCGCTCGAGCATGGCCGCGGTCGGCAACCTGAACGACTACGTCAAGTACCAGATGGGACAGGGGATGGCGGCAGGCGGCACCGGCGGCGTCGCCGGCGTCGGCGCCGAGATGGCCGTCGGCATGGCGATGGCGCAGCAGATGGTGAACCAGCCGGGCGGCATCGCCGCACAGGCGACGAAGGGCATCGCGGCTTCCCCGTCCGCGCAGGGCGCCAACGGCGGCATGCCGGAACTGCTCGATCCCGCGCAGGTCGCGCAGATGCTGGGCGTTTCCGAATCGGACGTGCTGACGAGTCTCGAGTCGGGCGACATCAAGGGCAAGAAGATCGGCACGCAGTGGCGCGTGCCGAAAGCGGCGGTCGACGCGTTCCTCGCTTCGTGAGCGACGCGGTACAGGCCGCGCGCGAGAAATTCGCGTGCCCGGCCTGCGGTGGCGAAGCAGTCTGGAATCCGGCAAAGAGCGCGCTCGTCTGTCCGTTCTGCGGCACGGTCTCGCCGGCGCATATCGACGCGACGGGCGCCATCGTCGAGCACGACCTCGTCGCAGCGCTCCGCGCGATTCCCGATGGCGCACGTCTCGACGCGACCGCGCGGCAGGTGCGTTGCCAGAGCTGCAACGCGATCTCGGTACTCGATCCGTCACGGCAGGCGCAGAACTGCCCATTCTGCGGCTCTGCGCAGCTCGTGCCCTACACCGAGACGAAGCCCGCGTTCCGCCCGGAAGCCGTGTTGCCCTTCGCAGTTGCCGAGACGAGCGCGCGCGACGGCATTCGCGCGTGGTACGGAAGGCTCTGGCTCGCGCCGTCGGCGCTCGAGAGAGGTGCGCTCACCGACATCGTGCGCGGCGTGTACCTGCCGTACTGGACGTTCGACGCGCAGGTCGAGGCCGACTGGAACGCCGAGGCCGGGCATTACTACTACGAGAGCGAGACGGTGTACGTCAACGGACAGCCGCGCGTGCGGCAGGTGCAGCGCGTGCGATGGGAGCCCGCGGCCGGTCACGTCTCGCACTTCTTCGACGACGACCTGGTCTGCGCTTCGGTCGGCGTCGACGCCGGGCTCGTCCGCGGCGTCGAGCCTTTTCCGACGCACGACGTGAAGCCGTACGACGCGGCCTACGTCGCCGGCTGGGTCGTCGAGCGCTACCAGATCGACCTCATCGGCGCCGCGCAGCGCGCGCGCGCCACGATGGACGCGAAGCTCAGCGCGCTGTGCGCAGCGCAGATTCCCGGCGATACCTACCGGAACCTGTCGGTGCGCGCGGACTACTCGCAGCAGACGTTCAAGCACATCCTCGCGCCGGTGTGGCTGTTGACGTACACGTACGGCGGGCGCCGCTTCCAGTGCGTGATGAACGGCGTCACCGGTGCGATCAGGGGCCAGTATCCGAAGAGCCCGTGGAAGATCGCGCTGCTCGTCGTCGCGATCATCGTCGTCGTCGTGATCATCAGCATGGTCGGAGGGAGACAATGACCGATCGCCCGGACGATTCCGCATCGACGACGCACGTCGTCGTCACCGGCGTATCGCAGGGCCTCGGCGAAGCGCTCGCGTTCGAACTGCTCGGCCGCGGCATGCGCGTGCTCGGCGTCGGACGCTCGTCGTCGCCCCGGCTCGCTCACCAGAGTTACAGGTTCCTGCGCTGCGACCTTGCGCAGGCGACGATGCTGCCGGCGGTGCTCGAGCCCGCGTTCGCGGCGATCGCGTCCGAGCGCCCCTCGTACGTTTGTCTCGTCAACAATGCCGCGACGCTGGATCCGGTCGGCGTGCTCGGCACGACAGAGGCCGATCACATCGCGACGTCGCTGACCGTCAACCTCGCGGCGCCGGTCGTCCTCGCGAGCGAGTTTTGCCGCGTGTTCGACGACGACGCGATCGAGCGGCGGATCGTCAACGTGTCGTCCGGTGCCGCGCAGAGCGTGATCGCCGGCGAGTCGCTCTATTGCATCGCCAAGGCAGGGCTCGAGATGCTGACGCGCACCCTCGCGGCCGAGCACGATTCGCCGCGGTTTCGTGCGATCAGCCTGCGCCCGGGCATCATGGACACGCAGATGCAGACGTACGCGCGCACACGCGCGAGGGAGCGCCTGCCGAGCGTCGATCTCTTCAAGGGCTTTCACGCGGAAGGTCAACTGGTCGCGCCGGACGTCGTCGCGCGCAAGGTCGTCGACGGGCTCGTGCTCGCGGCCGTCGAGCAGGGTCGCACCTACAGCTACCGCGATCTGTAGGATTTCCGGGAGGGGCTCAGCGCCGCCTCGTCCGGTGGACGAGCAGCCGGGAGCCGATCGTCGCCGCCTCGGCGCCTGCCTGCCACGCGGCGCAATAGCGGGCGGGAACGAGCGCCTCGTAGATGTCGCTGTCGCCGGTCGAATGCGGACGCACGATCGGCGACACGACGACGTTGCCGTCGCGGTAACGGACGTCGAAGTCGATCGGCGCGCTGCTTTCGTAACGGTAGTCGAGGCGGTCGCCCGTCGCGAGGTCGAAGCACTCCTCATGCAGGTCGTAGGGCGCGATCGGCAGGCGATCGACGGCGCGCGTATCGCTGCCGAGCGGCGCGCTTGCGCAGGATGCGACGCAGGCGACGATTCCCATCCGCGCAAGCGGTGCAACGGTGCGCATCGTCGCCCGCGTCAGCCGCGACGGCCCGCGAGGTAGCGGCGTGCCGCGCGGCGCTTTCCGGGCCAGTCCTCGGCGAGCATCGCGAAGCGAACGTGATCGCGCCAGCGTCCCGCGACCTTCACGTAGCGGCGCGAGTAGCCTTCGCGAACGAAGCCGAGACGCTCGACCAGCGCGATCGAGCGCGCGTTCGCGGGTTGCACGTTCGCCTCGACGCGATGCAGCGCGAGTCCGCCGAATGCGAAATCGAGCGCGAGCGAAAAGCCCTCCGTCATGTACCCGCTGCCCGCGAGCGCTGCGAACGCGTAGTAGCCGACGTACGCGCTCAGGAAGGCGCCGCGCACGATTTCCGAGAAGTTGATGACGCCGGCGAGCGCCTCGTCGTCGTTGCGCACGACGAGGAAGCCCGCGTGGCGCACCGCCGGGTCGATTCTGCGATAGCGCTGCACGTAGACCGCGAACGCGTCCGGCGCATCGGGCGCCTGCACCCAGCGCCGGTGCAGCCGTCGGCTCGCGAGCGCCTGCGCGATGAACGTCGTCTCGTCGCCTCGCCGAGGCGGCCGCAGATGCACCCGATTGCCTTCGAGCGTCGCCGCGTTCTTGCGCGTTGGCATAATCGGCATTTTAGCGGGAGAGGTCGATTGAGCGCGTGGATCGAGGGCAAGGTCGCGGGGCGTCGCGCGTGGAGTCCGGCCCTCTATTCGCTGCTCGTCGATGCACCGCCGCTCACGTTCACCGCGGGCCAGTTCGCGCGGCTCGCGCTTCCGGCGCCCCCGGGCGCGAAGGAGCCGATGATCGGCAGGCCGTATTCGTTCGTGAATCCGCCGTCGCGGCAACCGCACGAGTTCTACTTCATCATCCTTCCCGAGGGTCCGCTGTCGCCGCGCCTTGCGCAACTCGGCGAAGGCGCGAGCGTCTGGCTCGCGCCGCGCGCCAACGGCTTCTTCACGATCGCCGAAACCGCCGAGTCCGAATCGCTGTGGTGCCTCTCGACAGGGACCGGCATCGGCCCGTTCCTGTCGATGCTGCGCACCGACGATCCGTGGACCAAGTTCGGGCACGTGATCCTCGTGCACTCGGTCCGCCATGCCGAGGAGCTCACGTATCGCGAGGAGATCGCGGCCATCACGCGTGCGCGCTCGGGCAGGTTCCATTACGTTCCGATGGTGAGCCGCGAAGCGCATCCCGACGCGCTCGCGGGCCGCATTCCGCAGGCGATCGAGGACGGGCGTCTCGAGGCGCGCGTCGGCGTGCCGCTCACCGCCGAGAACGCGCATGCGATGCTGTGCGGCAATCCGGCGATGGTCGACGACGTGCAGAAGGTGCTCGCGACGCGCGGCATGCGCCGCCACCGCCGCCGCGAGCCGGGTCACGTCACGCTGGAGACGTACTGGTAGCCGCGCGTTGAAAGGACTTTGCGATGGACGACGACGAACCGAAGGTGCAGAGCATCACGCCGGGCAAGGCAGTGACGACGGTGCAGCGCCTGCCGTACTTCGTCGGCATTTCGGGCCGCACGGTCAAGTCGAAAGGGCTGTCGATGCACCTCGTCGTGATCCCGCCCGGCGCGCGCGCAGAGCCGCACCGCCATATCGGCTACGAGACGGGCATCTACGTGCTCGAGGGGACCGTGCGCACGCGCTGGGGCGAGAACCTCGAGCACGACGTCGTGAGCAAGCCCGGTGAGTTCCTGTTCGTGCCACCCGGCGTTCCGCACGAAGCCATCAACCTGAGCGCGACCGAGCCGGCGCGCGCGGTCGTTGCGCGGAACGACCCCGACGAGCAG
Organism: Casimicrobiaceae bacterium; assembly: GCA_035495715.1. Classification (GTDB taxonomy): domain Bacteria; phylum Pseudomonadota; class Gammaproteobacteria; order Burkholderiales; family Casimicrobiaceae; genus VBCG01. The sequence goes on from DATJFI010000075.1 coordinate 20,783, forward strand.
GACAAGGTCGAGCCGTACGTGCCCGGCGCGGCGAGCCGTCAGGCCTGAGCGCCCAGCGTTCGCGTCACCACTTCGCTCACGTCCGGCGACAGGTTCGCCGATCGCGCGATCCGCGTGAGGCAGCGATGCATCGTGCCGCGGCGCGGCTCCGCGAAGCGCTTCCACAGGTTGAACGCGCCGGCGATCGTCGAGGCGAGTTGCGGATTCGTCGCGTCGAGCACGCGCACCTGCTCGGCTGCGAACGCGTAGCCCGATCCGTCGGCCGCGTTGAATCCCGCGAAGTTGCCGAGCGCGAACGCGCCGACGAGCGAGCGCACCCGGTTTGGATTGTGCGCGTTGAAGCGCGGGTGCGCGAGCAGCGCGCGTACGGTGTCGAGCACGTCGCCGCGCAAGCTCTTCGCCTGCAGCGCGAACCACTTGTCGAGCACGAGCGGCTCGTCGCGCCATCGCGCCTCGAACGCCGCGAAGAGGTCGTCGCGCACGGCGGACGTCGAATCGCGCAGCGCGACGAGCGCGCCGATCGCCTCGGTCATGTTGTCGGCGCCGCGGTACTGGCGCGCCGCGAGCGACTGCGCGTCGGCGTCGTCGAGCGCGCAAAGGTAGCGAAGGCAGCGGTTGGACAGGCTTCTCGACGCGATCTGCGCACGCGTGAGCGCATACGCCTCGCGCCTCCGATGCCGGTCGTACGCGCGCTCGAACGCGTCGCGATGCGCGGTTGCGAGCGACTTCTCGACGAACGTCCATGCACGCATGACGCCATCCGGGTCGAGCGTCGGCTCGAGCGACGCGACGTACGCGGGGTCCGGAAGCGTCAACGCGAGCGCCGCCAGCGACGGATCGCTTGCGTCGTCGCCAAGGATTCCGCGCGCGATCGCATCGAGGACCGCAGGCAGCGCCAGCGGCCGGCCCTCGCGATGCGCCGCGGCAAGCGTGAGTATCGCGTCGACGTATGCGCGCTGCGCCGCATCCCAGCGGTTGACCGGATCGCTGTCGCGCGTCGCAAGCAAGACGAGATCGTCGTCGCGGTAATCGAACGCGACGCGAACCGGCGCGGAAAAATCGCGAAACAGCGAAGGCACCGGCCTTTCTGACACGTCGACGAACTCGTAGCGTTCGACGCCGTTCCGGATCTCGAGCACGCGCGTCGTCGCGCCTGCGCCGGACTCACCGGCGAGGCGAAGCGGCATGTCCTTGCCGTCGGGGCCGACCAGCCCGATCGCGAGCGGAATGTGCAACGGCGGCCTGCGCCGCGTCCCGCCGTTGACCGAAGGCGCGCTCTGCTCGACGTCGAGCGTATACGTGCGCGCCGCCTGATCGTAACGGCCCCGCACGTCGACCTGCGGCGTACCGGCCTGCGCATACCAGTGCCGGAACTGCGCGAGGTCGACGGTCGAACTGTCCTGCATCGCCTGCACGAAGTCGTCGCAGGTGACCGCCTGCCCGTCGTGGCGCTCGAAATAGAGGTCCATCGCGCGGCGGAAGCGCTCGGCCCCGAGCAGCGTGTGCTGCATCCGGATCAACTCGGCGCCCTTCTCGTAGACGGTCGCCGTGTAGAAATTGTTGATCTCCTGATACTCGTCGGGGCGCACCGGGTGCGCCATCGGTCCGGCATCCTCGGCGAACTGCTCGCGGCGCAGGTACTCGACGGCGCCGATGCGCTCGACGGCGCGCGAGCCGCGATCGTTCGAGAACTCCTGGTCGCGGAACACGGTGAGTCCTTCCTTGAGCGACAGCTGGAACCAGTCGCGGCACGTCACGCGATTGCCGGTCCAGTTGTGGAAGTACTCGTGGCCGATCACGCCCTCGATCGCGAGGTAATCGTCGTCGGTCGCCATCGCAGGATCGGCGAGGACCAGGCGGCTGTTGAAGATGTTGAGGCCCTTGTTCTCCATCGCGCCGAGGTTGAAGTCGTCGGCGCAGAAGATCATGAACGTGTCGAGATCGTATTCGCGGCCGAAGCGCTCTTCGTCCCAGCGCATCGCCGCCTTGAGCGACGCCATCGCGTGTCGGCAACGCGGGACGTTGGCTGCCGTCGCGTAGATGCGCAGCGCGACGCTGCGACCCGATTGCGTCGTGAAGCTGTCGGCGAGGCAGGCGAGATCGCCGGCGACGAGCGCGAACAGATACGTCGGCTTCGGAAACGGGTCGTGCCACGTCGCGAAGTGGCGCCCGTCGGGCAGGTCGCCCGACGCGACCAGGTTGCCGTTCGACAGCAGCGTCGGATAGCGGCCGCGATCGGCGCGAAGCGTCACGCGGTAGCGCGCGAGCACGTCGGGCCGGTCGAGGAAATACGTGATCCTGCGAAAGCCCTCGGCCTCGCATTGCGTGCAGAACACGCCCGACGAGATGTAGAGACCTTCGAGCGCGACGTTGCGCGACGGCGCGATCCGCGTGCGGATCGTGACGGTGCCGTTGTCCGGCGCATCGCGGATCGTGAGCGTCGACGCGTCGACGACGAACCGCGCACGCGCAAGCGCGCGGCCGTCGAGCGCGACGTGCAACCGCTCCTGCTGCTCGCCGTCGAGGATCAGCGGCGCGCGGCGGTCGATGGCGAATGCGGCGGGATTGCGGCGAAACCCGTACGTCGACGTGACTTCGGTCGCGTCCGGATCGAGGTCGAACGTGAGCGCGATGTCGTCGACCAGGAATGCCGGCGGACGATAGTCGACGCGGCGCCGGGCCTTCGCCCGCGCGCCGCGCGGGAGCATCGGAATCATGACCGCAATCGGCCGTCCGTCTACTTTACGTCGAGCAGCTCGACGTCGAAGATCAGCGTGGCATTCGGCGGAATCACGCCGCCTGCGCCGCGCGCACCGTACCCGAGTTGCGGCGGTATCACGAGCGTCCTGCGTCCACCCACCTTCATGCCGGCCACGCCCTGGTCCCAACCCTTGATAACGCGTCCCGCGCCGAGCGGGAAGCTGAACGGCGATGCGCGGTCGCGCGAGCTGTCGAACTTCGCGCCGTGCATATCGGGCTTCGACGGATCGTAGAGCCAGCCCGTGTAGTGCACTACAACGGTGTGCCCTACTGTTGCCTCGGCGCCGGTGCCTTGCTGAACGTCGACCGTCTGCAGGTTTTCTGATGTGGCATTCAACTTGCTTTGTCCTTGTTCGGCAGAGGTGGCCGCACCCTGCGCCGTCGCCGCATATGCAGGCGCGACCGACATGATCGCGATGACGATCAGTGGCGCGACGACGCGCGACGCACGTGCGACGAAGCGAACGGGGAGCGGCATGAAGACCTCGGTGGGAAATGGCGCCGCGCGACACGACGCGCTTTGCGTGCGGTCATGCGACGTTCCCGCATTTTATCCGACCCGCCGTGCGCGTTCTCGCCGACGCGCGCGGCTTGCATGAGGGCTTGATCGCAAATGGGCGCCATGTTCGCATTCCTGTCGTCCTCGCCGCGCGACACCGCCGACCCGATCGCTTCGGTCAAGTCGGCGTCTGCATGGCTGCGCCAATTGCCGTCGCTCGATCTCGTCGCGCGACAGCAGCTCGTGCTGCGCGCGTTCGACGGCATGCGACAGGCGCGGCGTCCGGTCGATCTCGCGCGCGCACAGGCGCTTCAATACACCGACGCGGCGCTCGGCGCCGATCGCCGGCAGCTCTTCAAGCAGTACGTCGAAAGCCTCGAGACCGCACCGAAGGTCTCCGACCGCATCTGGCAGGCGAGCCTCGATCTCGCTCAGGCGTTCATCGTCGCGTATCAGCGGGTGCTCGAGGAAGCGCTCGCGCCGTCGGCGTATGGCCGCTGGAAGGCGCACGTGCCGATCCTGTTCGCGCGCCTCATCCATTTCTACGGCACCGACGCCAAGCTTCGCGTCTGCCGTCACGAGCGCTGGATTCCCGCGAAATGGGTGGAGCTGCATCGCGCGTACATGCGCGCGACGGAGCTCGGCGTCGATCGCGTTCCGACGTCGCTCGGCGCGTCGGGCGGCAACGGAACGCAGTGGACGGTCGAGCAGGAATATGTGTTCACGCTGCTGCTGCATCAGCTCAACAGCGGCAACCTCTCGCCGGCAAATCTGGACTGGGCCGCGTCGCAGGTGCGCGGCTTCAGCCGCAAGCTCGAGCTCGTCGCGCTGCCGAAGACGATGGAAGGCTTCTTCGTCGACATCGCGGGCCGCACCGGCCTTGCGCGGCGCACCGGCCAGGATTCGGGGTCGATGCTGCGCTATCTCGACACGACGCCGCTCGCGAACCAGCTCGACATGACGCTCGCCGCATTGCGCCATTCCGAAGAGACCGATCAGGGACCTGTCGGCCCGATCAACCAGCAGCGCGCGATGATCCTCGAAAAGGCGCGCGCGGCGGTCGCGCCGAACCTGAACACCGACATGCGGCGCGATCCGCGTACGCCCTGCGCCGTCGCTGCGCGCGTGCGCATCGGGCTCGCGCGCATCCAGCACGAGCTGTCGAAGCCAACGAACGATTCGCTCGGCGCCGACACTGCCGCCAACGAGGAGATCGAGGTCTACGCGGTCGAAGGTCCGAAGCGCGCGAAACCAGCGGTCGACGAGAACGACACGCTGTCGTCGAGCCTTGCGACGTTCTCCGATCCGGTATGGCAGGTGAAGGATCGCAGCCTCGCGGGTCTGCGCATCTGCGCGAGCGGCGGCGTCGGACAGACGTTGATGCTCGGCGGGCTCGTCGCGGTGCGCCAGGCGGACGCAAAGCACTGGCTGCTCGGCGTGGTGCGCCGGCTCAACAGGACGGCCCCCGACGACGTCGAGGCCGGCGTGTCGCTCGTCGCCGAGCGCGTCGTCGCCGTGACGCTCTACGCGAAGCGGGAAACCAAGCAGGAGCTCGGCATCGTCGTCAACGGGCTCGACGCGTCGATGATGGGTCCGCGCTTCGAGGGGCTGTACCTGCCGCCGCCGTCGCGTCCCGACAAGCCGCTCGTCGTCAAGACGCTGATCGTCCCCACGCACGAGTACGTGGAAGGACGCAAGGTGATCCTGATCACCGGTCGTTCGATCTACACGGTCGCGCTGCGACAGTTGGTCGAGCAGCGCGCCGACTGGAGCTGGGCGGCGATCCAGATCGTCGAGAAGCAGATACGCAGCGCGGAGTGAAGGCGTTCGCAAGCGTAGCGAGCAGCCGCAAGCGCGCGAAGGCCCGCAGCGAGTCCCGAGACACATGACGGTACGGCGAGGGACGAGCGAGGACACGAAAGCCGTACCTCGGCGAACGCTCATGCGAGCCTGCGAGCGCTAAGCCGAGCGGCGTTCGCTCCAAAGCGATCGCGGGGCGCAGTAGCTTATGAGCGCCTTCACTGATCGAGCGGGCGGAAGCGAAGCTCCAGATTGCGCTGGAACAGATCCGCCGGCACCGGCTTCGGCAGCGGCGACGACTTGAGAATCGCGCGCTGGACGGCCTCGTCGTACGCGCGCACACCGCTCGATTTGCGCAGCTTCACGTCGATGATCTCGCCGGTCGGTAGCTGAACGACGTCGAACACCGCCTCGGGATTGCCGGGGATGTCGGCGGGAAGGTTGATGTTGCCGCGAATGCGGCTGCGGATCTTGTCGATCCAGTCGAGCTGCGCACGGTTGCGCGCGCCCTTCGCGGCCTCGTCGGCGCGCACCTGCGCCTCGCGCTCCGCCTCGGCGCGCATCCGCGACTCGCGCTCGGCCTGCGCACGCATTTGCGACTCGCGCTCGGCCTGCGTGCGAAGCTGCGCCTCACGCGCGGCCTGCGCGCGCATCGCCTCGAGCTGGCGTCGTTGCTGCTCGCGAAGCTCGAGCTGCCGCTTCTCCTCGGCCTCGCGTGCGAGCGCTTCCTTGCGTGCCTGCTCCTGCTGCTTCGCTTCTTCCTGCCTGCGCGCTTCGTCCTGGCGCTTTTGCTCCTCCTGGCGGCGCGCTTCGCGGTCGGCCTGCTCCTGCCGCTGGCGCTCCGCTTCCTGCTTCGCCTTGAGCGCGATGTCGGGATCCGGCGTTGCTGCCGGCTTGACGACGGGCTGCGGCGGCGGCTTCGGCGGCGGCGCGGGTTCCGATTTCGGCTGCGGCCTCGGCTGCACCTTCGGCAGGAGGGGCGCCGGCGCCGGTGGCGCGTAAAGCTCGGCGGAGACGGTTTCCGGCGGTCGATTGCGCCACGAGACCGAGAACACGAGCACGCCGACGAACAGCAGGTTTACACAAAGCGCGAGGATCAGCGCCGTCCATTTGCCTCGCGGCCGCCTTGGAGGCGCCGGACGATCGTGCGGTGTCGTGAGGACCGTGGCCATTACGGAGTGGGGCGTGCGAGCAGGCCGACGCGCTTGATGCCGGCGAGTTGCAGGCGATCGAGGATGCGAACGACGTCCTCGTACGGCACCTTGCCGTCGGCCGCGATGACGACCGGCCGCTCGGCGCCGCCGAGCATCGATTGCACCTGATCGACCATCGTATCGAGCGAAGCGTTCACCGTGCGGCTCGTCGAGCCCTGCCGGTCCTCGATCGTCAACGCCTTGTTCTTGACGTGCACGGTGACCGGATCGGCCGCCACCGTTAGCTTCGATCCCACGGACGGGAGCTGGATCTCGCCGGGCGCGACGAGCGGCGCCGTGACCATGAAGATGATCAGGAGCACCAGCATCACGTCGATGTAGGGCACGACGTTGATCTGGTTGATCGGCTTGCGGGCGCGACGCATCAGGTGTCAGGCATGGGCATCGGGTGTCGGCGGATTCAGCCCTGTCGCTGCAAAATGTTCGAGAATTCCTCGATGAACGTCTCGAAGCGCACCGCCAGGCGGTCGACGTCGTGCGTGAAGCGGTTGTAGGCGACGACCGCGGGAATCGCGGCGAACAGCCCGATCGCCGTCGCGATCAGCGCTTCGGCGATACCGGGAGCAACGTTTGCGAGCGTTGCCTGGCTGACATTGGCGAGTCCCCGGAACGCGTTCATGATGCCCCAGACGGTTCCGAAAAGGCCGATGTACGGGGACACGGAGCCGACCGTCGCGAGGCCGGCCAGGTGCGCCTCGATCGCGTCGATCTCGCGCTGGTACGTCGCGCGCATCGCACGCCGTGCCGCATCGAGTGTCACGTCCGATGCGCTGCCCTGCCGGCGATGCTTGGAGAACTCGCGAAACCCGGCGGTGAAGATCTGCTCGAGCCCGCCGCCGACCTGCGCGGCGCCGGCCTGCCGATAGAGCGTCTCGAGGCTTCCGCCCTGCCAGAACTCGTCCTCGAAGCGATCGGTGTCGCGCGCGATGCGGCGAAGCTGGAACATCTTGAGGAAGATCTGCCACCAGGACCACAGCGACAGGATCGCGAGCAGGCCGATGATGCCCTGGACGATGACCGACGCGTGAACGATCAGCGTCAGGAAGGAGAGGTCGGTATGGACGTTCACGCGCTAGCGGTCATGTTCGTGGGCAGGACGCAGGCGAGGATCCGCGCAAGCGGCGGGGGGATGCGCGCGGGACGAAAGCGCAGCGGATCGACACAGGCGAGCGCGATCGTCGCATCGACCAGCGTTTCGCCGTCGCGAACGACCTGCTGCGCCACGACGAGCCGGCAGGCGCCGCGATCGCGCGCTTCGACCGACACGGCGATCCGATCGTTCAATCGCGCGGGCCGCAGGAAGTCGATCTCCGCGCGATGCACCGCGAACGCGACGCGATGCTCGCGCTCGAATGCGGCGAGCGGAAAGCCGAGCGCCTCGAGCCATTCGGTGCGCGCCCGCTCCATGTAGCGCAGATAGTTCGCGTAGTAAACGACGCCGGCGGCATCGGTATCCTCGTAATAGACGCGGATCGGAAAGCTGAAGCGCCGATGGTGGTCCGCCCACGCCTGCGGCTTGCGCCGCTGCGCTGCCCCCCGGGGGGCGGAGTTCGCGCCTTGGGGCGGCCCGGCGGCGCTCACGTTTCGCGCGAATCCACGCTTACGAGCCCACGCTCACGAGCCGGGAAACAGGTCGCTGCCGGCCGCGGGCGCCGCGAGTCCGAAATGGCGATACGCGAGCGCCGTCGCGACGCGGCCGCGCGACGTACGCTGCAGGAAACCCTGCTGGATCAGGTAAGGCTCGAGCACGTCCTCGATCGTGTCGCGCTCCTCGCCGATCGCCGCGGCGAGGTTGTCGACGCCAACGGGGCCGCCGGCGAATTTCTCGAGCACCGTCGACAGCAGCTTGCGGTCCATCGCATCGAGCCCCGAGCCGTCGACGTCGAGCATCGACAGCGCGGCGTCGGCGACGCTGCGCGTGACTTCGCCGGCCGCGCGCACTTCGGCGTAGTCGCGGACACGGCGCAGGAGCCGATTCGCGATTCGCGGCGTGCCGCGCGCGCGACGCGCGATCTCGAGCGCGCCGTCGGGCTCGACCTTCATCGACAACAGGCGCGCCGAGCGGGTGACGATCTGCGTGAGCTCGGGCGGCGTGTAGAACTCGAGGCGCGCGACGATCCCGAAGCGGTCGCGCAACGGGTTCGTCAGCATCCCCGCGCGCGTCGTCGCGCCGACGAGCGTGAACGGCGGCAGGTCGATCTTCACGCTGCGCGCGGCGGGCCCTTCGCCGATCATGATGTCGATCTGGAAGTCCTCGAGCGCCGGATAGAGGATCTCCTCGACGACCGGCGACAGCCGGTGGATCTCGTCGATGAACAGCACGTCGCGCGGCTCGAGGTTCGTCAGCAGCGCGGCGAGGTCGCCCGGACGCTCGAGCACCGGCCCCGACGTCTGGCGCAGGTTGACGCCGAGCTCGTGCGCGAGAATGTGCGAAAGCGTCGTCTTGCCGAGCCCCGGCGGCCCGAACAGCAGCACGTGGTCGAGCGCGTCGCCGCGCCTGCGCGCGGCCTCGATGAAGATGCCGAGCTGCTCGCGGATCTTCTGCTGGCCGATGTACTCGTCGAGCCGGCGCGGGCGAAGCGCGCGCTCGAGCGCTTCCTCCTGCGCGCTCGCGCTTTTCGCCGCGACGATCCGCGTCAGCGCGTCGTGCTCGATCGCCATCGAATGTCGAACGGGGGCGTGCGCGGCTTCATGGCTTCGCGAGCAGCTTGAGCGACTGCTTGATGCCGTCGGCGACGGCGATGCCGTCGGGCAACTCCTTGACCGTGGCGGCTGCCTCCTTCTCGCTGTAACCGAGCGCAAGCAGCGCGTGCATGATATCCGACGTCGGCGGCGGTGCGCGGTTGACACCGACGGCCTGCGTCAAGTCCGCGCCGAGCTTGTCCTTGAGCTCGAGCAGGAGCCGCTCCGCCGTCTTCTTGCCGATGCCGGGCACGCGCGTGAGGCGCGCAGTTTCCTGCAGCGTGATCGCGTGCGCGAGCTCGGCGACCGAAAGTCCCGACAGCACCGACAGCGCGATCTTCGCGCCGATGCCGTTCACCTTCAGAAGCTGGCGGAACGCGCGCCGCTCGCTCTCGCTGCCGAAGCCGTACAGCAGATGCGCGTCCTCGCGCACGACGAGGTGCGTGAACAGCGTGACGCGCTCGCCGTTCGCCGGAAGGCTGTAGAACGTGCTCATCGGAACGTCCACTTCGTACGCCACGCCCTGCACGTCGAGCAATAGCTGCGGCGGATTCTTCTCGAGCAGGATGCCGGAAAGGCGTCCGATCATGGGCCCGCATTCTACGTGACGAGGAGGCGGCCGCTTCGCACGCGATAGCCGCTTCGCGTGAGCATGCCGACACCCGTCGACGCATGCGCATGGCAGATGGCGGCCGCGAGCGCGTCGGCGGCATCCGCCGCGGGTATCCCGGGCAGCGCGAGCAGCCGCCGCACCATCTCCTGCACCTGGGGTTTCCGCGCGCGGCCGACGCCGACGACCGCCTGCTTCACCTGGCCGGCCGTGTACTCGGTGACCGGCAGACCGGCGAGCACCGCGGCGGCGATCGCGGCGCCGCGCGCCTGCCCGAGGAGAAGCGTCGAGTTGGGGTTGACGTTGACGAAGACCTTCTCGACGGCGACTTCGGTCGGCTGCTCCTCGGCGATCACGTGCGCGAGGTCGCGGACGATGACGCCGAGGCGGATCGGAAGGCTGCTGCCGGCCGCGCGGATGCATCCGCTCTTGACGTAGACGAGTTCGCCGCCTGCGGCTTCGAGGATGCCGAAGCCGGTGACGCGAAGTCCCGGATCGATGCCGAGGATGCGCCGCACGCCGATGACGCGCACCCTCGCGGAGGCCCGCTACGCGTCGTCGATCGCCGCCGACGTGTAGACGTCCTGCACGTCGTCGAGCGATTCGAGCGCATCCAGGAGCTTCTGCATCCGCTGCGCGTCCTCACCGCGCATATCGACCTCCGTGATCGGCTTCATGATCACTTCGGCGAACTCGGGCTTGAGCCCCGCCTTCGCGAGCGCGTCCTTGACCGCGAGGAAATCGTTCGGCGCGGTGATCACCTCGATGCTGCCGTCGTCGTTCGTGACGACGTCGTCGGCGCCGGCGTCGATCGCTGCCTCCATCACCTCGTCCTCGTTTACGCCCGGCGCGAACACGATCTGCCCGAGGTGGCGGAACAGGAAGGCGACCGATCCGTCGGTGCCGAGGTTGCCGCCGTACTTGGAGAATGCATGGCGCACGTCGGCGACCGTGCGCGTGCGGTTGTCGGTCATGCAGTCGACGATCACCGCGGCCCCGCCGATGCCGTAGCCTTCATAGCGGACTTCCTCGTAATGAACACCCTCGAGACCGCCCGCGCCACGCTTGATCGCGCGCTCGATCGTGTCTTTCGGCATGTTCTGGTCGGTCGCCTTGTCGATCGCAAGCCGCAGGCGCGGATTCGCCGACGCGTCGCCGCCGCCGAGCCGCGCGGCGACCGTGATTTCCTTGATGAGGCGCGTGAAGACCTTGCCGCGCTTCGCATCCGCGGCAGCCTTCTTGTGCTTGATGTTCGCCCACTTGCTGTGACCGGCCATGCGTCGCTGCCGCGAAGTTACGTTGCACGACCGGAAATTATACGGCTTGCAGCACGCCCTGACGCTCGAGAAATTGCGCGAGCGCGGCGAGCCGCACGTTCGCGTCGCTCACCTCGAGCATCCGCTGCTTGATCGAAAGCGGCAGCGGCAGAAGCTCCGCGAGGCGATGCCCGACCCACGACGCATCGCCGTAGCACGTCGCGCTCGGGAAATTGGCCGGTCCGAGGCGCGTTGCAATCAGCGCGAGCAGCCGCGCGAGCGGCGCGTAGGCGTCGGCGAGCGCGTGCCGCGGCTCGTCGTCGATCATCGACACGTCGGCGACCAGCAGTCCCTGCGGATCGACGCGCCTGCTTCGCACTTCGAAGCGTGCACCGCCTTCGGTCGCAACGTGCAGGATGCCGACCTGCGGCATGTCGACGTTCGCGATGCGTGCGAGCGTGCCGATCGGCGCGATCTCGGGAACCGACCCGTCGCCGCGCGCGACTTCGTCGCCCTTGACGATCAGGCAGACGCCGAACGCGCGCTCGCCGCGCAGGCACGCTTTCGTCATCTCGACATAGCGCTGCTCGAACACCTTGAGCGGCAGCAGGCCGCCGGGGAACAGCACCGTGTGCAGCGGGAAGAGCGGCAGCGCGTCGAGCGTCGTCATCCGGATCGCCGTGCGGTCTTCGTATTCGCAACCGGCGCGTCGGCGGGCGCGAGCTCGCGATGGCGGACGATAACCTGGTAACGCGGCGAGAACGCCTGCGCGAGCCGCTCGACGAGATACACCGACCGGTGCTGGCCACCGGTGCAGCCGATCGCGACCGTCAGGTAATTGCGGTTGTCGCGTGCGTAGTCCGGCAGCCAGCTCGCGACGAAGTGGTAGATGTCGCCGTACATCCGCTCGACCTCGGGGATCGCCTCGAGGAACGCGACGACGTCGGCGTGCCTCCCGGTGAGCGGCGAAAGCGCCGGCTCGTAGTGCGGATTGGGCAGGCACCGCGCATCGAACACGAGGTCGGCGTCGAGCGGCACGCCGTGCTTGAAGCCGAACGACTCGACCTGCAGCGTGATCTGCGACGGATCGACGGACACGAAATCCTTGATCCAGCCGCGCAGGTTCGCGGCTGGCAATTCGGACGTGTCGAACGTGATGCCGAGCTGTCGCGCGTGCGCGAGAAGATCGCGCTCGTACTGGATCGCCTCGGTGAGCGTGCGGTCGCCGCTCGAGAACGGATGGCGACGCCGCGTCTCCGAGAAGCGCTTGACCAGCGTCTCGACCGTCGCATCGAGATAGAGCAGCCGCACCTGCCAGCCGCGCTGCGAAAGCGCCGCCATCGTCTCGGCGAGTCCCGGCAACCCCGGTCCCGTCTTGACGTCGAGCGCGACGGCGACGCGTTCCTGGCCCGCCTGCTCGAGGTACGCCGCCGTCTCGGCGAGCAGCGCGACCGGGAGATTGTTGACCGCGTAGTAGCCGGCATCCTCGAACGCGGCGAGGGCGACGCTCTTGCCCGAGCCGGATACGCCGCCGATGAGGATCAGGTCCATAAGGCGAAACGAGGGATCCTAATCGCCCTCATCCATGAGCTTCTGTTGCCGCTCGATGAACTCCTTCGTGCTGTCGATGCCGCGCTGGTTCAGCACGAAGTTGCGCACCGCGGCCTCGACCAGCACGGCGAGGTTGCGCCCCGCGGCGACGGGAATCGTCACCTTGCGGATCGGCACCGACAGCACTTCCTGGAACGTCGCGTTGACCTGCAGCCGGTCCAGGTCCGAGAACGCCTCGTTGCCATGGTCCTCGAGATGGACGATCAGCCGCAGCAGCTTGTGCGGCCGCACGGCCGTCTCGCCGAAGATCGTGCGGATGTTGAGAATGCCGATCCCGCGCACCTCGAGAAAATCGCGCAGCACCGCGGGGCAGCGCCCTTCGATCGTGTCCGGCGAGATCCGGTAGAGCTCGACGATGTCGTCGGCGATGAGGCCATTGCCGCGCGAGATGAGCTCGAGCGCGAGCTCGCTCTTGCCGATCGCCGACGCGCCGGTGATCAGGACGCCGAGCTCGAGCACGTCGAGGAACACGCCGTGCAGCGTCGTCGATTCGGCGAGCACGCGCGACAGATAGATCCGGAAGACGTCGACGATATGCGGCGACGGCTGCTGCGACGTGACGAGCGCGATCTTGTGCTGGTTGCACATGTCGAGCAGGTAGCGCGGCACCTGCTCGCCGTTGCCGACGACGATCGCCGCGAGCTCCGTCGTGAACATCCGGCTGATCGAGCGCTGCAGCTCGTCCTCGGGAAGCGCGCGCAGGTAGGCGATCTCCGCCGCGCCGAGGATCTGCACGCGGAACGGATGGATCAGGTTCATGTGCCCGACCTGCCCGATCGTCGGGCGCAGCGCACTCTCGCCGACGAGCGTCCGGTCGCCGCCGTCGCGGCCGGCGAGCCACACCAGGCCGAGCCGCTCGCGGTTGTCGTCGAGGAAGCGCTGGACGCTTACCTGTCGCATCCGTCAGGACTCCGGTTGCCAGTCGCGAAAAAGCGCGGCGATTGCGGCCGCATCCTGCGCACCCGCGAGGCGCTCCCGAAAGGCACGCTGGGAGAACATCTGCGCGAGCTCGGACAGGAGCTGCAGGTGCCGGTCGGTCGCCTGCTCCGGCACGAGCAGCACGAAGATCTGGTCGACCGGCTTGCCGTCCGGCGCGTCGAACGCGATCGGCGTGCGCAATCGCGCGAAGGCGCCGACGGCTTCAGCAAGACGCGCCATGCGGCCATGCGGGATCGCGATGCCCTGGCCGAGTCCCGTCGAGCCGAGCTTCTCGCGCGCCGCGAGGCTCGCCGCGACGCGCGCGTGGGGAAGCCCGGCGCTCTGCTCGAAACGCTCGCCGATGGCGGTGAAGAACGCGGCTTTCGAACCGACGTCGAGATCGACGACGATGTTCGAGGGCGGCAGCAAGGCCGCGATCTGGTTCACGAAGTGGTTTTCGTGGACGCGCGCGAGGCAAACCGGCCGATTATACGTAGACGTCGCCGGCGCGCACGCGCCGGCGTCAGGCGGACCCTTCGGTGGGGGTGCCGACGTTCGAGCGCTGGATCGCCTCGCTGTCCGCACGATGATTCCTGATCTGCTCCTTGTGCTTCAGCACCTGCCGGTCGAGCTTGTCGGCGAGCCCGTCGATCGCCGCGTACATGTCGGCGTCGATGCATTCGGCATGCAGGTCCTTCCCGCGCACATGAACGGTCGCCTCGACCTTGTGCGACAGCTTGTCGACGGTGAGCACGACGCCGACGTCGATGACGTGGTCGAAGTGGCGGTTGATCCGCGCAAGCTTCGACGTGACGTAGTCGCGGATCGCCGGCGTAACGTCGAGATGATGTCCAGTGATCTGCAGATTCATCGGGCTCTCCTTCCATGCGGGATCGGCCGCGCGCGAAACGCGCGCCACCGCGGCACGCGCCGGTCGCGCAACCACGACGGGCATTCGGGTGTGAGAAACGAGGGAAGCGGCAGAACCGGAATACGGGCGAGAGACGACTTGTCGTCCACCGTCGCTGCCGAAGCGGACATCGCGGGACGCCAAGTCGTCCCTGACCCTATAGCGCCTTGCGCATGTTGACCGGCGGGATCTGCAGCGCTTCGCGGTACTTCGCGATCGTCCGCCGCGCGACGAGTATCCCCTGCTCGCCGAGCATGTCGGCGATCTTGCTGTCGGTGAGCGGGGTTTTCGCATCCTCGGCGGCGATCAATTGCTTGATCAGCGCGCGGATCGCGGTCGCCGACGCCGCGCCGCCGGTGTCGGTCGCGACGTGGCTGCCGAAGAAGTACTTGAGCTCGAACGTCCCGCGCGGCGTCAGCATGTACTTCTGCGTCGTCACGCGGGAGATCGTCGATTCGTGCAGGTTCAGCATGTCGGCGATCTCGCGTAGCACCATCGGCCGCATCGCGACCTCGCCGTGCTCGAAGAAGCGCCGCTGCCGCTCGACGATCGCCTTGGCCACGCGCAGGATCGTGTCGAAGCGCTGCTGCACGTTGCGGATCAGCCACTTCGCTTCCTGAAGCTGCGCGGCGAGCTGCTGGTTCGAGCTCTCGCGGTTGCGCGTGAGGATGTCGGCATAGATGCGGTTCAACCGCAGCTTCGGCATCGCCGCCTCGTTCAGCGAGGCGATCCACTGGTTCCTGATCTTTCGTACGACCACGTCGGGAATCACGTAGTTCGCCTCGGCCTTGGCGAACGCCGCGCCGGGTCTCGGATTGAGGCTGCGAATCAGGTCGCGCACGCCGCGCACGCCGGCGTCGTCGGTATGGAGCAGGCGCTTGAGCTTCGTGAAGTCGCGGTTCGCGAGCAGCGCGAGATTGCCGTCGACGACCTTCAGCGCATCGGCGAGAAACGGCGTCGCCGCGGCGAGCGCGCGAAGCTGCAACGCGAGGCATTCGGCACAATCGCGCGCGCCGACCCCCGACGGCTCGAAGCTCTGCACGTACTTGAGCGCGATGTTGAGCTCGTCGGGCTCGATCTCGAGCTCCGGCGGAAAGAGCTCGGCGATCTCCTCGAGCGACGTCGCGAGATAGCCGTCGTCGTCGAGCGCGTCGATCAGCGCCGTGACGATCTGGCGGTCGCGAAGCGGCAGGTTGAGGAGCGCAAGCTGCCCGTTCAGATGATCGCGCAGCGTCGACGTCGCGATCTGCTGCGGCAGGAAGTCGTCGTCGTCGTTCGCGTTGCCGCCGCCCCAGTCGCTGTCGCCGCCGCCGCTGCCGTAGTCGGCGAAGTCGACGACTTCCGGCGCGTCGTCACGCGTGCTGCGAATCTCGGACGCGGTATCGCCGGCGGCGACTTCGTGACGGTCGGCGCCGTCGGCGACGCGTCCCGGACCCGATAGCGGCACCTCGACGGCGCGCTCCTCTTCGGTTTCCGCGCGCTCGAGAAGCGGGTTCTCCTGCAGCATGCGTTCGACCTCGGCGTTCAGCTCGATCGTCGACAATTGCAGAAGCCGGATCGACTGCTGCAGCTGCGGCGTCAGCGTGAGATGCTGCGATAACTTGAGCTGAAGCGTCTGTTTCACCGACGAACGCGCTTTCGACGAGGAGCGTCGTCAGAGCCGGAAGTGCTCCCCGAGATAAACTTTCCGGACGTCCTCATTATAAACAATCTCGCCCGGCGCGCCCGATGCGAGGACCCGGCCCTCGTTGATGATGTAGGCGCGGTCGCAGATGCCGAGCGTCTCGCGGACGTTGTGATCGGTGATGAGCACGCCGATGCCGCGCTCCTTCAGGAAGCCGATGATCTTCTGGATGTCGAGAACGGCGATCGGATCGACGCCCGCGAACGGCTCGTCGAGCAGGATGAAGCGCGGCCGCGTCGCGAGCGCGCGCGCGATCTCGACCCGCCGCCGCTCGCCGCCCGACAGCGACACCGCGGGCGCATCGGCGAGGTGCGAGATCGTCAGGTCCTCGAGCAGCGCGTCGAGGCGGTTCGACAGCGTGTCGGGGTCGAGGTCCTGCAGCTCGAGGATCGCGCGCACGTTCTGCGCGACGCTCATCTTGCGGAAGATCGACGCCTCCTGCGGCAGGTACGAAAGCCCCCGGCGCGCGCGGCGATGGATCGGCAGGCGCGACAGGTCCTCGCCGTCGAGCGAGATCTCGCCGCCGTCGGCGGCGACCAGGCCCACGATCATGTAGAAGCACGTCGTCTTGCCGGCGCCGTTCGGGCCGAGCAGGCCGACGACTTCGCCGCTCGCGACGTCGAGCGAAACGTCGTGCACGACGGTGCGCGCCTTGTAGCGCTTGCGCAGGTGCGCCGCGGCGAGCGTGCTCGGGGATTGCATCGGAAGCTGCGACGCGCGCGGCTCGGCCGCGCCCGAGGCGAACGGCTCGACGGCCGTGCGCGCGTTCACTGCGCCGACAGCGTCGAATCGGGCGTGAGCGCGAGCGGTGGCGCGCTCTTCGCCGTCCGGTTCTTCGCGGCGTCCGCGCCCTTGCCGTCCGCCTTCGGCGGGCTCTTCGCGTCGAACTTTGCCGCGCCCTTGGCGTCGCCGGCCTTGTCCGGCGACGCCGGCTTAGCGCCCGACGGCGTATCGGATCGCGGCTCGAACACGCCCTGAACGCGCGGTCCCGGTCCCTCGCCGCCGGGCGCGTTCGGCCGGCCTTCGGCCTTCATGAAGTTCGTGTCGCTGTTGTAAGAGATGTAATTGCCGCGGAACTCGTTGTTGCCTTCCTTGAGCAGCGCATTGTCGAAGAGCTCGAGCGTGTGCGTCTGGCCGTTGTAGACGGCCTTTTGAGCATAGCCTTCGTAGTACTCGTCCGAGCCCTCCTTCTTCTCGCGGAAGTCGATCGGATTGCCGTACGCGGTCGCCGACAGCGAATTGTCGGGATTCTGCTTGAAGTCGATCTTGTCGGCGTGAATCGTCAGCGTCCCCTGCGTGATCACGACGTTGCCGCGCAGCGTGCCGACGCGCTTGTCGAAGTCGACCTCGGCCGGCTGCTCGGCGGAGAAGTGGATCGGCTTGCTGCGATCGGCCTGCTCGGCACGTGCGAGGGCAGGCAGTGCGAGCGCGGCCACGCAGGCGAACGACGCGAGCAGGCGCCGCGGGACGAAACCGGGTTGCATCATCGGGCTGGCGGTTGCTGCGGCGAGAGCGTTCCGCTCACGTGCGACTCGATGCGCACGCGCTTCGCCTTGTTGTCGAACTGAAGACCTCGACCCTGGATTATCCCACGCGGCTCCTCGATCGTCACCGGCTGGTCGGTCGTGACGCGCGCCTCCTGCGTGTCGACGTGCAACAGGCTCGTCGTCAGCGTCACGGGGCCGCTCGGCGTCTCACCCGGTTGTGCCGGCGCCGGATCGGCATCGCGCAGCACTTTCACGTGTCCCTTGAAATCGCCATGTTCGCGATCGCCGGCGATGACGCCGCTGTCGGCCGTGATCGTCATCTTCGGGTGGTCGGGCTCGGTGAGCGACAGCTTCGGATCGGTGACCTCGGCGCTGTCGTCGTCGGGGAAATGCCGCGCGCTCGCCGCGGTAAGCGACTCGCGCGGCAGGCCGCGCGAGTCGAAGGTCACCGCCTTGAAATCGGTGAGGAAAAGATCGGGGTCGTGGCGCGACGAGCCGTCGCGATGCACGGCCGGCGCCTGGACCTGCGCGTCGAGCCAGTACGTGAGCGCGGCGAGCGCACCGAGCAGCAGCACCGGTGACCAGGCGACGAGGCGGTCGAGCAAGAGGCGGCTGCGGTCCATGTAAGTCCTAGCGCGAAGCGACCGCCGCACGCGAGCGCGCGCGTCCGATGTCCTGCGCCTCGCCGTAGCCCTGCGCGGAAAGGATGAGGTCGGCGAGTTCGCGCACGGCGCCGGCGCCGCCTTCGCGCGTCGTCACGTAATGCGCGTGCGCGCGCACCGCGGACGGCGCGTGCGGCACCGTCGCACTCAAGCCGCAAGCGGTGAGCACCGCGATGTCGGGCAGGTCGTCGCCGATGTGTGCGCATGCCTCCGGCGCGAGGCCGAGCTCCGCGCGCAGGCGTTGCCACGGCCCGAGCTTGTCCTGCGCGTCCTGCACGAGATGCGCGATGCGAAGCTGCTGCGCGCGATGCGCGACCGCCGGTGCGCCGCTGCCGGTGATCCATGCGACGACGATGCCCGCTGCCGCGAGCCGGTGCATCGCCACGCCGTCGAGCGCCGAGAACACCTTGAGCTCGCGCCCCTGGTCGTCGATGTAGATGCGCCCGTCGGTGAGCACGCCGTCGACATCGCACGTCAGAAGGCGCACGCGTCGCGCGCGCGCAACGACGTGAGCCCCCACGCTTGCGGCTTGGGCGGACAATGCTCGTGCTTCGCACTCGGGTGTTCGCCCTCGGGGCGGCCCGTCGGGCTCACACCCTGCGCTGCCCTCCGAGGGGGCGCGATTCGCCTCGGCCTCCTTGGGCTGGCCGTAGGTGCACGACGTTGGCGTGTCGGCCTCGCGTCCACGCGCGCGGCCGTCCTCTTCGAGGCTGGGCTTCGCCCCGCGCGCGTGACCGTCCTGGGACGGCCCTGCCCCGCTCATGTCGCTTGTCATCGCGTCGCTCAAACGACCCTGGCGCGAAAGAGGTCGTGCATCTGCACGGCGCCGACGAGCGCCCCGTCGTCGTCGGCGACGAGCAGCGCGGTGATCTTCGGCGGCGTTTCCATCAGCACGATGCAATCGGCGGCGAGGCGCTCGGCGCCGATCGTGCGCGGCCCCTTCGTCATCAGCGCGTCGACGCGCGCGGTCATCGGGTCGGCGACGCGCGAAAGCGACCGCCGCAGGTCGCCGTCGGTGAAGATTCCGGCGATGCGGCCGTGCGTGTCGACGACGGCGGTCATCCCCATCCCCTTGCTCGTCATCTCGACGATCGCCTCCGCGAGCGTCGCGGCCTGCGGCACACGCGGCAAGGCGTCGCCTTCGCGCATTACGTCGCGAACGCGCGTCAGGAGCCGCCGGCCGAGCGCACCGCCCGGATGCGAGCGCGCGAAATCCTCGACCGAGAAGCCGCGTGCGTCGAGCAGCGCGAGCGCGAGCGCGTCGCCGAGCGCGAGCGCCGCCGTCGTGCTCGCCGTCGGCGCGAGACCGAGCGGGCACGCCTCGGCGTCGACGGCGGCGTCGAGGTGCACGTCGGCCGATTGCGCGAGCGAGCTCTTGTCGTTGCCGGTCAGCGCGATCAGCGCGGCGCCCTGGCGCTTCAAATGCGGCGCGAGCAGCACGAGCTCGTCGGTCTCGCCCGAGTTCGACAGCATCACGACGACGTCGTCCGCGGTGATCATGCCGAGGTCGCCGTGACCCGCTTCCGCGGGATGGACGAAGAACGCCGGCGTGCCGGTCGACGCGAGCGTCGCCGCGAGCTTGCGGGCGACATGACCCGACTTGCCGATGCCCGACACGACGACGCGGCCGCGGCAACGAAGCATCAGTTCGACCGCGGCGACGAACGGAGATGCGAGCCGCGCCGACAGCGATGCGATCGCGCGCGCCTCGATGTCGAGCACGCTGCGGGCGAGATCGAGCGCGCGTTGCGCGTCGACGACTCGCGACGGCGCGCCGCGCGCACGCTCGCGCGCATCCGCATGGGCGATCATCGTCCAAGTATACCGTCTTCGATCGTCGCCACAGCGCGCGCCGCCCGCGTGCTAACGTCTGCCGCGGACCCGTGTGAAGCGCCGCCCGCCATGCCGAACACGCTGCTCCTGATCCTGCTCCTGCTCGCAGCCGCGGTCGTCGTCGTCGCCGTGTGCCGGCGGCTGCGGCTGCCGCCGATCCTCGGCTACCTGATCGTCGGCATCGTGCTCGGCCCGCACGCGCTCGGGA
Organism: Casimicrobiaceae bacterium; assembly: GCA_035495715.1. Lineage (GTDB taxonomy): Bacteria > Pseudomonadota > Gammaproteobacteria > Burkholderiales > Casimicrobiaceae > VBCG01. Next base: position 40,917 of record DATJFI010000075.1, read on the forward strand.
TCGCTCCGAACGACGAGACGACGCTTTCGCTCGCCGAATTCGGCATCGTGTTCCTGATGTTCTCGATCGGCCTCGAGTTCAGCCTGCCGCAGCTTCGCGCGATGCGCCGCGCGGTGTTCGGCCTCGGCGCCGCGCAGGTCGCGATCACGACGCTCGCGGGCGCGCTCGCGATGCCGTTGCTCGGCTACGGCTGGCGCGTCGGCGTCGTGCTGGGCGGCGCGCTCGCGATGAGCTCGACGGCGATCGTGTCGAAGATGCTCGCCGAGCGCAACGAGCTCGGCACGCCGCACGGCCGCGACGTGATGGGCATGCTGCTGTTTCAGGACCTCGCGGTCGTGCTGTTCCTGATCCTGATTCCGGCGCTCGCCGGCGCGGGCGTGGACACCGGGCGCGCCCTCGCGATCGCGGTCGCGAAGGCGGCCGTGGCGCTGGCGCTGATCCTCTTCCTCGGCCAGCGTCCGATGCGCGCGTGGTTCCGCATCGTCGCCTCGCAGCGCTCGTCGGAGCTTTTCGTGCTGAACGTGCTGCTCGTGACGCTCGGCATGGCGGCGATCACGCAGTTCTTCGGGCTGTCGCTCGCGCTCGGCGCGTTCCTCGCCGGCATGCTGATCTCCGAGACGGAATTCCGCTACCAGGTCGAGGAGGACATCAAGCCGTTCCGCGACGTGCTGCTCGGGCTCTTCTTCATCACGATCGGCATGATGCTCGACCTGCACGCGGACGCGGCGTCGCTCGGCGCGACGCTCGTGCTCCTCACCGTGCCCGTCGTCGCGAAGCTGCTGCTGGTCGTGGCGCTTGCGCGCGCGTTCGGCGCGCCGCTCGCGACGGCGCTTCGCACCGGGTTCTATCTTGCGCAGGCCGGCGAGTTCGCCCTCGTCATGCTCGCGCTCGCAACGCAGAACGGTCTTCTCTCCACGCGCTTCGAGCAGGCGGTGCTCGCCGCCGTGATCCTGTCGATGCTGGCGGCGCCGGTCGTCATCGACCAGTCCAATCGTATCGTGCGCAGGCTCACGGCGAACGACTGGCTCGCGCGCGCCGCGGAGCTCACGAAGCTGGCGGCGACGACGATGGCGAGGCAGGACCACGTGATCGTCGCCGGCTACGGGCGCAGCGGCCAGAACCTCGTGCGGCTGCTCGAGCGCGAGGACATCGCGTATCTCGCACTCGACACCGATCCTGCACGCGTGCGCGACGCCGCCGATGGCGCAAGCGTCATCTACGGCGATGCGAGCCGGCGGGAAACGCTCGCATCGGCCGGGCTCGCGAAGGCGCGCGCCGTCGTCATCACGTTCGCGGATACGCCGGTCGCGCTCAAGATCCTCCATCACGTGCGACACCTGAAGCCGGCGGTGCCGGTGATCGTGCGCACGCAGGATGATGCCGAGATCGACAAGCTGAGCGCTGCGGGCGCGACGGAGATCGTGCCCGAAGTGCTCGAAGGCAGCCTGATGCTCGCATCGCATACGCTGCTCGTGCTCGGCGTGCCGTTGCCGCGCGTGCTCGCGCGCATCCGTGAAGTGCGCGAGGCGCGCTATGCGCTGTTCCGCGGCTTCTTCCACGGCGCGACCGACTTCGCGGGCGCCGACAACGTCGAGCCACGCCTGCGCACGGTACTGCTTCCCGCGAAGGCGCGTGCCGTGGGCCGGCCGCTGTCCGAGCTCCTCGACGGCACGCGTGTCGAGGTGACCGGCGTGCGCCGCGGGGGCGCGCGCTCGGTGCGGCCCGGTCCCGAGTGGCGCTTCGAGCCGGGCGACGCCGTCGTGCTGCTCGGCCTGCCCGGGGATCTCGCGCGCGCGGAGAAGCGGTTGCTCGAAGAAGCATAGGGCGGTTGCACCACCAAGCATACGGGATCGCTGCGCCGTCCGGCCGGCGGGCCCCGGCCGTCGGTTGCGAACCCGCTACAATTGACAGTTCGCCCTTCCGTTGTCTCCCAATGTCCGTCGCAGAACCGGCTGCCGTCTCGCCGACGTGCCCGACTGAAATTGCCGTCCACCTCGCCGGCGTGTCGTTCGGCTACGACCGTTCGCGCCCCGTGCTGAAGGGCATCGAGCTGACCGTTCCGCGCGGGCGGCTCGTCGCGATCATGGGCGGGTCCGGGTGCGGCAAGACGACGATCCTGCGGCTGATCGGCGGCCAGTTGCGTCCGCAAGCGGGGACCATCACCGTCGCCGGCATCGATGTGGCGTCGCTCGATCGCGACGCGTTGTTCGCGCTGCGGCGCCGGATCGGCATGCTGTTCCAGTTCGGCGCGCTCTTCACCGACATGTCGGTGTACGAGAACGTCGCGTTTCCGATGCGCGAGCACACCGAGCTTCCCGAGGAGCTCGTCCGCGACCTCGTGCTGATGAAGCTCAACGCGGTCGGCCTTCGCGGCGCCGCGCAGCTCATGCCCTCCGAGCTGTCGGGAGGCATGTCGCGACGCGTCGCGCTCGCGCGCGCGATCGCGCTCGATCCGATGCTCGTGATGTACGACGAACCGTTCGCGGGACTCGATCCGATCTCGCTCGGCATCGTCGGCCAGTTGATCCGCAAGCTCAACGACGCGCTCGGCATCACGTCGATCGTCGTGACGCACGACATCTACGAGTCGCTGAAGATCGTCGATTACATCTATTTCGTGTCCGAGGGCCGGATCATCGCGCAGGGAACGCCCGGCGAGGTGCGCGCATCGCGCGATCCGTTCGTGCGCCAGTTCGTCGACGGAGAGCCGGACGGACCGGTGCCGTTCCATTACCCGGCGCCGGCGATGCAGAAAGAGTTCGCGTGAGCGCGAAGGGCCGCCCCGAGCGCGAATCAGCCCCGAAGCGCGCAGTGCGGAGGGTCGTTGGTGAGCGCGAAGGGCCGCCCCGAGCGCGAATCAGCGCCGAAGCGCGCAGCGCGGAGGTCGTTCGTTGAGCGGGAGGGTGGTCCAATGAACGCGACGTGCCGCGAAGGCTCGTTCGATGTCCGCTGACGCGCTCGCGTGGGCGTTGCGGCGTGTCGGGGCGGCGACGCTCGACGCGCTCGCGCGGCTGGGCTTCGCCGCGCGTTTCTCGGTCGCGATCGTCACCCACCTGCCCGGCGCGTTTCGCCGGCTTTCGCTCACGCTGCGCGAGATCTATTTCGAGGGCGTGCTGTCGCTCGTCATCATTCTCGTGTCGGGACTTTTCGTCGGCATGGTGCTGGCGCTGCAGGGCTACGACGTGTTGTCGCGCTACGGCGCGAACGAGTCGCTCGGCATCCTGGTCGCGCTGTCGCTCGTGCGGGAACTCGGGCCGGTCGTCGCGGGTCTGCTGTTTGCGAGTCGCGCCGGCAGCGCGGTCACCGCCGAGATCGGCCTGATGAAGACGACCGAGCAGCTATCGGCGATGGAGATGATGGCCGTCGACCCGCTCGCACGCGTCGTCGCGCCGCGCTTCATCGGTGGCGTGATCTCGATGCCGCTTCTCGCGTCGCTGTTCTCGATGCTCGGCATCTTCGGCGCTTACCTCGTCGGCGTCCGCCTGATCGGCATCGACGCGGGATCGTTCTGGGGCAACATGCAGGCGGCCGTCGACTTCCGCTACGACATCGTCAACGGCTTCATCAAGAGCGTCGTGTTCGGCATCGCGGTGAGCGCGCTCGCGGTATACGAGGGCTACAACGCGCAGCCGACGGCGGAAGGCGTGTCGTCGGCGACGACGCGCACCGTCGTCGCGAGCTCGCTTTCGATCCTCGCGCTCGATTTCGTGCTCACCGTGTTCATGTTCAGGGGAGTCGGCATATGAGCTTCAACTGCGCGCGCACCGGTGCTGCGGGCGACCCCGTCCGGCGATGAGACGATCCACGCTGGATCTCTGGGTCGGCGTTTTCGTCACGATCGGCATCCTGGCGATCCTTTTCCTCGCGCTCAAGGTCGGCAACCTGACGTCGGTCGGCAGCGCGCCGGGTTATCGCCTGACGGCCGCGTTCGACAACATCGGCGCGTTGAAGCTGCGTGCGCCGGTGAAGGCCGCCGGCGTCGTCGTCGGCCGCGTCGAGCAGATCCGCCTCGACCCGCAGACGTACCAGGCGGTCGTCTCGATGAAGATCGACCAGGGCTATCAGTTCACGAAGGACACGATCGCGTCGGTGCTCACGTCGGGGCTGCTCGGCGAGGTCTACATCGGCCTCGATTCGGGCGGCGACACGAAGATGCTCGCGAACGGCGATCGGATCGCGAAGACGCAATCGGCCATCGTCCTCGAAAAGCTGATCGGACAGTTCCTGTTCGACAAGGCCGCGAGCGGTCCCGCGTCACCGCCGTCCGGTGCCAGCAACGCCGCCAGCGCGCCCGCGAGCGGCAATGCCGCTCGGCCCGATCCGACCGCCGGCGCGGCGGCTGCGATGGGGGTGAAATGAGCCGTGATCGTCGCAGCTTTCGCGTGCGCGCGCTGGCGCGGCCCGTCGCAGCGCTCGTCGCATGCGCGCTCGTCGCGGGCTGTGCAATGGGGCCGACGCGCGAGGATCCGTTCGAGCCGGTGAACCGCGTCTCGTACAAGGTGCACGAGGTGATCGACGGCAACCTGGTCAAGCCGATCGCCGAGGCCTACGTCGCCTTCACGCCGCAGATCGTGCGCACGGCCGTTCACAACTTCTTCGGCAACATCGACGACATGTTCTCGTTCGTCAACGACATGCTGCAGGGGAAGGGCGAGAAGGCCGGCAACGATCTCGGTCGCGTCATCACGAATACCGGCTTCGGCGTTCTCGGCCTCATCGACATCGCGGGCAGCGCCAACATCCCGAAGGGCGACGAGGACTTCGGCCAGACGTTCGGCTTCTGGGGCATTCCCCAGGGGCCGTACCTGTTCATCCCGGTCTTCGGTCCGACGACGGTGCGCGACGGCAGCGGCACGGTGCTGCGCGCATTCACGACGCCGGTCAACCTGATCGACGACGTCGCTGCGCGCAACATCATCTGGGGCGTTGGCCTCGTCGATCTCCGCGCATCCGCATTGCAGACCGAGAACGTGCTGAACCAGGCGGCTCTCGATCCTTACACGTTCATCCGGCGCTCGTACCTGCAGCGTCGCGAGTATCTCGTGCACGACGGCAAGCCGCCGCCACGAAAGGAAGACGAAGAATGACGTTCGTTCCGACGCGCCGCAAGGCGCACATCCACGGCCTGTTGCGTTTTGCCGTCGGGCTCGCCACGCTCGTCGCGACCGCCGCGTTCGCGGAGGAAGCGCCGGACGCGCTCGTGAAGCGCGTGTCGCAGGAGGCGCTGTCGATCATCAAGTCCGATCCGCGCGTGCAGGCGGGCGACCAGGCGCACATCCGCGATCTCATCGAAGTGAAGATCGCGCCGCACTTCGATGTGGACCGCATGACCGCGCTCGCCGCCGGACGCGCGTATCGGCAGGCGACGCCGGAGCAGAAGAAGCGCCTGGCCGACGAGTTCAAGTCGCTTTTGATCCGCACGTATTCGAACGCGCTCAACCAGTATCGCGACCAGACGATCAGCTACGAACCGCTGCGCGCCGAGCCGAACGCGAGCGAGGTCACCGTGCGCACGCAGGTGAACCGGCCCGGACAGACGCCGGTCGCGATCGACTACAGCATGGAAAAGACGCCGGACGGATGGAAGGCGTACGACGTGATCGTCGCCGGCGTCTCGCTCGTTACGAATTACCGCGACGAGTTCACCGAGCAGGTCCGGCAGGGCGGCATCGACGGACTCATCAAGGCGCTCGCCGCGAAGAACAGCGCACCGCCGCCGCCGGCGAAATGAAATGAGCGCCGCAGAGCCGACTCAAGGCGCGAATTCCGCCCCCTCGGGGGGCTGCGAAGCGGCGGAGCCGCGAGCGAGGGGGGGCCACACGTCGGCAATCGACCCGCCGTCGAGCGGCACCTTCGCGCCGGACGGGAACGCGTGGCGGTTCGAGGGCGCGCTCACGTTCGACGACGCGGCACCGGTGTTCGCCACGTCGGCCGCCGTTGCGTTGCCTGCCGAGGGCATCGACTTTTCGGGCATGACCCGCGCCGATTCGTCCGCGCTCGCGGTCGTGATCGCGCTGCGGCGCCGTGCGGCGGCGGAAGGACGCACGCTGCCGCTGCGCAACCTGCCGCCGTCGCTGCGCTCGCTCGCGGTCGTCTATGGTGTCGAAGAACTGATCGCGTGACGCTTCGTCGGCGAAAGCCGTGACCACGAATGCCGTCGAGGTCGTCGATGTCGCGCGCCGCTTCGGTGCGGTTCACGCGCTGCTCGGCGTCGACCTCACTGTCGCGCAGGGCGAATTCTTCGGCCTGCTCGGGCCGAACGGCGCCGGCAAGACGACGCTGATCTCGATTCTCGCGGGCCTCGCGCGCGCCGATCGCGGCCGCGTGCGCATCCTCGGCCACGACGTCGTCGAAGAGTATCGCGACACGCGGCGGCTCCTCGGCGTCGTCCCGCAGGAGCTCGTGTTCGACCCGTTCTTCACGGTGCGCGAAACGCTGCGGATCCAGTCCGGATACTTCGGCCTGCGCCACAACGACGCGTGGATCGACGAGCTGCTGCATCACCTCGATCTCACGAACAAGGCCGACGCGAACATGCGCGCGCTTTCGGGGGGCATGAAGCGGCGCGTTCTCGTCGGCCAGGCGCTCGTGCACAAGCCGCCGGTGATCGTGCTCGACGAGCCGACCGCGGGTGTCGACGTCGAGTTGCGGCAGAGCCTGTGGGCGTTCATCCGCAAGCTGAACCGCGATGGTCACACGATCATTCTGACCACGCATTACCTCGAGGAAGCCGAAGCGCTTTGCACGCGGATCGCGATGATGAAGGCGGGACGCATCGTCGCGCTCGACACGACGCAGCATCTGCTGTCGCGCTTCTCCGGCCTGACCGTTCGCGTGTCGGCCGCACGGCTGCCGGAAGAATGGACGAGCCGTTTGCAGGACCGCGAGGGCCAGGTCTACTACCTCGGTCTCGAGAGCTATGGCGAGCTCGAGCGGCTGCTCGCGTCGTTCCGGCTCGCCGGCATCGCGATCGACGAGCTGACGCTCGCGGGGACGGATCTCGAGCAGGTGTTCCTGCGCATCATGGCCGGCTCCGGAACGACCGACGAGCCGCGGCGCATCGCCGAGGTGCCCGAGTCGTGACGCGAAGCGCGCTGTCGCCACCCGCGTTCAGCGGCACGGGCTGGCTCACGTTGCTTTACAAGGAGCTGCTGCGTTTCTGGAAAGTGAGCTTCCAGACGATCGCCGCGCCGGTGCTGACGGCGCTCCTGTACCTGCTGATCTTCTCGCACGTGCTCGAGTCGCGGGTGTCGGTGTTCGGCGGCCAGGTGCGCTACACGACGTTCCTCGTGCCGGGGCTCGTGATGATGTCGGTGCTGCAGAACGCGTTCGCGAACGCGTCGTCGTCGCTGATCCAGTCGAAGATCACCGGCAACCTGATCTTCGTGCTGCTGCCGCCGCTGTCGCCGCTCGACATCTTCGCCGCGTACGTGCTGGGCGCGATGGTGCGCGGCATCGCCGTGGGCTGCGGCGTCTTCGCCGTCACGCTGCTGCTCGCGCCGGGCCCGATCGCGATCGCGCATCCGTTCGTCGCGCTCGCATTCGCGGTCCTCGGCAGCGGCATACTGGCGACGCTCGGCCTGATCGCCGGCATCTGGGCCGACAAGTTCGACGAGCTCGCGGCGTTCCAGAATTTCCTGATCATGCCGCTCACGTTCCTGTCCGGCGTCTTCTACTCGATCCATACGCTGCCGCCGTTCTGGCAGGCGCTGTCGCATTTCAACCCGTTCTTTTATATGATCGACGGGTTTCGCTACGGATTTTTCGGACTCTCCGACATCGCGCCGGGCTTGTCGCTTGCGCTCGTCGCGGGAGCCGCGGTCGCGCTCGCAGCGGTCGCGCTCGCAATGCTCGCTCGCGGCTACAAGCTGCGGCACTGAATAAGGCGGTTTCCCAAATGGTCACTCCCCAATCGATCGAAGCATCGATCAAGAGCGGCCTCGCATGCGACGAGGTCGAGGTCGGCGGCGACGGCCACCATTTCGAGGCGCGGATCGTTTCGCCCGCCTTCCGCGGCCTTTCGCGCGTCGCGCGGCATCGGCTCGTCTATGCGGCGATGGGCGATCGGATGCGCGAGGAAGTGCACGCGCTGTCGATGACGACGCTGACGCCGGAAGAAGCGGCGAATGGATAAGCTCGTCATCGAAGGCGGCCAGCGGCTCGCAGGCGACGTGCGCGTCTCGGGCGCCAAGAACGCGGCGCTGCCGATCTTCTGCGCCTCGCTTTTGACCGCCGAGCCGCTGACGCTCGCCAACGTCCCGCGGCTGAACGACGTGCGCACGATGCGGGCGCTCCTGTCGCAGATGGGTGTGCGCCAGCACGACGACGAGCGCGGCGGCGTCATGCTGGAGGCGGCGCACGTCGACTGGCCGCTCGCGCCGTACGAGCTCGTCAGGACGATGCGCGCGTCCATCCTCGCGCTCGGGCCGTTGCTCGCGCGCTGCGGCGAGGCGCGTGTGTCGCTGCCCGGCGGCTGTGCGATCGGCCTGCGGCCGGTCGACCAGCACGTGAAGGGCCTGCAGGCGATGGGCGCCGAGATCGACCTCACGCACGGCTACATCAATGCGCGCGCCTCGCGCCTTCGCGGCGCGAGCTTTCTGTTCGACGTCGTCACGGTCACCGGCACCGAGAACCTGATGATGGCGGCGTCGCTCGCCGACGGCGTCACGACGCTCGACAACGCGGCGCGCGAGCCCGAGATCGTCGATCTCGCCGGATGCCTCTGCGCGATGGGCGCGAAGATCGGTGGCGCCGGCACCGATCGGATCGTCATCGAAGGCGTGCCGCGCCTTTCCGGTGCTCGGTACGCGATCATGCCGGACCGGATCGAGACCGGCACGTTCCTGGCGGCGGCGGCCGCGACGCGCGGCGACGTGCTGGTTCGCGGCGCCGCGCCGGACGCGCTTGCCGCGGTCGTCGACAAGCTCCGCGAGGCGGGTGCGCACATCGACGTCGACGGGCATGCGATGCGCGTTCGCGGCAACGGTGCGCTCCGCGCCGCGAACGTGCGCACGGCGCCGTTTCCGGCGTTCCCGACCGACATGCAGGCGCAGTTCATGGCGCTTGCCACCGGTGCCGAAGGCGCGTCGGTGATCACCGAGACGATCTTCGAGAACCGGATGATGCACGTCCAGGAGCTGAAGCGTCTCGGCGCCGACATCGAGGTCGAGGGCAATGCGGCCATCGTTCGCGGCGCGACGCGCCTCACCGGCGCGAACGTCATGGCGACCGATCTTCGCGCGTCGGCATGCCTCGTCATCGCCGGCCTGATCGCCGACGGCGAGACGACGATCGACCGCATCTATCATCTCGACCGCGGCTACGAGCGCATCGAGGAAAAGCTCTCCGCGCTCGGCGCGCGCATCCGCCGCATCGGCAACGCTCCGGCGAGCGCGCCGGGCAACTCGTGAGCGGCGACGGGCCGCCCCGAGCCGCGAATTCCGCCCCCGCGGCGGGCAGCGCAGCCGCACAGCGGCAAGCGTGGGGGGGCCAAACAACGGCAGCCGACCTTTCCGCGGCGGAGCTCGCGCGCGCCCCGCTCGGGCGCCCCACGCGCCATCCCGATCGTTACGACGCGGCGCTGCTCTTCGCGGTGCCGCGCGCACCGCAGCGCAGCGCGCTCGGCATCGGCAGCGCGTTGCCGTTCAGCGGCGCCGACGTCTGGACCGCCTACGAGCTGACGTGGCTCGACGAAGGCGGCAAGCCGCAGGTCGCGCTCGCAACGTTCGAGGTGCCGGCCGACTCGCCGTCGATCGTCGAGTCGAAGTCGGTGAAGCTCTATCTCGGCTCGTTTGCGCAGACGCCGTTTGCCGGAATGACGGACGTCGCGGCGACCATCGAGCATGACCTGACGCATGCGTGCGGCGCGCGCGTCGGCGTGACGCTGCGCGGTCCTCCCGCGTTCGGCTCGCAGTCGATCCGCGAGCTCGAAGGCGAAAGCCTCGACGACCTGCGCGTCGCGTGCACCGCTTACGACGTCGAGCCGGGATCGCTTTCCGCGAATGGCGCGACCACGTCGCAGGTTCTCACGAGCCGCCTGTTCCGCTCGGTGTGCCCGGTCACCGGGCAGCCGGACATCGCGTCCGTGCAGATCGCGTACCGGGGACCGCGGATCGACCGCGAAGGACTGCTGCGCTACCTCGTGTCGTATCGCTGCCACGCGGGCTTCCACGAGCACTGCGTCGAGCGAATCTTCGTCGACGTCGCGTCGCGCTGCCGCACGGAGCGCTTGACCGTCCTCGCGCGCTTCACGCGGCGCGGCGGCCTCGACATCAACCCGTTCCGCACGAACGCCGGGGCGCCGAATCCGGACAACGTGCGCACGGCCCGGCAGTAAACGCAATGTCCGACGAGCGCGCGGCGAGTTGGACGGCGATTCGCGGCGCGCTGCTCACGTTCGACGGCGATCCGCAGCTCGCGCCGGCCGCTGCGGGTTGCCGCTACGAGTCCGATGCGATCGTCGCGATGGCGGGAGGACGCATCGTCGCTTGCGGCGCCGCGGGCGACGTCGCGAAACGCCTGCCCCCCGATACGCCGGTGACGCATTACCCGAACGCGCTGATCAGCGCCGGCTTCGTGGACGCGCACGTGCACTATCCGCAACTGCCGGTGATCGGGGCCGGCGGCAAGCCGCTCCTCGAATGGCTGACGGCGTACACGTTCCCGGCGGAGTCGCGCTACGCGGACATCGCCTATGCGCGCGACGTCGCGGCGCGCTATCTGGACGAGAACCTCCGGCACGGCATCACGTCGGCCGCCGTGTTCGGCACCGTCCACCCCGAATCGGTCGACGCGCTGTTCGAGGCGAGCGCCCGCCGCGGCCTGCGGATGATCGCCGGGAAGGCGCTGATGGATCGCCATGCGCCGGCCGCGCTTCTCGATACGGCTCGCGGCGGATACGACGAGAGCAAGGCGCTGATCGCGCGCTGGCATGGCCGCGATCGGCTCGCCTATGCGATCACGCCGCGCTTCGCCGCGACATCGAGCCCCGAGCAGCTCGACCTCGCCGCCGCACTCTGGCGCGAGTCGCCCGGCACGTACGTTCAGTCGCACGTCGCGGAGAACCGCGCGGAGGTCGACTGGGTCGCTTCGCTGTTCCCTGCGCACGCGCGCTACCTCGACGTCTATGCGGGCCATGGCCTGCTCGGGCGGCGCGCGATCTACGCGCATGGGATCCACCTCGTCGACGCCGATTTCGCGCGGCTTTTCGAAACCGGGACCGCGCTCGCGCACTGCCCGACGTCCAATAACTTTCTCGGCAGCGGGCTCTTCGCGCTGCACGAGGCGCGCAAGGCCGAGCGGCCGGTGCACGTCGCGCTCGGCACCGATCTCGGCGCCGGCACCGGGTTCTCGATGCTGCGCACGATGCAGGCGGCGAGCGAGGTCGCGCAGCTTCGGGGCCGTCCGCTGTCGCCGCTTCGCGCATGGTGGCTCGCGACACAGGGCGCCGCGCGTGCGCTCGACCTCGACGAGCGGATCGGCACCGTCGCGACGGGACGCGAAGCCGATCTCGTCGTCGTCGACTTGCATTCGACGCCGCTCATCGACTTTCGCATGCGCTACGTGGAATCGATCGAGGATGCGCTCGCCGTTCAGATGGCACTCGGCGACGATCGCGCGATTCGCGCGACGTACGTCGCGGGCGCGCTCGCGTGGGACCGCGACGCGCGCACGTAGGAGCGCATCGGACAACATCACGAGCGCAACGCCCGGAACCCGCGGCTTGCATCGCCTGCCCAAACTTCGGTGACGTCACTCCGAAGGAGGCACGATGAAGCACGGTTACCTGAAGGCGACGCTCGCGAGCGTGATGGCGGCCGGATTCCTCGCCGGTTGCGCGACGACCGTCGACTGGGGCACGCCGCTCGGCCACTACCGCTATTCATACGATTCGCGGCCGATCGTGGCGGCACCGGCCGACACGCACGACGCGTACTACGACCAGGCGCCGGCGACGTACAACCCGCCGGCCGTGACGTACTACCACCATGACGACGACGACTGACGCGGTCGCCGTTTGAACGACGGGCGCCTTCGACGAGGCGCCAACTTTGCCAAGGCGTGCCGCGGACAGGGCGACCGCGAGACGCGCGGGCAACGGATGGGGTCCGGTAAAATCGTCAGGTTGTAGTCCGGGACCCGCCGCTTGCCCAAGATCACGGTTGCACTTTCGAAGGGACGCCTGCTCGACGAGACGCTTCCGCTGCTCGCGCGCGCGGGGATCGTGCCGCTCGACGATCCGCGCGCGTCGCGAAAGTTGATCGTCGCCACGCGCCAGCCCGACGTGTCGCTCGTGATCCTGCGCGCGACCGACGTTCCGACCTACGTGCAGTACGGCGCCGCCGACATGGGCGTCGTCGGCAAGGACGTGCTGCTCGAGCACGGCACGGGCAATCTCTACCAGCCGCTCGACCTCGGCATCGGCCGCTGCCGGCTCGTCGTCGCCGCTCGCCGCGGCGAGGATTGGGCGCGCATCGTGCAGCGAGGTGCGCGGATCGCGGTCGCGACCAAGTACGTGCGCACGGCCCGCGACCATTTCGCGGCGAAGGGCATGCACATCGACCTCATCAAGCTCTACGGCTCGATGGAGCTCGCGCCGCTCGCCGGCCTCGCCGACGCCATCGTCGATCTCGTTTCGACCGGTCACACGCTGCAGGCGAACGGCCTCGTAGCGGTCGAGGAGATCATGCCGATCAGCGCGCGGCTGATCGTGAGCCCCGCCGCGCTCAAGCTCAAGCGCGATATGACGAAGCCGCTGCTCGACGCGATCGCCGATGCGGCCGGAGTCGCGGCGTGACCGACTTGAAGCTTCGCCGGCTCGATACGGCGGACGCAAACTTCGACCGGTCGCTCGACGCGCTGATCGCGTTCGAGGCGGCACAGGATCCTGCCATCGACGCGACCGTCGCGGCGATCGTCGCCGACGTCCGCGCCCGCAAGGACGCGGCCATCCTCGACTACACGCGGCGTTTCGATCGCGTCGACGTGAAGCGCGTGTCCGATCTCGCGATCGCCGCCGGCGCGATGCGCGCGGCGTACGACGGCATCGGCGCGAACGCACGGGAAGCGCTCGCGGTGGCCGCACGCCGCATCCGCGATTTTCACGATCGGCAGAAGGGCGGGGGATTCTCGTTTCGCGACGCCGACGGCAGCGAGCTCGGGCAGCGCGTCACGCCGCTCGATCGCGTCGGCCTTTACGTGCCGGGTGGCAAGGCGGCGTATCCGTCGTCGGTGCTGATGAACGCGATTCCGGCGCAGGTCGCGGGCGTGCGCGAGATCGTGATGGTGGTGCCCGCGCCGGACGGCGTCCACAATCCGCTCGTGCTCGCCGCGGCGCACGTTGCCGGCGTTACGCACGCGTACGCGATCGGCGGTGCGCAGGCGATTGCCGCGCTCGCGTACGGCACCGAGACGATTGCGCCGGTCGACAAGATCTGCGGACCCGGCAACGCCTACGTTGCCGCCGCGAAGCGCCGGGTATTCGGCACGGTGGGCATCGACATGGTCGCCGGTGTTTCCGAGATCCTCGTGATCGCCGACGCGACCGCGAATCCCGACTGGATCGCGATCGACCTCTTTTCGCAGGCCGAGCACGACGAGATGGCGCAGGCGATCCTGCTCTCGCCCGATCCGGCGCTGATCGAGCGTGTCGCGGCGAGCGCGTCGCGCTGGTTCAGCGAGATGCCGCGCGCGCCGATCATCGCCGCGTCGTTGGCGCGCCGCGGCGCGCTCATTCGCACGCGCGATCTCGACGAGGCCTGCGCCGTCGCGAACCGCATCGCGCCGGAGCATCTCGAGCTCGCAGTTACCGATCCCGACGCGCTGCTGCCCAAGATCCGGCATGCCGGCGCGATCTTCGTCGGCCACTATGCGAGCGAGGCGCTCGGCGACTACTGCGCAGGGCCCAACCATGTTCTGCCGACGGGTCGGACCGCGCGCTTCTCGTCGCCGCTCGGCGTCTACGATTTCCAGAAGCGCAGCAGCGTGCTGCGCATCTCGCGCGCGACGGCGCAGGCACTCGGGCCCGTCGCCGTCGAGCTCGCGACCGGCGAGGGGCTCGTCGCGCACGCGCGCTCGGCGGGCGCACGGCTCGAGGAAAACAACCGATGAGCGGCCAATGAGCGCCAAAGGGCCGCCCCGAGGCGCGAATTCCGCCCCCTCGGGGGGCAGCGCAGCGGCGGAGCCGCAAGCGTGGGGGGATCACAACCCGCGCCGCGACCGGATCGCGAGCACCGTTCGCGCCGACGTGCGCGCGCTGTCGCGCTACGAAGTGGCCGACGCGACGGACTTCATCAAGCTCGACGCGATGGAGGACCCGTATGCGCTGCCACGCGAGCTCGCCGACGAGCTGGGCGTCGCCCTTTCGCGCGTGCCGATCAATCGCTATCCCTCCGGTAGCGGCCGCGTTGTCAAGGACGCGCTGCGGCATGCGCTCGCCATTCCGGACGATGCTGGCATTCTCCTCGGCAACGGCTCCGACGAGCTGATCCAGATCGTCACGTCGGCGGTCGGGCGTCCGGGAGCCGGCGTGCTGGCCCCCGATCCTTCGTTCGTGATGTACCGGCGCAACGCGCTGATGGCGCACGCGCCGTTCGAAGCCGTGCCGTTGCGCGACGATTTCTCGCTCGACGTCGAAGCGATGCTCGCGGCGATCGGGCGCACGCGGCCGGGCGTGGTGTTTCTCGCATATCCGAACAATCCGACGGGCAACCTGTTCGACGCGCGCGACGTCGAGCGCGTGATCGCCGCCACGCCGGGACTCGTCGTGATCGACGAGGCGTATTACGCGTATGCCGACGCGTCGTTCCTGCCGCGCGTGCTCGAGTTTCCGAACGTCGTCGTCATCCGGACCGTCTCGAAGATCGGCATGGCGGGGTTACGGCTTGGCTATGCGGTCGCGCATCCCGACTGGATCGACGAATTCGACAAGCTGCGTCCGCCTTACAACGTGGGAAGTCTCGCGCAGACGGCGGTAACGCTCCTGCTCGCGAACGCCGACGTGTTCGCGCAACAGGCGGCGTCGATTCGTGCCGAGCGCGCGCGGCTTTGTGCGACGCTCGCGCAGCTTCGCGTGCGCGCATACCCGACGCAGACGAATTTCGTGCTCGTGCGAGTGCCCGACGCGCCTGCGGCGGCGGCGGCGCTTCGCGCGGCAAGGATTCTCGTCAAGGACCTGCACGGCTCGCATCCGCTGCTCGCGCAATGCCTGCGGATCACGGTCGGCACGCCGGACGAGAATCGCGCCCTGCTCGACGCGCTCGAGCGCCACCTGACGGAGCGACCACGATGAATGCGCCGAACGGACCAGCGATACGCAGCGCGCAAGTGGCGCGGCGCACGGCCGAAACGGAGATCAGCGTGCGCGTCGTCGTCGATGGCGGCGGCCGCAGCACGATCGCGACCGGTATCGGCTTTCTCGACCACATGCTCGACCAGGTCGCACGCCACGGCCTGCTCGACCTCGACGTCCAGGCGCAGGGCGATCTCCACATCGACGCGCACCACACGGTCGAGGACATCGGCATCACGTTCGGGCAGGCGCTCAAGCAGGCACTCGGCGACAAGCGCGGGATCCGCCGCTACGGGCACGCGTACGTTCCGCTCGACGAGGCGCTGTCGCGTGTCGTCCTGGACCTCTCCGGCCGGCCGGGACTCGAGTTCCACGTGCCGTTCACCCGCGCACTGGTCGGCACGTTCGACGTCGACCTGATCCACGAATTCTTCCAGGGATTCGTGAACCACGCGCTCGTGACGATGCACGTCGACAACGTGCGCGGCAGCAATGCGCACCACCAGGCCGAAACGGTCTTCAAGGCGTTCGCGCGCGCCTTGCGTATCGCCTGCGAGCGCGATTCCCGCGTCGCCGGCGACATCCCGTCGACCAAGGGCAGCCTTTGAGCGTCGACATCGCCGTCGTCGACTACGGCATGGGGAACCTTCGGTCGGTCGCGAAGGCGCTCGCGCACGTCGCGCCCGAGGCGTCGGTCGTCGTCAGCGGCGATCCCGCGGTTATCCGCGACGCGCGCCACGTGGTGCTGCCCGGACAAAGCGCGATGCCGGACACGATGGTGGCGCTCGACGCGAGCGGACTGCGCGAAGTCGTGCTCGCCTGCCTCGCCGACCGGCCGTTTCTGGGCGTGTGCCTCGGCTTGCAGATGCTGTTCGAGGCGAGCGAGGAGGGGCCGACGCGCGGCCTCGCCGTGCTGGCCGGCCGCGTGCGCCGCTTTCGCGACGAAGCGCTGCTGCTGGCAGGCGGCGAGCGGCTCAAGATCCCGCACATGGGCTGGAGCCGCGTCGAGCGGACGCGCCCGCATCCGCTGTGGAGCGGCATCGACGACGGCGAGCGCTTCTATTTCGCGCACAGCTACTTTCCCGAGCCCGCCGACGCGGCGTTGACGGCCGCCACCACGTCCTATCCGGCGCCGTTTACTTGTGCAATTGCGAGGGCTAATATCTTCGCCGTGCAATTCCACCCCGAAAAGAGCCAGCGCGCGGGCCTGCGCCTGCTCGCCAATTTCGTCGCCTGGGACGGAAAGAGCTAGGCAACAACGCCGCGAGCCGTCGGCATCCGTTCATTTCCGCCGCGCCGTCATGGCTGCCATGCAGATCATCCCCGCGATCGACATCAAGGACGGACATTGCGTGCGCCTGAAGCAGGGCGACATGCAGGCCGCGACCGTGTTCTCCGAAGATCCCGCCGCGATGGCTCAGCACTGGATCGAGCTCGGCGCGCAGCGCCTGCACATCGTCGACCTCAACGGCGCGATCGCGGGCAAGCCGAAAAACGAGCTCGCGATCCGCGAAATCGTGAGCGTCGTCGGCGACGAGATTCCCGTCCAGCTCGGCGGCGGCATTCGCGACCTCGACACGATCGAGCGCTATCTCGACGACGGGATCAGCTACGTGATCATCGGCACCGCCGCGGTCAAGAATCCCGGCCTTCTGCACGACGCGTGCTACGCGTTCCCCGGCCACATCATCGTCGGCCTCGACGCCCGCGACGGGAAGGTCGCGACCGACGGCTGGTCGAAGATGACCGGCCACGACGTGGTCGATCTCGCGAAGAAGTTCGAGGACTACGGCGTCGAGGCGATCGTCTATACCGACATCGGCCGCGACGGCATGCTGACCGGCGTCAACATCGAAGCGACGGTCAAGCTCGCACGCGAGCTCAAGACGCCGGTGATCGCGAGCGGCGGCATCGCGTCGGTGGCCGACATCCACCAGCTCCTGCCGTATGTCGGCGACGGCATCATCGGCGCGATCGCGGGCCGTGCCCTTTACGAGGGCAGGCTCGATTTCAAGGAAGCGCTCAAGGCGGCGAAGGGATAATGGGGGTCGGGAAAGACCCTCTTCATGCTCGCCAAGCGCATCATTCCCTGCCTCGACATCGCCGACGGCCGCGTCGTCAAGGGCGTCAATTTCGTGAACCTGCGTGACGCCGGCGACCCGGCCGAGGTCGCGCGTCGTTACGACGAGCAGGGTGCCGACGAGCTCGCGTTCCTCGACATCCGGGCGAGCGTCGAGCGCCGCAGCCTGCTCTACGAAATGATCGAGGCCGTCGCCGACCAGGTGTTCATACCGCTGACCGTCGGCGGCGGCGTGCAGTCGGTCGACGACGTGCGCGCGCTTTTGAACGCGGGCGCCGACAAGGTGAGCATCAATACGGCGGGCGTGCTGCGGCGCGAGCTTTATGCCGAGGCGTCCGCACATTTCGGCGCGCAATGCATCGTTGCCGCGATCGACGTCAAGCAATGCGCCGTCGACCAGTGGCAGGTGTACATCCACGGCGGACGCACGCCGACGGGTATCGACGCGATCGAGTGGGCGGAGGAGGTCGCGCGGCTCGGCGCCGGCGAGATCCTGCTGACGAGCATGGATCGCGACGGCGCGCGGACCGGATTCGACCTGCGCGTCACGCGCGAGATCGTCGACCGGGTGAACGTGCCGGTGATCGCGTCGGGCGGCGTCGGTTCGCTCGACAATCTCGTCGACGGCGTCGTCGCGGGCGGCGCCGACGCGGTGCTGGCCGCATCGGTTTTCCATTACGGGCAGTACACGATCGGCCAGGCGAAGGCGGCGATGCGCGCCGCCGGAATCGAAGTGCGCGAGAGCGCCCAGTGAAGCACGACGACTGGCTCGAGCAGGTTCGCTGGAACAAGGACGGCCTCGCGCCAGCGGTCGCGCAGGACGCCGCGACGCATCGCGTGCTGACGCTCGCGTGGATGAACCGTGACGCACTGACGCTCACCCGCGACACGCGCGAGGCACACTACTGGTCGCGCTCGCGGCACAAGCTGTGGCGCAAGGGCGAGCAATCGGGCCACGTGCAGCGGGTGCGCGAGATCCGCCTCGATTGCGATCGCGACGCGATCCTGCTGATCGTCGAGCAGGTGGGCGGCGTCGCCTGCCATACCGGCCGCGAGCGCTGCTTCTACCGGCGGCTCGAAGGCGACGAGTGGCAGGCCGTGGAGCCGATCCTCGAGGATCCGACCACCGTCTATGGCCGCGACTGACGAAGCGGACGTGCTCGCGCGGATCGCCGCGGTCATCGAGTCGCGCAAGGCGGCCGACCCGGCCGCATCGTACGTTGCGTCGTTGCTCGCGGCGCCGGAGGACCGGGTGCTGCGCAAGATCGGCGAAGAGGCGACCGAGACGCTGCTCGCCGCGAAGGAGGGTGATAAAATTCGCCTTGTCGCCGAGGTGGCCGATCTGTGGTTCCACTGCCTCGTGCTGCTCGCGCGGCACGGCCTCGGTCCCGCCGACGTGCTGCGCGAACTGGCGCGGCGGGAAGGCGTCTCCGGCCTCGCCGAGAAGGCGTCGCGCGGAAACTGACATCGCGCCGCTTGCAAAGGGCGCCGAACGATCCCCATGACCAGCGACTCCAACTGCGTGTTCTGCAAGATCGTGCGCGGCGAACTGCCGAGCCGCAAGGTTTACGAGGACGATGACGTTCTCGCATTCCACGACATACAGCCGTGGGCGCCGGTGCACTTCATGCTGATTCCGAAGAAGCACATTCCGACGCTCTACGATGCGACGCCCGGGGACGCGCCGGCCCTGGGGAAGATCCTGGCGCTTGCCGGACGGCTCGCACGCGAGCAGGGTGCGGCGGACGGTTTCCGGACGATCGTCAACACCGGCCGCGTCGGGCATCAGGACGTGCAGCACGTGCACGTGCACGTGCTCGGCGGTCCCGACCCGCTCGGTCCGATGCTGCCGCGGTCGCCGAGGGCCGGATAACGAGGAGACAACGATGGGTAGTTTGAGCATCTGGCACTGGATGATCGTGTTGCTCGTGGTCGTGCTGATCTTCGGCACGAAGAAGCTGCGCAACATCGGCCAGGACCTGGGGGGCGCCGTGAAGGGCTTCAAGGAAGGGATGAAGAGCTCGGAGGAGCCGCCGCCGCCGTCCGAGCCGCCGCCGAAGGTGACCGGTCAGACGATCGAAGGCGAGGTTCGCGAGGAGCGCTCGTCGAAGGTATGACGGCTGCACCAGGTAGGCGCGAGTGCCTGCACCGCGCCTTCTAGCGCCATGTTCGACATCGGGTTCTCGGAGATCGTCGTCATCGGGGTCGTCGCGCTGATCGTGATCGGTCCCGAGCGGCTGCCGAAGACCGCGCGCACGGTCGGCCTCCTGTTCGGCCGCCTGCAGCGCTACGTCAACGACGTCAAGGCCGACATCAGCCGCGAAATCGAGCTCGACGAATTGCGCCGGCTGCAGCGCGAGATGCACGGCGCGGCGCAGGATCTCGAGCAGAGCGTGAAGTCGGCGGCGAGCGACGTCGCGAGCGGCGTGCGCAACGTCGAGAGCGAGCTCAACCAGGCGGCGCAGCAGGCGATCGAGACGCCGGCGTCCGATAGGGCCGCATCCGCGGTCCCCGCGCAATCGGCAGCGGCTCCCGTCGCCGAGCCTCCACCCAAACAGGCCGCTTTGCCGGGCTTCGACAAGATTTGATGTCGCGGCGCGGAGCGCCACGCGTGCCGACCCGATGAGCGATCCCGCCGATCCGCAGGAATCATTCCTCTCGCACCTGATCGAGCTGCGCACGCGGCTCATGCGCTCGATCATCGCCGTCGTCGTCGTGCTGCTCGTGCTGTTCCCGTTCGCGAAGGACATCTACGCGCTGCTCGCCGCGCCGCTTTTGCGCGTGCTGCCGCACGGCTCGACGATGATCGCGACCGACGTCACCGGCACGTTCCTCGTCCCGCTCAAGGTGACGCTGATGGCGGCGTTCCTGCTCGCGCTGCCGTACGTGCTGTGGCAGGCGTGGGCGTTCGTCGCGCCGGGTCTCTACCACCACGAGAAGCGGCTGGTGCTGCCGGTGCTCGTCTCGAGCTGCCTGTTCTTCGTGCTCGGGATGGCGTTCGCGTACTTCGTCGTGTTCCCGGTCGCGTTCGGCTTCTTCGCCGGCTACGCGCCCGCCGGCGTGCAGATGATGACCGACATCGACAAGTACCTGTCGTTCGTGCTGACGATGTTCATCGCGTTCGGCATCACGTTCGAGACGCCGGTCGTCGTCGTCGTGCTCGTGCGGATGAAGGTCGTGTCGCTCGACAAGCTCAAGTCGCTGCGCCCGTACGTGATCGTCGGCGCATTCATCGTCGGCGCGATATTCACGCCGCCCGACATCGTCTCGCAAAGCCTTCTCGCCGTGCCGCTGTGGCTGCTCTTCGAGCTCGGCCTCCTGCTCGCGCGATTCGTGTCGACGCCCGCGCAAGACGCGTCGGCGGAGGAAACCGAGCCGGCGCAATAGCGCTGTGCGCGCCGGGGGACGCCCGCTAAGGCGTATCCGCCCGCGGCCGCTTCGCGACCCTGACGTCGATGTCGAGCGGCTTGCCGTCGCGCAGTACGCGCACGCGCGCCGTGGCACCAGGACGCAGCTCGGCGATGCGCGCAAGAAGCTGCGGAACGTCCGGCGTCGGCTTGCCGCCCACCTCGATCATCACGTCGCGCACCTGGATGCCCGCGCGGTCGGCCGGACCGTCGCGCTGCAGCGCGCGCACGATGACGCCGTCGGTGCGCGCGAGCGCGAGCGCCTGCGCGGCGTCGCGCGTGATCGCCTGCGGCTCGACGCCGAGCCAGCCGCGCGTGACCTCGCCTTGCTTGATGATTTGCGACAGCACGTCGCGCGCGAGCGAAACGGGAATCGCGAAGCCGATCCCCATCGAGCCGCCCGACTGCGAGAAGATCGTGCTGTTGATGCCGACGAGATTCCCGGCGGTGTCGACGAGCGCGCCGCCCGAATTGCCCGGATTGATTGGCGCATCGGTCTGGATGAAGTCCTCGAAGCGGTTGACGCCGAGGTGATTGCGGCCGAGCGCGCTGACGATGCCCATTGTCACCGTGTTGCCGAAGCCGAACGGATTGCCGATCGCGAGCACGACGTCTCCGACGTGCAGGTCGTCCATCGACCCGAACGTGATCGTCGGCAGGTTTTCGCCGTCGGTCTTCAGCACGGCGAGGTCCGATTCGGGGTCGACGCCGCGCACCTTCGCGTGCAGCTCGCGGCCGTCGGCCAGCACGAGCTCGATGTCGTCGGCGCCGTCGACGACGTGGTGGTTGGTGAGCACGTAGCCGTCGGGCGAGACGATCACGCCGGAGCCGAGGCTCGTCGCCTGCCGCGCCGGGACGCGCTGCGCGAGGTCGGGGAAGTAGCGGCGCAGGACGTCGTCGTCGAGCAGCGGATTGCGGCTGCGCACCGCCTTGCTGCTGTAGATGTTGACCACGGCGGGCATCGCCTTGCGTGCCGCCTCCGCGTAGCTCGTCGCCCCGGGCGCCGCGATCGTGCCGCCCGCCTGCTGCAGCAGCACCACCCGGTTGTTTTTACCGGCAAGACGTGGCAAGAGGTCGGGTCGCAGCGTCGCGACCACGAAGAGCGCCGCGACGCAAAGCGTGCAGGCCTGCGCAAACAGGAGCCAGAATTTCCTGAGCACGTTTCGACTCGTTGAACGGCGATTATAGTCGGGCGCCCGCACGTCCGATCCGGCGAGCCGCGACAGAGCGCCGCGTGCATGGCGTCTTGTCGGCATTGCCGAGAAGCGTGCAAGTTCCGTGCGCGGCTTCAACTTCGCCATTGGAATCCCGTATAATTGCAGGTTTTTGCGGGACGCGCCGGCGTCCGGCGTACGGTAACGAAAGGCATGGATGGCAACTGAGGCGATCCTCAACAAGGACAAGCGCCGCTTCCTCATCGGCGCCACCTCCGTCGTCGGCGGCATCGGTGTGGCGGCCACGGCAACACCCTTCGTGATGTCCCTCTTCCCGAGCGAGCGCGCCAAGGCCGCCGGCGCGCCGATCGAGGTCGACATCAGCAAGATCGAGCCCGGACAAAAGATCAACGTCGCGTGGCGCGGCAAGCCGTGCTGGCTTTTGAACCGCACGAAGGCGATGCTCGACTCGCTGCCGAAGATGGACTCGCGCGTCGCCGACCCGAAATCCGACGTTCCGCAACAGCCCAAGTATTGCAAGAACGAGACGCGCTCGATCAAGCCGGAGCTGTGGGTGGCCGTGGGCATCTGCACGCACCTCGGATGCTCGCCGACGTTTCGTCCTGAAGTCGCGCCGGCCGATCTCGGGCCGGAGTGGCTCGGCGGCTTCTTCTGCCCGTGCCACCAATCGAAGTTCGATCTCGCCGGACGCGTGTTCAAGGGCGTCCCCGCGCCGACGAACCTCGTGATTCCGCCGTACCGTTACGCGTCCGACACGCAGGTCGTGGTCGGCGAGGACCCGAAGAAATGAGCGTCGAGAAGAGCGTGCAATGAGCAAGTTCATCGCCTGGGTCGACGAGCGTTTCCCGCTGACGTCGCTTTGGAACAGCCAGTGGGGCAAGTACGTCGCGCCGAAGAATTTCAACTTCTGGTACTACTTCGGCTCGCTCGCCGCGCTCGTGCTCGTGCTGCAGATCGTGACCGGCATCTGGCTCACGATGAACTACAAGCCGGACGCCCAGAAAGCGTTCGAGTCGATCGAGTACATCATGCGCGACGTGCCGTGGGGATGGCTGATCCGCTACATGCACTCGACGGGCGCGTCGCTGTTCTTCGTCGTCGTCTACCTGCACATGTTCCGCGGGCTCATGTACGGCAGCTACCGCAAGCCGCGCGAGCTCACGTGGATCTTCGGCTGCCTGATCTACCTCGCGCTGATGGCGGAAGCGTTCTTCGGCTACCTGCTCCCGTGGGGGCAGATGTCGTTCTGGGGCGCGCAGGTGATCGTCAACCTGTTCTCGACGATCCCGGTGATCGGCGACGACCTCTCGGTGTGGATCCGCGGCGACTACACGATCTCCGACGTCACCCTGAACCGCTTCTTCGCGTTCCACGTCGCGGCGCTGCCGCTCGTGCTGCTCGCGCTGGTCGGCGCGCACCTCATGGCGCTGCACGAGACCGGCTCGAACAATCCGGACGGCGTCGAGATCAAGAAGCAGCCGAAGGACCCGCGGACGGGGCTGCCGCTCGACGGCATCTACTCGCACCCGTATTACACGATCAAGGACATCGTCGGCGTCGTCGTCTTCCTCGCCGTGTTCTCGGTGATCGTGTTCTTCCTGCCCGAGATGGGCGGCTACTTTCTCGAGGCGAACAATTTCATTCCCGCCGATCCGCTGAAGACGCCGCCGGAGATCGCACCGGTCTGGTACTTCACGCCGTACTACGCGATGCTGCGCGCGGTGCCGTCGTTCCTCGAGACGCAGGTGTGGGGCGTGATCGTGATGGCGTGCTCGGTGCTGATCTTCTTCTTCCTGCCGTGGCTCGACAAAGGGCCGGTGAAGTCGATCCGCTACCGCGGCGGCCTATACAAGGCCTGGCTCGCGGCCTTCGTCGTCACGTTCCTGATCCTCGGATACCTCGGCACCGTGCCGATCACGGTGTGGGGACAGTTCGCGGACACGTTCCCGTTCTACGGCGCCGACAAGGCCACCGTCGTCGCCCGCATCCTGACGATCGTCTATTTCCTGTTCTTCCTGCTCATGCCCTGGTACACCGTGCGCGACAAGACGAAACCGCAGCCGACGAGGGTTCGGTGGCCATGAGCGCGGCGGGACAAGTGAGCGCGGCGGGCGACGCCGAAGGCGGAGCCGAGGCTCGAAGGGCCGGCGACGCGCGAGCTTGGGAGCCTGAAACGAGGACACCGCGTAAGGCGATGCGCGTCCAAGGAGGGCGAGAGCGATATGCATGCGGAGCTGGTTCAATGAGGCCGAGGCCATGAGGCGCTGTTTCCGCGGACTGCTCTTCGCGCTCCTCGCCGGCGTCTCGCTGACCGCGCTCGGCGCCGAATCGAACATGCAGCTGCTGCGCGCGCCCGTCAACCGGCTCGACACCGAGTCGCTGCAGCGCGGCGCCCGCAACTTCGTCAACTACTGCCTGACGTGCCATTCCGCGAAGTACATGCGCTACAACCGGCTCACGGATCTCGGGCTCACCGACGAGGAGATCGCGTCGAACCTGATGTTCGCGAGCGACAAGGTCGGGGAAACGATGACGGTCGCGATGACGGCTGCCAACGGCAAGGCCTGGTTCGGCAACCCGCCGCCCGACCTGTCGGTCGAGGCGCGCATCCGCGGCGCCGACTGGCTCTACAGCTACCTGCTCGGCTTCTACCGCGACGACACCACTGCAAGCGGCTGGAACAACCTCGTGTTCCCGAACGTCGCCATGCCGAACGTGCTGTGGCAGTTGGGCGGCGTCAGCAAGCTCGTCAAGACCGACTACGACGGGCATGAAAAGGCGATCGCCGGCATGATCGCGGTGAAGGGTCTCTCGTCGCTCGAGGCGCTGCCGAAGGAGCACTACGCGGTGCTCCAGATCGGTCCGGGAGAGGCGGGCTCGATGACGCGCGCGCAGTACGACGCGTTCGTGACGGACCTTGTCAACTACATGGACTACATGGCCGAGCCGGTGAGGAACACGCGGATCCGCCTCGGCATCGTCGTGTTGCTGTTCCTCGGCGTTCTTTTCGTCTTCGCGTACGCGCTCAAGCGCGACTACTGGAAAGACCTGCACTGACCTTTCGGTGGGCGCGGAGCCCTTGATGCCCGGCGCGCATGGCGGGGCGTCAGGGCTCCGGTATCGTTCGCGACCAGGAGAAACCCCATGATGACCCTTTATTCCGGCACGACCGACCCGTTCAGCCAGCGGTGTCGGATCGTGCTCCACGAAAAGGGGATGGACTTCCAGATCATCGACGTCGACCTCGACCACAAGCCCGAGGACCTCGCGGTGATGAACCCGTACAACCAGGTGCCGGTCCTCGTCGAGCGCGATCTCGTCCTGCACGAGTCGAACATCATCAACGAGTACATCGACGAGCGCTTTCCGCACCCGCAACTGATGCCGGCCGACCCCGTCATGCGGGCGCGCGCGCGGCTCTTCCTGCATCGCTTCGAAAAGGAGCTGTTCATCCACATCGACGCGCTGGAGAGCGGCAACCAGAAGCAGGGCGACCGGGCACGCTCGCAGGTGCGCGACGCGCTGTTGCAGATCGCGCCGGTGTTCACGAAGCACAAGCACATGCTCGGCGAGGACTACTCGATGCTCGACGTCGCGATCACGCCGCTCCTGTGGCGGCTCGACTACTACGGCATCCAGATGCCCAAGCAGGCGGCGCCGCTGATGAAGTACGCCGAGCGGCTCTTCGCGCGGCCGGCGTTCTCCGAGGCGCTGACCTCGGCGGAGCGCGGGATGCGGAAGTAGGCATCGCGCTTGCTTGCAAGCGTTACCGGACCGCTTCTTTCGGACAAAACGTAAAGCGCTTCGACAGTTTCCACCCGCTGTAACGCACAGACCGCCGCCCCACCTTGTCGTCGGCCGCGCAACAGCGGCCTCCCGGCGGTGCGCCCGGGGTTAAGGCGACTCGTGCGCGTGACGCTGGCGCGGGCGTATATTTTCGACATGTCAGAGCAGTCGGCCAAACCGTACCTCGTGCGCGCCATTTGCGAATGGTGCGCCGACAACGGGCTCACGCCTTACCTCGCCGTGCGCGTCAATCCGCAGACCCGCGTCCCGGCCGCTTTCGTGAAGAATGGCGAGATCGTGCTGAACGTGAGCCCGACCGCCACGCGCAAGCTGACGATCGACAACCAGTGGATCCAGTTCACCGCGCGCTTCAACGGCTCGTCGCAGGAGGTCGCGGTGCCGATCGGCGCGGTGATCGGCATCTTCGCCAAGGAGACGGGATACGGCTTCTCGTTCTCCGCGCCCGACGATCCCGTCGCGGCGCTAGCGTCGAGCGGCGGCCAGCGCGACCTCGACGCCTCGCCGAAGCTCGGCGACCCTGGCCGCAAGCGGCCCTCGCATCTGCAGCTCGTCAAGTAGGCGCGCGTCCCCTCGCCGTCCCGCCCTGGCTTTCCGCGCGGCGCTAGAATTGTTCAGACGCCGGCATAGCTCAGTTGGTAGAGCAGCGGTTTTGTAAACCGTTGGTCGGGAGTTCGAGTCTCTCTGCCGGCACTCCCTACGCCTCAGCGCGTGATCCCGGGAAGCGCTCACACGTCGTTGACCGCGCCCGTCGCGACCCATCCGGCGTCGACGCCGCCGGGCAGCATCTGGCCGTTGTCCTCGCCGACTTCCTTCGCGATCATCGCGTTGAGCTTCGCGTTCATCGCTTCCAGCAGCTCGCCGTGCTTGTCGCGCTCGAGCGCGAGGTTGTGCCGCTCGAGCGGATCGCGTTCGACGTCGACGAGCTCGACGTCGTTGAGCTTGAAGAGCGCATCGAGGTTCGCCGGCACGTTGTGCTGCTTCGGGGAGAAATACCGCGTGAAGCGATAGCGGCCGTCGAACACGCTGCGGATCGCGCCCCGCTTGCCGAGGTCCGGGCGCAACGCGCCTTCCTTCGCTGCCGCCTGAAGCTGCGCCTTGCCGTCGGGCTGCTGCAGCATGGCGACCACCTTCTCCATGAAGTCGCCGTCGATGTAGGCGAACATGTTGTAGCAGAAAAGCGCGCCGTCGCGCACGGCGCTTCGTGATGCCCGATCCGGTGCGGCGAGAAGGGACGAGAAGTCCTTGCCCGCCAGGTCCTTCGTGATCGATGCCTTCTTCTCCGAACTGGCGGGCGTGAGTCCGACGAGCGTCGGCGCGATGTCGACGTGCGTCGTGACGGCGCTGCAACGGCGCCCGCCCGGATACGCCGGGTGGACGACGATCAGCGGAACGTTGTTCTGCTCGCGGTAAGCGGTCGCGCCCTTCGAGTGCAGCCGATGCGCGCCGTCGAGGTCGCCATGGTCCGAGGTGAGCACGACGATCGTGTTCGACGCGAAGCCGAGCGCGTCAAGCTCGTCGAGCAGCGGCGTGATGTTGCGATCGACGTCGCGCAGGCAGTTGAGATAGTAGTTGTGACGCCTGCGCCAGCGCCATTCCTCGTTCGGGATGTGGCCGACGAGCCCGTCGTGCGACTTCAGATAGTCGCGATGTGCGGGTGGCCGTCCGGGGGCGTCGAGCGCTTCGTGATATGTCTGCGGAAGGTCGAACGCCCACTGGTTCGCGTAGAGCGGCGTCGTCGGCTCGGGGCGGATGTTTCCCAGGATGTTGCGGTTCTGCACTCGCTCGCCCTTGCGATCGGTGTCGAAGAACATGATGTCGTGCGGGTTCACGAGGTTCACCGCGAGAAACCACGGCTTGCCCTGCGCCGCGAGATCCGTGCCGCGGCCGCGCAGCCAGTTGACGCCCATCGCCGAGATGATGCCGTCGTGCAGGTATCCGCCACGGTCGTGCCCGATGATGTCGCCGATGCCGAAGTAGTCCGAGAAGCCGTACGCCTCCATTGCCTGCGTGAAGATCTTCGTCGGCGTGCCGAGACTGTTGACGGTCTCGAATTCTTTCGTCAGGTGCCACTTGCCCTTGTAGGCGGTGTAGTAGCCCGCCTCGCGCAGCAAGTCGCCGACGGTCGGCAGGTCCGTCGACATGCTGCTGATCCACGGGAAATTCGTGTTGTCGAACATCTTCGTCTGCTGGATGTGGCGCCCGGTGTAGACGACGGAGCGCGACGGCGTGCACACGCACGAATTGATCTGGTGGTTCTCGAACACCGTGCCGCGCCTGGTCAGGCGCTCGTGTGCCGGCAATCGCAAGTCCTTCGGCAGCTCGCCGGCCCGGAAAAGGCGCTCCTGGTCTGTCAGGATGAAGAGGATGTTGAAGGGACCCGATGCGCTGCCGCGCCCCGGCGCGGCGGGCGACTCGCCCGGTGTCGCGGCCGACGCGTCGGCGATCCATTCGCCGCCCATCGACATCGCCGCAGCGCCCGTGCCGATTGCTTTCAGCGCGTCGCGGCGCTTGGTGTCGACTTCCGATGACTTGCGATCAGCCATGATGCGATCTGCCTTTCGTTGAATGACGTAACGCTTGCGTCAAAACCGCAAGCCGATGCCCGCGTTCGGCCCGCCTGTCGCGACGTCGTACAGGAAGTTGTCGCGGTGATAGTCGACCTTCAGATACCGGTAACCGAACTTGGCGGTCATCGTCGGGGAAATCGCGTAGTTCGCGCCGGCAGGCGCCTGTTACGTGAAACCAGAGCCGCCGCCGCCAACGTCGACGTAGCCGGCCTCGACTGGCCGAGCTGCATGTAGATCGCGTCGAAGAGCACGCCGAAGCGATCCTTGCGCGCCTCGAACGCGCCCATGAATCCCGCGCGAAGCGATTTCATGATTCGCCGAAGCTCGCCTGCGCGCCTTCGACGGTGAGCTGCCCGACGCCGACGTCCCCTTGCATGCCGGCCATCCAGCGATACGGCGTCGCCTCGAATTGCCAGCCGGCGCTTTGCTGAGCATTCGCTTTGGTGGCAGCGACGAGCGCACTCCCGAGGATCGCGCAGCGAACGAACGGAACCTTCATCGATG
Organism: Casimicrobiaceae bacterium; assembly: GCA_035495715.1. Taxonomy (GTDB): domain Bacteria; phylum Pseudomonadota; class Gammaproteobacteria; order Burkholderiales; family Casimicrobiaceae; genus VBCG01. Next base: position 69,746 of record DATJFI010000075.1, read on the forward strand.
CTCCTCGAATCAACGGTTGCGACCGACGCCCGTGCGCAACGTCCAGCCGGCGCGACGGAATTCGTCAGCCGCACGGTCGCTTGCCTGTCCCTGCACGAGCAGGAGCCGGTGCGCTGCCGCGACATCCGGCGCCTTCGCGAACGCCGCGGCCTCCTCGCTCCAATAGAGGTAATCGACGGCTGCGGCGGCGACCAGCGAATGGTCCTTCGCCTCGCCGATCGGCACGATGCCGCGCATCCGCAACCGTACGAGCGGCGCCTCGCGGTGCGCAATCGCGAGCAATGCCACGCAGCGAACGACGAAGCGCGCCGGTACCTCGCCGGTTACCGATGCGGCGGTTCGGATCAGCGCATCGCGTCCGCTCACGCCATTCAACTTGTCGAGCCCGCCGACGAGCGCGGTTTGCAGCGTCGGCGTGAACCAGCGGTTGCGCAGGAACGCGCGTCCGACGTCCGCAGGCACGCCCATCCGCTTCATCATTTCCTCGTTGCGCTTCGCGAGGTCGCCGGGCGGCTGATCCCACACGCTGTCCTTGACGGTGGTCTCGAAATCCGTCGCGTACTGAAGCGGCGCGGCCACGGCGCCGACGGCCATCCCGACCGCGAAATTGCCGGCGAACGTCGCGCGCGCGGCATCGTCGAGGAGCCGCCGCAGCACCGGGTTCGACGTGTACGGGTCGATGTCGAGCTTCTTCGCCCATTCCCGGCGCGCCCGGTTGTAGCCGAGCGGGTCGTCGGTGAACGCAGGCGGCTCGCCTTCGCCTGCCGCGGCCGGTGTCGATTGCTTCTGCGACGGCGACGGCTTCGACAT